>NZ_JBITIB010000008.1:279916-290092 GCF_044458565.1 Streptomyces sp. NPDC050433 | reverse complement strand
GGGTATCAACATATCTGGCGTTGACTTTTGGCACGCTGTTGAGTTCTCAAGGAACGGACGCTTCCTTCGGTCCCGTCTCCGGGCCCTCCGGGCTTCCCTTCGGTCTTGCGTTTCAAACAGTATCAGGCTTTTTCGCTTTCCCTGACCGCATCTTCCGCAGGCATGCGGAAGCCATATTTGGGAGAGTTTCTGAGCTTGATGGGTGCTGCCGACCGCCGACTTGAAGGTCGTGCAAGGGTCAGGCAGGGGTACGACAGTACATGCCGCCCGCGCGGGCAGGCAAATCGTTTTCGGTACGGCGCGGGAGCCACCAACTGGCAGCTCTCGGGCGGAACCGTCACTTCATATGACTTACGCTTCTGAACGGTACGTCGTCCATGACAGGTAGTGACGACGGCAGACGAATCTCCACCCTGGGAGGCCCCCATGACCAGCGTGACGTCCCCACTTGCTGGACGCGCCATCGGACTCGCGGCTGTACCCGATCCGGTGTTCTCCGATGCGATGGTGGGTCCCGGTACCGCGATCGACCCCGTGCGTGAGCCGTCCGAGGCCGTTTCGCCGGTCGACGGCATCGTCGTCTCCCTGCATCCGCACGCCTTCGTCGTCCTCGACTCCGAGGGACACGGTGTGCTGACCCACCTCGGTATCGACACCGTCCAGCTCAACGGCGCGGGTTTTGAACTCCTCGTGGGTAAGGGGGACGCCGTGAGGCGCGGTCAGGGTGTCGTGCGCTGGAACCCCGCCGATGTCGAGGCCGCCGGGAAGTCGCCGGTGTGTCCGGTGGTGGCGCTGGACGCGAGTGTCGAAACGTTGTCGGACATCGTCCAGGACGGCGAAGTGAAGTCCGGCGACGTGCTCTTCGGCTGGCGGTGACCTCCACGACACAGTCGTCACGGCCGTCGGGCGTCATGACCGGCGGTCAGTTCATCAACCGCGGCGATCCGGTCGGTCGCCGCACAACCGGAGACGGGTGCAATGCAGACAACGCTGCGAGGCGTCGGCGTCAGCCACGGGGTGGCTATCGGCGAGGTTCGGCACATGGGTACAGCGGTTCTCGAACCGCCGGCCAAGCAGATTCCGACCGAGGAGGCCGGGCGCGAACAGGGACGTGCCCGCCAGGCCGTCGAGGCCGTGGCCGCCGACCTGATCGCTCGGGGCAATCTGGCCGGCGGTGAGGCCCAGGCGGTGCTCGAAGCGCAGGCGATGATGGCTCAGGATCCGGAGCTCATGGCCGACGTGGAGCGGCGTATCGCCGTCGGGAGCACGGCGGAGCGTGGCGTGTACGACGCGTTCGCGTCGTACCGCGCCCTGCTCGCGGGCGCCGGTGAGTATCTGGCGGGGCGGGTCGCCGACCTGGACGACGTGCGGAACCGGATCGTGGCGCGGCTGCTGGGGGTGCCGATGCCCGGCGTGCCCGACAGTGACGAGCCGTACGTGCTGATCGCGCGTGATCTGGCTCCCGCCGACACGGCGCTGCTGGATCCGACGCTGGTGCTCGGCTTCGTGACCGAGGAGGGCGGGCCGACCAGTCACAGCGCGATTCTGGCACGCCAGTTGGGGGTGCCCGCCGTGGTGGCGCTGCCCGGTGCCGGTGAGCTGGCCGAGGGCACGATGGTCGCTGTCGACGGCAGTACCGGTGAGGTCTTCGTCGAGCCGAGCGCCGACAAGCGCACCGAGCTGGAGAGGTCTGCCGCGGAGCGGCGGGCGGCGCTGGCCGCGTCCTCCGGCCCGGGTGCGACATCGGACGGGCACAAGGTGCCGCTGCTGGCGAATGTCGGTGGTCCCGGTGATGTGCCGGCGGCTGTCGAGGCGGGCGCCGAGGGTGTGGGGCTGTTCCGTACCGAGTTCCTGTTCCTCGACGACAGCAAGCGGGCGCCGTCGGAGGAGAAGCAGGTCGAGGTCTACCGCCAGGTGCTGGAGGCGTTTCCCGAAGGCCGCGTGGTCGTACGGGTGTTGGACGCGGGTGCCGACAAGCCGCTGGACTTCCTGACTCCGGCCGACGAGCCGAATCCCGCGCTCGGCGTGCGTGGGCTGCGGAGTCTGCTGGACCACCCTGATGTCCTGCGCACGCAGCTCACCGCGCTGTCGAAGGCCGCCGAGGGTCTGCCGGTGTATCTGGAGGTCATGGCGCCGATGGTGGCCGACCGCACCGACGCCAAGGCGTTCGCCGACGCGTGTCGCGAGGCTGGGCTCAACGCCAAGTTCGGGGCGATGGTGGAGATTCCGTCGGCCGCTCTGCGGGCGCGCTCGGTTCTTCAGGAGGTCGAGTTCCTTTCGCTGGGGACCAACGATCTCGCTCAGTACACGTTCGCCGCCGACCGGCAGGTGGGCGCGGTGGCGCGGTGGCAGAACCCGTGGCAGCCGGCGCTGCTCGATCTCGTGGCGATGGCGGCGGAGGCGGCCGGTGCCGAGGGCAAGAGCTGTGGTGTGTGCGGTGAGGCGGCCTCCGATCCGCTGCTGGCGTGTGTGCTGACGGGTCTTGGTGTGACGTCGCTGTCGATGGGCGCCGCGTCGATCCCCTACGTACGGACGACGCTGGCGAAGTACTCCCTCGCGCAGTGCGAGCGTGCCGCTGCCGCCGCCCGTGCGGCGGACACCGCCGAGGGGGCGCGGTCGGCCGCGCAGGCGGTGCTGTCCGGCGAGTGAGCGGTCGGGCCGGCGGCGCGACCGGTCCGTGTCCGAGGAGCCTCCCGTCGTGGCGCGGCGGGAAGCTCCTCGCGTTCAGCGGTGGATGTCGGCGTCCTCGATGCCGAGGTCGAAGCCCGCGCGATACTCCACCCCCGGTTCCGGGGAGAGTGGTTCGCCCGTGTCGGCGTCGGTGCAGTAGGCGCTGAAGACCTGTGCTTCGCTGAGCGGCGCGAGGCCACTGTTCCTGAGTCGCCAGCCGTGGAGCCGGTCCGGGGCGTCGGGTCCTGTCGTACGGAGCACGACTCCTCCGGAGCCGCCGAGTGCGATGCCCGCTGCGAGGACGGTCACGAACTCCGCGCTCTCGGACGCGTCGAGCCGGGCCGGCCCGGTGTCGGGCCGCTCGACGTGGAGGGCCGCGAGGAGTTGTTCGTCCGGTGCGGGGACGCTGCACACGAGGTGGTGGGTGCCGGGTCCCGCCCGCTCGATCAGATGGGTCAGGATCAGTGAGGCCCGGTCGAACGAGGCGCGTCCGATGTCGACGCCGCACTCGGCGCAGTCGCCGAGATCGGCGAGGACCATGGTCGCGTACTCCCAAGTGGCCCTGCGGACAGCGGTGTTGATGAGCTGTGGGGCGAGGTGGCTGACGGGCTGTCCGGTGTAGGGCACGACGGCGCCGCCGGTCGCCGCGACGCGTGCGGTGAAGCGGCCCCGGCTGGCGGCGGTGTCGGGGTCGAGCCCCGCCTCCGCGCAGTACTCCACGAATTCTTCCGGGTCGAAGAGGGCGACGGCGGTGTGCGCCCCCTGCGTGGCGAGGGAGTGGAGCAGTGCGTCGACCTGTCGGAGATAACGCTGGTGGTTGTCGAAGGTGAAGGTGCGGTAGCGCCGCATGGCGGCGAAGTCCTCTTCGTCGGCGAGGAGGCCGACGGTGCAGGGCACTTCGCGGCGCAGCGCGCGCAGCTCGCTCCGTCCGGTCTGCCTGTGTTGTTTGCGGTTGGTGTTCCTGCGGTTGATGTGTGCCATGACTCCCCCTGAGTGCTGTCGATCACTGCTCACTCAGAGTAATTGGGGGGTCTGACAATGGCGGTTGTCAGGGGGTGTCTTGTCCGTCAGGCCGGATCAGGGAGCGGGGGCTGGCGTGCGCTCGCAAGACGGAGGAGGGAGACAACGCGGCGAGCGCGCGTGCCAGGGACCGCGAGCCCGGCAAGATCGGCAAGACACCCTCTAGGCGCGGGCCTCGCGGCGCTCTCGGGCCAGGGACTCGTAGAAGTGGAGCAGTTCGAGGTTGTCGACGGAGCCGGGGTTGACCGCCTTCGACAGTTCCGTGCCTTGGAGCAGCCGCTTCACCGGGACTTCGATCCGCTTGCCGGTGAGCGTGTGGGGGACGGCCGGGACCTCGATGATCGTGTCCGGGACGTGGCGTGGTGAGAGCTCCTGGCGGATGGTCGTCTTGATCCGGGCGCGCAGGGTGTCGTCGAGTACGGCGCCTTCGGCGAGGTGGACGAAGAGGGGCATCCAGTAGCCGCCGTCCGGTTCTTCGAGGCCGATGACGAGGGACTCGCGGATCTCGGGGAGGCGTTCCACGGCTTCGTAGATGTCGGCCGAACCCATCCGTACACCTTGGCGGTTGAGTGTCGAGTCCGACCGGCCGTGGATGACGACCGAGCCGCGGTCGGTGAGGGTGATCCAGTCGCCGTGGCGCCAGACGCCGGGGTACATGTCGAAGTAACTGTCGTGGTAGCGGCTGCCGTCCGGGTCGTTCCAGAACCGGACGGGCATCGACGGCATGGGGTTGGTGACGACGAGTTCGCCGACCTCGTCGATGACGGGTTCGCCCTGCGGGTTCCAGGCCTGGAGGTCGGTGCCGAGGCAGGCGGCCTGGAGTTCGCCGATGTGGACGGGGAGTGTGGGGACGGCGCCGGCGAAGCAGGTGCAGACGTCGGTGCCGCCGCTGACGGAGGCGATCCACAGGTCGCCGGCGACCTCGTCGTGGAGCCAGCGGAATCCGTCGGGCGGCAGGGGTGAGCCGGTGGTGGCGACGCAGGCGATCTTGGAGAGGTCGTGGTCGCGTGCCGGGTGGACGTCGGCCTTGGCGCAGGCCATCACGTAGGCGGCCGAGGTGCCGAAGAGTGTGGCTCCGGTCCGTTCGGCGACGCCCCACTGGGCTCCGGTGTCGGGGTATCCGGGGCTGCCGTCGTACAGGACGATCGTCGTTCCCGTGAGCAGGCCGGAGACGAGGAAGTTCCACATCATCCAGCCGGTGGAGGTGTACCAGAAGAAGCGGTCGCCGGGGCCCAGGTCGCAGTGGAGACCGAGTTGCTTGAAGTGTTCGAGGAGGATGCCGCCCTGCGACTGGACGATGGCCTTGGGGAGGCCGGTGGTGCCGGAGGAGTACAGGACCCAGAGGGGGTGGGCGAACGGCACCTGCTCGAAGACCGGTTCGGTTTCGGCGGAGGTGAGGGCGGACCAGTCGAGTGCGCCCTCGGGGGCCGGGGTGCCGAGGAGCGGGATGTGGACGACGGCGCGCAGGGTGGGCAGTTCGGCGCGGAGTTCGGCGACGGTCTCGGTGCGGTCGTGTTCCTTGCCGCCGTAGCGGTAGCCGTCGACGGCGAACAGGACGACGGGTTCGATCTGCTGGAAGCGGTCGAGGACGCTGCGGGCGCCGAAGTCCGGTGCGCAGGACGTCCAGACGGCTCCCACGGCGGCGCTGGCGAGGAAGGCGACGACGGCCTGCGGGATGTTCGGGAGGTAGCCGCTGACGCGGTCGCCGGGGCGCACGCCCACGGCGCGCAGTTCGGCGGCGAGGGAGCCCACCTGGCGGCGCAGGTCCGCCCAGCTGACGGGCGTGGGGCCCTGCGTCTCATCGACGTGCAGGAGCGCGGGTTCGTCGGCGCGCGCCGGGTCTTCGGCGGTACGCAGGGCGTGCTCGGCGTAGTTGAGGGTGGCGCCGGGGAACCATTCGGCGCCGGGCATGGCGCGTGCGCCGAGCACGCCTGCGTACGGGGTGGAGAACCGTACGTCGAACCAGTCGGCCACCGCCGTCCAGAACGTTTCCAGCTCGGTGACCGACCAGCGGTGCAGCGCCGCGTAGCCGCCGTCGGCGGGCGCCCCGTACCGTTCGGCCGCCCATGCCTGGAACCTGGTCACGTGCGCCGCCGCGATCCGGTCGGCGTCCGGCTGCCACAGGGGCGCTGGGCTGGCTGCTGAGGTCATGCGTTGACTCCCGGACTGGCTCGACGCGTGGTGTGCGTGGGGCGCGCGCACGCGTGAGAAGCGCGCCCCGGCTCCCACGGACGATGCCATGTGATCGTCTTTCGCACCAGACAGTCCCCTGCTGATGTCCCTGGACGGGGCGTGGGCGACATGTGGTCGCACCGCGGGTGAACGGGAGTTGAACGCGGTCAGTTCCCTCTCCGCCGGGTGGCAGGCTGATCAGCATGGACGGTCGTGAGCTGCTGCGCTCGATGAAGGATGCCGGTTCGGTACCGGGGATGCGGACGGTTCGGTCGGTGCGGTCGGCCTGGCGTCGTCGGCGTACGGACGAGCGGGAGCTGCCGGCGCGCGGCGCGGAGCGGGCCCGGGTGCCCGGACCGGTGAGTGGTGCGGAGCCGTTGGCGGGCGGCGGGATCGTCCGGTTCGCGCGGGCCGAGCTGCGGGTGTGGGTGGCGATGGGCGGCGGGGTCTTCTGGGGGTGGGACGGGGCGGAGCCGGCGCCGTCGTACGCGCTGGCCGGTGATCCGCCCGAGCCCGATCCGCGGGCCGTGCTGGAGCCCGACAAGGACGGTGGCTGGCGGGTGGTGTCGGAGCGTGTGACGGTGGCGGTGTCCCGGCACGGCGGGGTGGAGGTGGCGACGCCGGGGGGTGTCGTGCTGCGGCGTGAGATGCCGCCGCGTTGGTGGGAGCCGGTGGACGGGGCCGGGCCCGCGCGCTGGGCACAGCGGGCCGAAGTGGCCGCTGACGCACGCTTCTTCGGGCTCGGCGGGAGGGCGTCGGGGCCTCGGCTGCGCGACGGCGTGTACCGCCTGTGGAACACCGATCCGCGGGGCTCGTTCGGACCCGGCGACGATCCGCTGTACATCACGATGCCGGTGCAGCTGGTGGTGGCGGACGCGGGTACGCACCTCGCCTTCTACGACAACTCGTGGGACGGGCGCGTCACTCTTAAAGAGGGCGAGGAGGGAGCCGGCTCCGGGCATGACCGGCCGGGCACATCGGAGGTGCGGATGGCGGGCGGTCCGCTGCGCTGCTGGGTGCTGCTCGGCACGCCCGCGCGGGTGCTGCGCGGCTGGACGGCGCTGACAGGTGTGCCGGCGCTGCCTCCGTCGTGGGCGCTGGGGCCACAACACGCGCGGTGGGGTTTCGGCAGCGCCGAGGAGGTGCGCCGGGTCGTGGCCGGCTACCGCGAGCGGGGGCTGCCGCTGTCGGCGCTCCATCTGGACATAGATCACTACGACGGGCACCGGGTGTTCACCGTCGACCGGCGGAACTTCCCCGATCTGCCCGCTCTCGCCAAGGAGTTGCGCGCCGACGGGGTGCGGCTGGTCTCGATCGTCGATCCGGCGGTGAAGGCGGAGCCGGGGAACGAGACGTACGACAGCGGTTCGGCGGTCGGCGCGTTCGTCCGTGACGGGCGCGGCGAGGCCGTACGGGGCGAGGTCTGGCCGGGCGAGTGCGTCTTTCCGGACTTCACCGATCCGGCGGTGCGCGAGTGGTGGGGCGCTCTGTACGAGGAGCGGCTGGCGCAGGGTTTCTCGGGTGTCTGGCACGACATGAACGAGCCGGTGTTGTTCGCGCCGTTCGGGGACACGACGCTGCCTCTGTCCGCGAGGCACGGGCTCGACGGGCGCGGCGGCGATCACCGCGAGGCCCACAACGTGTACGGACTGATGATGGGCATGGCGGGTTACGAGGGGCTGCTGCGGCTGCGGCCCGACGAGCGGCCTTTCCTCTTCTCGCGGTCCGGGTGGGCGGGGATGCAGCGGTACGGCGGGACCTGGTCGGGCGATGTGGAGACCGGCTGGCCGGGGCTGCGCGCCTCGCTCTCCCTGGTGCTGGGGCTGGGGCTGTGCGGGGTGCCGTACTCGGGGCCGGACGTGGGTGGCTTCACGGGGAGTCCGTCGGCGGAGCTGTTTCTGCGCTGGTACCAACTGGGCGCGTATCTACCGCTGTTCCGTACGCACGCGGCGATCGACGCGGGCCGCAGGGAGCCGTGGGAGTTCGGTGACGAGGTGCTCGGCCACGCGCGGGCGGCGCTCCTGGAGCGGGAGCGCCTGGCGCCGTACTTCATGACGCTGGCCCGGCTGGCACGGCTGACGGGCGCCCCGTACGCCCGTCCGGTGTGGTGGGGTGCGCCGGAGGACCGGGCGCTGCGGGACTGCGAGAACGCGTTCCTGCTAGGGGACTCGCTGCTGGTGGCGCCGGTGCTGGAGGCGGGTACGGAGCGGCGGGCTGTGCGGCTGCCGCGCGGGCGCTGGTACGACACGGCGACGGGGGCCGTGTACGAGGGGTCCGGCCAGGTCCTGCTGGACGCGCCGCGGTCGCGGATTCCGGTGCTGGCGCGGGCGGGTGCGGTGATCCCGGTGCGGGGCGAGGGCGGCGCCGACGGGGCGGACGGGGGCGTCGAGCTGGAGGTCTGGCCTCCGGCGCCGGGGCGTACGGGTGGCGGACTGGTCGTGCGGGACGCCGGGGACGGGTGGGCGCATCCGGAGGTGGAGCGCTACACGTCCCGGCTTGTGGGCGGCGAGGTCGTGGTCGAGCGTGTGACGGACGACGGGGTGGTGCCGGCGGAACTGCCGGTGCGGGTGCGGGGGTAGCGGAGTCCGCGAGGGCGCCCGGGAGGGCCGCTCAGGGGTCGCGGGAGCCCCGAGGGGCCGGAGGGGCGGTCAGATGGGCTCAGGCGGGCGTACGGAGGTTCCAGGGCCTCCTGTGGCGGCGGCGTCGTACCGGCCGGCGAACCAGGCCCGTACCGCCTCCGTGTGCAACGGGAACGCCAGCTCGGCCGGGGCCCGCAGCAGATGCCAGCCCGCCGTCTCGTCGGTGGCCACGGACGCGGGCAGCTCGGCGGCGGGGCGCTCGGGCAGCAGCGCGAAGAGCAGCAGGTGGTCGCCGCCGGACGCGCTCATCGCGTCGGCCAGCCGGACGTCCCGCTCGGCGGCTTCGATGCCGGTCTCCTCCCGCAACTCGCGTACGGCAGCGTGCCGCCAGTCCTCGGCGTGGTCGATGAAGCCGCCGGGGAGGGCGACGTGGCCGCGCCGGGGTTCGATGGTGCGTGTGATGACGACGAGCGAGGTGCCCCGGTCATCGGTGACGGGCAGCAGGGTGACGGCGACCGGCAGCGGATTGCGGTAGGCGGTGTCGCCGCAGACGCGGCAGGTGCGGGGCCAGCCGATGTCGGCGGGGTACGGCGAGCCGCAGCTGCCGCAGTGCGAGTTCTTCACGAAGGCGTCGTCGTTCCTGGGCGCGTTTTCGGGGGCGGACACGCGCGGACTGTAGCTGATCACTCTTTCCCGCGGGCCGGGGAACTGATAGACGATGTGCCCATGACACGACTCGCATCCGCGCTCCGCGCGCTGACCGCCACGGCCGCCACCCTGCTCGCCGTGACCGCCGCAGCTCCGGGCGCGTCCGGGGCGACCGGGACGTCCGGCGCGAGCAAGGGTTCCCCGACGCAACGGCCCACCGCGCCCGAGGAGTTCGTGGCGCTGCCTGCCGTGGCACCGACGATCGTCCAGGACATCCGCTACATCACCCCGCACAACTTCGTGGGCGACCGGGTCGACGGTTACGACCAGCCGCTCTGCATCCTCACGCGCCCGGCCGCGCAGGCGCTTCAGCGGGCGCAGTGGACGCTGCTGCGGCAGGGCTACTCCCTCAAGGTGTACGACTGCTACCGCCCGCAGCGGGCGGTCGACCACTTCGTCCGCTGGGCGAAGGACCTTCAGGACGAGCGGATGAAGCCGGAGTTCTATCCACGAGTCGACAAGTCGAGGTTGTTCACCGACGGCTATATCGCCGAGAAGTCCGGGCACAGCCGCGGCAGCACGGTGGACCTCACCATCGTGAAACTGCCGGCGAAGCCGACGCGGCCGTACCTGCCCGGCGAGAAGCTGGTTCCCTGCTACGCGCCGCAGGGTGAGCGGTTCCGGGACAACTCCGTGGACATGGGCACCGGTTACGACTGCTTCGACACTCTGTCGCACACCGACGATCCGCGGATCCAGGGTGAACAGCGCGCAAACCGGCAGCTCCTGAAGACCACGCTCGCCGACGTCGGGTTCACCAACCTCCCCGAGGAGTGGTGGCACTTCACCCACAAGCCCGAGCTGTTCCCGGACACCTACTTCGACTTTCCGGTGTCCTGGCGCTCGGTCGCCGGTCACTGACAGCACGGAACGGCCGACGGTTGAACGGAAGAACGGATGAGCGGTGGGGGGGGGGGCCCCCCCCCGGGGGCCCCCCCCCCCCCCCCCCCCCCGGGGCGCCCGCCCCCCCCCCCCGGGGCGCCGCCCCCCGCCACCCCCCCCCCCGCCCCCCCCCGGCGGGGGGCGG
>NZ_JBITIB010000008.1:0-279906 GCF_044458565.1 Streptomyces sp. NPDC050433 | reverse complement strand
GTACTCTCCCCCCCGGACGGGCCGGGTGTTTACTGTCAATGGGGTGGGGGGGGGGGGGCGCCCCCCCCCGGGGGGCCCCCCCCCCACCGCTCACCACAGTGTGACGCCTGGCGCCCGCTTCTGGTTCTCCTCCTGCCCGTTTCCCCTGCGGGGCACAGCCGTTACGGTGCCCGTATGGCATCGGAGACAACGGAGACATTCGAGTCGTACGAGGAATTCTGGCCCTACTACGTGGCGATGCACTCCCGCGCGGCCACCCGCTGGGTCCATCTGACGGGGACGCTCACCGGCCTCGCCGTCAGCGTCTACGGCCTGGCGCGCGGCCGGAAGCGGTACGCGGCGGCGCTGCCGTTGATCGGCTACGGAACGGCCTGGCCGGCACACTTCTTCATCGAGAAGAACAACCCCGCGAGTTTCGGGCATCCCGCGTGGTCGCTGCGCGGCGACGTGCAGATGATCCGGATGATGCTGGCGGGACGGGACGCGGAGCTGGCCGAGGTCGCGGCGAAGTGGCTCGCGGAGAACCGCTGACCGGGTGACCGGCGACCCGCCGCACCGCGGTCCGCACGGGCGCCGGCCGAGTGGCGGACGCCGGGGCCGGCGGTAGTCGGAGCCGTACATCTCGGCGTCCTGTCGGAGTACCGGCCGGCCTCGTCGGCGGCCGGCGGTGACCGCGTCAGGTGGTGGTGACCGCGGGCTCGCGCTGCTGCCGCGCGCGGATCATCGCGTGCTCCACGACCGCCACCAGGACGTCCTTGACGGACTCGCGGCGGCGCGCGTCGCACATCATCAGCGGTACCTCGGTGTCGAGGTCGAGCGCGGTGCGGACCGTCTCGGCGGGGAAACGGGCGGCGTCCTCGAAGCAGTTGACAGCGACGGCGAAGGGGATGTCCCGCCGCTCGAAGTAGTCGACCGCCGCGAAGGAGTCCTCCAGCCGCCGGGTGTCGGCCAGGACGACCGCGCCGAGCGCGCCCTGGGCCAACTCGTCCCAGAGGAACCAGAAGCGGTCCTGGCCCGGCGTACCGAACAGGTAGAGCACCAGGTCGTCGCGGAGTGTGATGCGCCCGAAGTCCATCGCGACCGTGGTGGTGGTCTTGCCCTCGATGCCCGCGATGTCGTCGACCGGGCGGCCCGCCTCCGTGAGCAGTTCCTCGGTGCGCAGCGGTTTGATCTCGCTCACCGCGCCCACGAGGGTGGTCTTGCCCACCCCGAAGCCGCCTGCCACCAGGATCTTCAGAGTCACCGGCTCGATCGGCCGCTGTCCACGGCTAGAGCGCCCGAAGACCATTGATCACCTCGCGGAGAATGTTCACGTCCGGCAGCTCGGCCGGCGGAACGGGACGGGTTACGTGCACCAGTTCGTTCTCGACCAGATCCCCCACAAAAACCCGGACCACCCCTACGGGGAGGTCGAGGCCCGCGGCGAGTTCCGCGATCGACTGGGGGCTGGCTCTGCAGAGTTCCACTATCTCCACATGCTCGGGAGACAGCGTCCGGTCACCCGCGGCATCGCCCTCGGCGGCTGCGGGCGCCGGGATGACGATGGCGATCAGGTCGAGCCTGTGCCGGGTCGCGCTGCTGGTCCGGCCGCGTGTCATGGCGTAAGGGCGCACCACGGGTCCGGCGTCGCCGTCGAACCAGTGCTGCGGATCCTCGCCTGCTTCACTCATGACACCCAACTCACCCTGTGGCGGGCTGTCCGGCACGAGGTGCGGCACCGAGGTGGACGCCGACGCGCTTGACCATGAGCGTCATCTCGTAGGCGACCTGACCGACGTCGGAGTCGGAGTCGGCGAGTACGGCGAGGCAGCTGCCGTCGCCGGCCGCCGTCACGAAGAGGAAGGCGTCGTCGAGTTCGACGACGGTCTGACGGACCTTGCCCGCCTCGAAGTGCCTGCCGACGCCTTTGGCGAGGCTGTGGAAGCCGGAGGCGACGGCGGCGAGGTGTTCGCCGTCCTCGCGGGTCAGTTCTTTGGACGTGCCCGTGGCGAGGCCGTCCCCGGAGAGGACGATCGCCTTACGGATACTGCCGACCCGTTCCACCAGCTCGTCCAGGAGCCAGTTGAGGTCGCCCGGAACGGATCCGCGGCGTGTGGAATCGGATGCTGCGGCTTTCGGTGCGGTCATCGACCGTCCCCCTCCGGTGTCGTTCCTGCTGTGTCGCCGGGGCCGTTGATGCCATCGGTGCCATCGGTGTCTTCGGCGTTGTTCTGCTCTCGGCCACGCTGCCAGCCCCGTTGAAGGGAAGCCATACGGTCGCGTACTTCATCCGCGTTCCGCTCGTAGTCCCGCTCGGTCGCCTCGGCGGGCGACGGCTCGGCCTCCTCCCTTACGGCGTCCTTGAGTTGGGGCGCGAGGCTGGCCTGCCGTACGCGGCGGGGAAGGCTGCCGAGCGGGGCGGGAAGCCCGATCTCGTCGGGCGTCGCGGCCGCTCGGTCAGGAGTCACGGCGGCTCCGTCGGTCGGTGAGGAGGCGTTCTGCGTGAGCTCGGCCGGCGAGAGGTCGGTCGGCGTGAGGTCCGACGCCGGGTGGGCGCCACCACGCTCGTCCAGACGCCTCCCGTGGTCGGCGACCAGCTTCGGCGTCTTGCGGCTGCGGCGGGGCAGCCGCTGCGTCGGGAAGTCGGGCGAGTCGTTCTCGTCGCGGGCACCGGTGCCGCCAGGGCCGCCGGGACCGTCCTGGTCGGCGGCCTGACGGTGCTGCTCGTGCGGATCCCCGGCGGCCTCGCGCGCTCCACGTGGCCGGCCCGACTCGCGCCCGCGGGCGTCGCGCAGGTGTTCACGGGCGCGGAAGACTCCGCCGCGCTCGCTCTCGGTGTCGTCCAGGTCGCCGCTGCCGAGGTTGCCGATGCCGTCGGTGGCGTCGCCGCGGGTGGACAGGCCTTCGAACTCCCCGCCGGTCAGCGGAGGTTCGAGTTCGATCGGGCCGTCGAGCACCGAGCGGCTCGCGCTGAGTCCGGTGGGAACCTGCGAGAGCGAGGCAAGCCTGCCGTCGGAGCGCCCGCGTCCGTTCTCGGCCCCGATGTTCTGCCGGTCGAGCCTGAATCCGGTGCCCTGGGTCTCCGGTGCCTCGGTGAGCAGGGCGGCCGGCAGGAACACGATCGCGGTGGTGCCTCCGTAAGGAGACGGCTGGAGGGAGACCCGTACGTTCTGCCGCTGCGCGAGCCGGCTGACGACGAAGAGACCGAGGCGGTCGGTGTCGGAGAGCTCGAACTCGGGCGTCTCCGCGAGCCGCAGATTCGCGTCGAGGAGGGCGTCCGCGTTCATACCGAGGCCGCGGTCGTGGATCTCCAGGGTGAAGCCGTTGGCGACGCGTTCGCCGTGGACCTGCACCGCAGTGTGCGGCGGCGAGAACACCGTTGCGTTCTCCAGGAGTTCGGCGACGAGGTGGGTGAGGTCGGCGACGGCGGGGCCGCCGACACCGATCCTCGGCAGCCTGCGGACCTCGACGCGCTCGTAGTCCTCGACCTCGGCGACCGCGGCCCGTACGACGTCCATCAGCTGAACCGGCTTGCGCCACTGGCGGGACGGCGCGGCGCCGGAGAGGATCACCAGGCCCTCGGCGTGGCGCCGCATACGGGTGGTCAGGTGGTCGAGGCGGAAGAGGTCGGCGAGTTCGTCGGTGTCCTCGGTGCGGCGCTCCATGGTGTCGAGGAGCGTGAGCTGGCGGTGGAGCAGGACCTGGTTGCGGCGGGCGAGGTTGACGAACACCTCGGAGACTCCGTGCCTCAACTCCGCCTGCTTCACGGCCGCTTCGACGGCGGCACGCTGGAGGGTGTTGAGCGCCTGGCCGACCTGGCCCAACTCGTCGCGCTCGTAGTCCAGCCGGGGCGCTTCCGTCTCGACGTCGACCTGCTCGCCCGCCGCGAGGCGGCGCATGACGCTCGGCAGGCGGACGCCGGACACCTCGTGCGCCTCCTTACGGAGGCCGGAGAGGTCGCGGACGAGACTGCGGCCGACGCGTACGGAGACGACCACTGAGACGAGCAGCGCGAGGAAGCCGAGGACGCCGGCGATTCCGGCCAGTACGAGGACGTTGAACGCGGCCGGGTCGACCCGGTCCTGGTAACGGTCGTCGGCCGCCTCGCCCTCGCGCTCAAGGTTCTGGAGGACGGGGTTGGACGACTCCTGCCAGCGTGCGGCGTCCACGCTTGCCGTGTCCTTGCCCGCGCCCGCGGTGATGAACTGCTCCTCCGCCTCGCGGAGCGGCTGGGTGCCGGGACCGCCCCAGTACTGCTCGTAGATCTCGCGCTCGGAGGCGGGCAGCACGTCGAGGTTGGTCTCGTAGAGCAAGGTGCGGTTGGCCACGAAGTCGGATACCAGCCTGATCTCGTCCGACGTGATGCGCCGGGTGATCAGTGCGGAGACGACCAGCGCGTCCTCGCGGGAGACCATCTCCTGGGCGCGGTCGACACCGACCAGGGCGCGGGCCTGCTTGTCCAGCTCCACGTCCTCCAGGGCGTGCAGCGAGGACAGGAAGCTGTGGCAGGGGTCGACGAGCCTGTTGTAGAAGTCGAGCGCCTGGCCGCGAGTGACGGTGCTCTTCTCCACGGAGCGGCGCAGCGCGCCGAGTCCGTCGAGGGCGTCGGTGAGCGAGGTCAGCCGTGCGGAGGTGGCGCCGCTCATCTGGTCGCGTACGGAGGGGTCCTCGGCGTTCGCCTTGATCTTCGTGACGGCCCTGTCGGTGGCCGCGCGCTGTCGGCGCAGCTCGGCGAGGGATTCGGAGTTGCGGGGGTCGGCCAGATAGATGAGGGTCTGGCGGCGTTCCCGTTGGACCACTCGGACCGTGTCCTCCACGGGGTCGCCGATCTTGTCGATGACGTAGGCGACGTCGAGGAGTTGGCTGGCCTCCCGGCCGGTGAGTGTGGTGGCGAATGCCCACAGGGCCGTAAGGGAGACGAGCGGCACAAGCAGCAACGCCACGATCTTCCGGCGGATGGACTTCCCGCGAAAGCGCATGGCCTCCCCCAGCTCGACCTTCCACCCGACGTGGAAGGCGTTTTCATCAGAATGGACATCCTCGTCAACAAACGGCGTGAGCCTACTACTGCCACACCTACAACTCGAAGACACGTCCGGGCGATTTTGAGCCCTGCCCAGCCATGTTGATCACGAGTTGTCCGGGTATTCACGGAGATGACTTTCGGTGCTGAGGCGCACAGTACCTGGCGGGGCGTCACTTTTCGCAATCGATCAGATGGCCTGATCTATATGTGCGCGGGAATCTTCCTGATCTGTCGGTCGTCTATGTGTTTGGGTACTGACGTACGGAAGTACCGGCTCGGGGTGGGGAATTCAGGGCGAGGGACGGGCCGGGCGGGCGGCACTGGTGCGCTCGGCCGCGGCACTTTCGGTGCCATGGTTCGCGTGAAGCGGCCGGGGCCGGGCAGTCACCCTGATGTCGGACATTGGTGGGGAGTTGCGGTCCATGAATACGAAGTCGGACACGGAGAAGGCGCGGGCGGAGGCCGAGGTCGAGCTGCCGGCGGCGCGCGGTACGGGCCTCGGGCGGCGGCTCTGGGTGGAGGAGCCCGCGATACGGCGCCGGATGCCCGACCCGGTGCGGACGGCGGCGGTGCGGGCCGTGATCATCGCGTCGGTGACGCTGATCCAGGCGATGGTGGCGTTCTTCTGCACGCTCGCGGGCTCGTGGCTGGCCTTTCCCATGGTGCTGAGCAGCGTGGGCAGCACGGTGGTGGCGACGTGGGGCGTGCTGGACGTATGGGTCACGCGCCAGGTGTGGAATCAGCGCAACGGTGTGGTGTCGGTGCCGAGCAGCACGGCACGGCAGCTGCGCAGGGAGCGCCGCAGGGCGAGGCGTACGGCGCGGGCGACGGAGCGTGACGGCGCCCGGATACGAGGCCGGGGCGCCGGCAGGCTCTCCGAGGCCTGAACCGCCCGCGCCCCGGCGGCTGTTGGGTGTGGGTGTCGGGTGGTGAGTGCTGGCGGTCGGGTGCCGGGGGTCTTAGGCCGGCGCTTCCTCCGAGCGTTTGAACATGCGCGTGGCCGTGATCTCGCCGTGCACGGTCTCCCCGTCCGGGTCCTGTTGGGGAAGCCCCGGCCGCAGATGCTCCTCGACGCTGATGTATTTGAGGCCGGCGCGCAGGTCGGCGTCGTTGCGCAGCCGGATCACCAGGGGGAATTCGGCCAGTGCTGTCGTGTCGAAGAGGCCGGTCGTGTAGAGGAGTTGGACGCCGAGCGCGTCCGAGACGGCACGCTGGAGCTCCAGCAGGTACGTGGCGTTGGCGCGGCCGATCGGGTTGTCGAGGAAGAGCGTGCCGGCGTGCCGGTGCTTGTCGCGTCCCCGGTCGTTGCTACGCAGCGCGGCCATCGTGCAGTAGAGGGCGATCGCGGCGGTCAGCAGCTGGCCGCCGGAGAAGACGTCTCCCATCTGACCGACCGGGACCCGCTCGGCGCGCAGCACGGCGTCCGGCTTGAGGATCTCGACAGCGATGCCCTTGGGCTGGAGGGCCGCCTGAACGCCGCGCAGCAGCAGGGACATGCCGTCCCTGCGGAGGTCGGAGTTCTTCTTGAGTGCGGCGCGGGTCGCCTCGTCGATGACCTCGCCGAGCCGTTCGGTGAGGGTCGCCTGGTCGGGTTCCTCGAAGCGGATCCTCAGGAACTCCTGGCCGGACCACTCGCCCAGGCCTTCCGGCAGCCGGGACAGCCGCTGCGCCGAGCGCAGGGTGGTGAGCGCGGATTCCACCAGGCCGCGCAACCGGTCGACGATCGAGTCGCGGTTGCGTTCCAGCTGCTCCAGCTCGTCGGTGAGGACTCGCAGCCGTGGGGCGAAGGCGTTGGCCCACTTCGCGGCGTGGTCGGGCAGCGCGGTCGCCGGCAGTTCGCGGATCTGCTGGCGGGCGGGGGTGCGTACCTGCTCGTAGCGGGTGGCGTTGGCGTGCCGTACGAGAATGTCGCTCGCTTCCCGGACGGCGGCGTCGGCCGCCGACAGGTCCACGGCGCAGCCGCGCAGGGAACGGCGGGCCTCGGCGGCGGCGATCCGCGCTTCGTCGATGCTTCCGGGGTACGGCTCCGGCGCCTCCGGGGTCTCGTCGGTGTCCTCGTAGGCCGAGCCCCGGAGCAGGTCGCCGAGGAGGGCCGCTGTCTCCTCGAAGCCGCCGGTGGCGTCCTCGGCGGTGCGGTGGGCGTGCAGCAGTTCGCCGTGTACGGAGCGGGCGGTGTCCAACGCGTCGGTGTGGGTGGCGAGTTCATGTGTGGCGGTACGGAGCAGGGCCTGGGCCTGTTCGACATCGGTCGGGACGTGGCTCTCCGGCAGGTCCGTGTGCGCGTCGCCCTCGGCGGGTGCGAGCCGTTCGGCCTCGCCGCGCAGGCGCCCCAGTTGCTCGCTGGCGGCCGACGCGCGTGACTCCAGCATCTGCACGAGCGATTCGGCGCGGGCAGCCGCGGCCTGCCGGGACGGTCCGTCGGCGCCGTCCGTGCTCTCCAGGAGCTGGGCGGCGCGGGTACGGACCTTGTTGCTGAGCCGGTCCAGCTCGGCGAGCGCCGCGCCTTCGTCGCTCTCGGCGTGGGCCTGTTCGGCGCGGAGGTCGGCGCCGACGCCGACCTTCTCGTACAGCTGCGATGCGGCCCGGTAGGCCTCGCGCAGCGCGGGCAGAGCGGCGCGCGGCGCGTCCTCGTCGGGCTCGGGAAGAGTCTCGGGGGCGCCGGCGATCTCGGCGCGCTCGGCCCGCAGCGCGCGGGACGTGCGGCGGGCGTCGTCGGCGGCGCGCTGGGCGGCGCGGCGGTCCTCGTCGGCGGCGCGGGCCCGGTCCAGACAGGCGGTGGCGCGGGCTTCGGCGACCGCGGCGTCGTCGGCCAGGGCGCGGAGCTTGACCTGCCAGCCGGCCCGTTCACGCAGGCGGAAGGCGAGACCGGCGAGGGCGTCGGAGACCCGGCGGGCGCGCTGGGCGGCCTCCTGCCGTTCGTCGCGTACCCGCGCGGTGTCGGCCGCCGCCTCGTCCGCCTCGGTCCGGACCGTACGGGCCTCGGCCAGTTCGGCCCCCGCCGACCGTGCCAGATCGTCGGCGGCGCGCGCGGTGTCCGCGAGTTCGGTGAGTCTGCCGGGGGCGCAGGTGGCCCGCCAGGAACCGAGGCGCGCGGCGATGGCCCGGTCGGCGGAGAGCCGGGCCGAAAGGGTGCGGATCTCCTCGTCGCGGGCGGTGGACTTGGCGCGCAGGGAGCGCCGTTCGGCGTCGGCGGCGTGTTCGTCGTGCATGGCCGGGTTGGGCGGGACGAGGAAGACGCCGCTGTCCTCGCCGCCGGCCGGGTGACCGTCGCCGTACGGACCGGGGCCCGGCACGGGTGCGAGCAGGGCCGCCGCCGTACCGACGGCGACGGTGGAGCGCGGCAGGAGGGCGGCGCCGGTGAGGACTTCGCGCGCCCTGGCGTGCGAGGCGGGTTCAGTGATGACGACGCCGTCGACCAGTTCGGGCCGGGCGGCGAGGACGGCGGCGTGGTCGGCGGGGTCGACGGCCTGGGCGAGATACCGCCAGCCGGGGAGGGCCGGGATGCCGTGTTCGCCGAGGTACTCGACGGTGGCCAGTACGTCGGGGCCCGGTGGCAGCAGTCCGCCGTCGCCGAGCGCGCCGAGGATGCGGGAGTCGTCGGCGGCGGCCGTACGCAGGTCGAACAGCTGGCGCTCGGCGGAGACGACGCCCTGGTCGAGGAGTTCGCGCAACTCGTCTGCGTAACGGTCCAGTTCCTCGGGGGTGAGGGGGCCCTGACGCGCGTGGGCCGACGCCGCGCCGCCGGGTTCGGGGGCTGTGGCAGGGGTGGTCGAGCCGTCGGAGGCGCCCTGGGCGGCGCCGCGCGGTCCGGGGACGCCCGCGCGGGGTGACGCGCCGGGCAGGCCCAGCAGTTCGGTGAGGCGTTCCTCCTGGGCGATCGACTCGGCCGTACGGCGCTCCGCCTCGTACTCGTGCTCGGCGGCCCGCGCGGCGTCGACGGCGCGGGCCTCGGACAGCTCGGCTCGGGATTCGGTGGCTGCGGCCTCCCTGGCCCGGTCCGCCGCCGCGCGCGCCGCCTCCCTGGCGGTGTCCCAGGCGGCGACCGCGGACTGCTCGGCGTCGCTCGCGGCGAGCGCGGCCCGTGCGGGGTCGGCGTCCGGTGCGGTGTCGTCGAGCCAGCCGGCCCGTACCGCCTCGGCGGTCTCCTGCTCGACCTCCGACAGACGCTGGCGCAGATGACCGGTCTCGCTGCGGGCGCGCTGCGCCTCGGTGGCCGCCGTGGTCGCGTCGCGGTGCGCGGCCTCGCCGATCTCCTGAAGCGCGGCGGAACGCTCCTCCTCCTCGTTGGCCAGGCTCTCGCCGTCGGCCGCCGCCGCGTGCAGCGCGCGGACGAGGTCGGCGGCGGCGGTGGCGCGGGCGGCCAGAGCGGGTGCCGCGTCGCGCTCGGCCTCGCGGATGGCGACGGCGACGCGCGCGGAGCGGTCGGCGGCGGCGCGGTGCCGCAGGACGTTCTCGGCGGCCTGCCAGGCGGCGTGGAGCGTACGGGCGTCGCTCAGCTCACGCCGCTGCGCCGCGGCGGCCTTCTCGGCGACGGTGAGCGCCAGGGAGGCGTGCCGGAAGGCCAGTTCGGCGGCGATGAGCGCGCTGCGGCCTCGGGCCTGGTCGGCCTCGGTGACGGTGTGAGCCGCCGCGGTGACCTCCTGGGCGAGGTCGCCAACGCGGTCCCGTTCGACGGCGGCGCGGGCCGTGAGCCTGCGGGCGAGGGTGCGTGTGCGGCGCTCGGCGCCGGCGTGGATCTCGCGGGCGCGGGACCGGGAGTCGGCGGCGTCGACGATCCGGCCGAGCAGATCGACCGAGCCCGCCGTGAAGTCGCGCTCGGCGGTCAACTCGGCGCGGCGGCCCAGCTTGTTGCCGAAGCCGCCGACGAGGTCGGCGAGTCCGTCCGTGTCGCGCGTGTCGGTGACGGCGCGCAGCAGCAGATCAGTGAAGTCGGAGTCCTTCTTCACCGCGAAGAGACCGGCGGCCTCGCCCTCGTCGGCGTTCATCTCCCGCTGGTAGCGGAAGAGTTCGGGGTCGAGGCCCAGATCTCCGAGATGCTCGATCCAGCGGTCGTGGATCTCCTCCCAGTGCACGTCCAGGTGCGGATACGCCTTGCCCGCCTCGGTGATGGCGTCCCGGAACCCCTTCATGGTGCGGCGCCGGCCCCTGGCACCGGAGACGCCTTCCGCAGGCCGTCGGACGGCGGTCGACTCGGCGACCGGCAGCGAGTCGAGGCTCAGACCGGGGCCCGGCCGGAAGGAGTACCAGGCCTCGGCGAACTTGCGGGGGTCGTTGGACACCTGACGGCCGCGCCACTCGCTGGCCTTGCCGACGACGACCAGTTCGCCGGTGAGGGTGTGCTGCCATTCGAGGGCGACATGGCCGCAGTCGTCGGCGAGCAGGAACTTGCGCAGCACGCCGGAGCTGGCGCCGCCGAGGGTGTTGCGGTGGCCGGGCAGCATCACCGAGAAGATGAGCTTGAGCAGTACGGACTTGCCGCCGCCGTTCTCCAGGAAGAGCACACCGGCCGGGGCCGGGCGGCGCGGCGGGCCGACCGGCTCCTCCTCGAAGAACTCCGCCTGGGTGGGGGCCGGGTGGGGCACCGGCGCGCCGACTCCGCGCAGGTCGAGCACGGTGTCGGCGTAGCGCGCACCGGCAGGGCCGATGGAGTAGAGGCGGACCCGTGACAGCTCGTACATGGCGGCGGACTCTCGTCGTGGTCAGGACCGGATGAAGACCGGCGGGGTGGGGGGCGGGACTGGGTGGCTGGGTCTTGGGCGGGCGGGGCTCTTGGGCCGTCGGGGCCGTCGGCCGCTCGGCTAGGAGTGGAAGGGCAGTCCGGCGTCGGCGACCAGGTCGAGGTCGTCCAGGTCGGGTGGCGGAAGCAGGGTGGCCGATCCGTCGGTGACCGGTACGACGCCCAAGGCGAGCAGTTCGGCCAGGGCGGCGCTGCCTGCCATGTCGCGGACCTGGAGTTGGTAGCGGGCCGTGGTGCGGTACGCGCCTCCGGCGTCGTCGCCGGTGCGGTGCAGGAAGCCGGAGTCGGTGAGGAAGGCCATGGCCTTGCCGATGATGCCGGTGGTGGAGCCCGCGAGGCGGCGCGCGTCCTTGGTGGCGCCGGTCGCGCTGCGGCGGGCGTAGATGCGCCAGGCCGATTCGAGGCCCGGTGCGTCGGTCGCCGGGTCGGTGTTCTCGCCCCGCTCCTCGGCCCGTTCCTCCAGCCTGTGGCAGGCCTGTCGTACGAAGGCGTCGACACCGTTGACGGTGATACGGCCGATGTACCCGTCGTCGGCGAGGTCCTCGGGGCGGGGGAAGGCCATGGCGGCGACGGCGAGATGGGCCAGGCCGTGCAGGAAGCGGTCCGCGGAGTCGGTCGACGCGCGGCGGGCGTAGTCGCCCATGCGGACGGCGAACACGGAGTCCTCGCCCGCCGTCACGGCCATCCCGGCACGGGAGGAGACTTCGAGGACGACGAGGCCGAGGCCTGTGGCCACCGCGTCGGCGAGCCGCGCAAAGGCCGTCTCCTCGCGGTAGCGGCGCAGCAGGTCGGCGTATTCGGCGTCCCGCGCGGGGAGCAGTTTGGGCTGGAGTCCGAAGGAGACGAGGCGCGCGGCGTCGGCCGCGTCGGCGGGGGTGACGGCCCCGCCGGGCGGCGCGGGCACGGACGCGCGGGCCGTTTCGGCGCTCCCCGCCTCGCCCCACGCGGCGGCCTGCTCTGCCTGGTGGTCGCTCACGGGCGCTGCTCCTTACCGGGGGTGGTCCATGGACGGGTGGCGCTGGCGCCGGTGGCGGTGGCGGCCGATGGCACGTCGGTGCGTGCGATCGCACGGCGGAGGATCGGCGTTTCGGCTGCCTTCGAGAACGCCGGCAACGCAGGCGTGCGTCCAGGTGTCATGAGCCGGACGCGACTTCGCGGACACGCCCCGGAGACCGTGCGGGCCGCCGTCCCCAACGGCCTCATGCCGCCTCCGTACGGTCGGCGCTCATGCCCGCGGCGTCCAGAAGGGCCGTGCCCACTATCAGGTCGGCGCCGCCGAACTCCGGGTCGTCGAGGGCGGTTCCGTCGTCCACGGCGAACAACAGCCGCTCCTCACCCTGCCGGTAGGCCGTGCCGACCGGCGGACTGGCCGCGTGGATCGCGAGCAGCGCGACGAGATAGGGCAGGTCCGGATCGCGGCGGCGGGCCTCGGCGAGCAGGCCGGAGAGTCTGCGCGGTGCGTCGTGCTCCAGGTCGAGCAGTTCCATCGCGCTCGCCAACTGCTCCTCACTGAAGCGGCTGTCGTCGGGGGTCGCGATCAGATCGGGCTCGGGCATCTCCGCGCCCAGGTGCTCCCGCTCCACGGGAGGCGTGAGCAGCAGGTCCACGAGGTCGCCGACCCGCACGGACGTGGGCGTGCGCAGCCCCGTACCACGGGCGAAGAAGGCGTCGGTGACCCGGCTCGCCCGGTCGGCCGACAGCGGCAGGAGCGGGGCGACGAGTTGGCCGTAGAGGTCGAGCCCCGTCCGGGTCGTGGGCTCGGCGAACGCCTGGCGGTCCTGCTCGGCGCGGAACAGCGGTCCCGCCTCAAGGAGTCGGGACTGGAGCTGGGTGTGCCGGCGGATGCAGTCCTTGACGATGTCGACCAGTTCGGCGGCGCGCCGCTTGTGCTCGGCCGTCTTCGGGTCGGCGCCGGTCTCCGCCTCGTCACGTGACTTGCGGATGTTGTTGAGGATCGCGTTCTCGTGGCGATACCGGTCGGCGACATGGTCGAGCGCTTCGGCGATCATGTCCGGCACGGCGTTGAGCCAGTCGACCGCTCGGACGTTGCGCCGGGTCGCCTCCAGGGTCCTGCGGAGCGTCTCCGCGTACTGCACGGTGCGGTACCGGGCCTGCTCGGCGGCGAGTTGGGCGTCGGCGAGCCGCCCTCTGTTGATCAGCACCTCCAACTTGACCTCGGCGGCGATCTGGGCGCTGGTGACGTCCGTGTCCAACGCGCCCACCAGTACGTTGACGGCTTCGTCGGTCGTGCGGAGATAGACGCTGCCGCCGTGGCCGGGGACTTCCTCGATCAGCTTGAAGTCGTAGTCCCTGCGGGTGTAGACGCCGTCGGCGCCGAATGTGCCGTACACGGCGCGGAAGCCGCGGTCGACGCTGCCGACGTTGATCAGATTCTCCAGCACCCAGCGGGCCACCCGCTCGTGCTCGGTGACCGGGCGGTGCGGTGCCTGGGCCGCGACGCGCGGCAGGAGTCTGGACACTATCTGCTCGTGGTCCGCGCCGGTGTCGAAGTCCATGTTGAGCGTCACGAGGTCGATCGCCGCGAGCGCGACCTCCGCCATCGCGTAGACCGAGTACTCCCCCGCCAGATTGGCCTTGCGGGTGTCGAGGTCGTGCAGCGGCGCGGTGCAGGCGAGCGCGCGCAGTCGGCGCGCCAGCCCTTCGTCGGCGGCCGGGCCCTGGGCGAGCCGCGGCCCCGCGCTGAGCTGGGGCGGAACAGAGTCCGTCGAGGCAGGCGAAGTCACGTTGCACAGATTAGGTCCTCGGACTGACAACGGTCGAAACGACGCAGAAGCCGCAGCGGCGGCGGACTGCGCAGCGGGCCGCTCGGCCGGCGCGGCGGACCGGCCACCGGCCCGCCGCGCCGGGCGAGTTCACCCCGGCGTGCCGTATCCTCCGCCGCCTGGGGTGCGCAGCACCAGCACGTCGTCCACGGTCACATCCGCCGAGTCGACCCCTTTCAGCGGTGTACGGGTCCCGTCGGCCCGCTCCACCTCGTTGCCGCCGAGTTCACCCGGCTCACCGCCCGCCATGCCGTACGGGGCCACCGCGCGGTGCCCGGTCAGCAGCGTCACCGTCATGGGCTCCAGGAAGCGGATGCGCCGTACGACTCCGTTCCCGCCGGTCCATCGGCCCCGGCCGCCGCTGCCGTCCCGGACGGCGAATCCGTCGACCCGTACCGGGTAGCGCCATTCGAGCACTTCGGGGTCGGTGAGGCGGGAGTTGGTCATATGGGTCTGGACGGCGTCGGCGCCGTCGAAGCCCTCACCCGCGCCCGATCCGCTCGCCACCGTCTCGTAGTACTGGACCCGTTCGTTGCCGAAGGTGAGGTTGTTCATCGTGCCCGAGCCCTCGGCCTGGACGCCGAGCGCCGCGTACAGTGCGCCCGTCACGGCCTGCGAGGTCTCCACATTTCCGGCCACCGTCGCCGCCGGGAAGGCCGGCGAGAGCATCGAGCCCTCGGGCACCCGTACGTCGAGCGGCGCCAGACAGCCGCTGTTGAGCGGGATGTCGTCGGCGACCAGCGTCCGGAAGACATACAGGACGGCCGCCATCACCACGGACCGGGGCGCGTTGAAGTTGCCTTCCTGCTGCGGTGATGTCCCGGTGAAGTCCACGACGGCGCTGCGGGCCTCGCGGTCGACGCGCACGGCGACCTCGATGACGGCGCCGTTGTCGGTCTCGTAGCGGTAGGCGCCGTCGCTGAGCCCGGCGATGATGCGGCGTACGGACTCCTCCGCGTTGCGCCGTACGTGGCCCATGTACGCGTCTACGACGTCGTAGCCGAACTGCTCGGTCATACGGCGCAGTTCGGCGATGCCCTTCTCGTTGGCGGCGATCTGGGCACGGAGGTCGGCCAGGTTGGTGTCCGGGTCGCGGGAGGGGTGCGGCGCGGTGGCGAGCAGTTCGCGCGTCTCGGCCTCGCGGAGTCTGCCGTCGCGTACGAGGAGCCAGTTGTCGAAGAGCACGCCTTCCTCGTGGATGGTCCGGCTGAAGGCGGGCATCGAGCCGGGGGTGATGCCGCCGATCTCTGCGTGGTGACCGCGCGAGGCGACCAGGAAGCGCAGATGTTCGCCCTGTTCGTCGAAGACAGGCGTCACGACCGTCACGTCCGGCAGATGGGTGCCTCCGTGGTAGGGGTCGTTGACGGCGTACACGTCGCCGGGGCGCAGCGAGTCCGCGTCGCGCTTCAGCACCTCCTTGATGGACTCGCCCATGGAGCCGAGATGGACGGGGATGTGGGGCGCGTTGGCGATCAGATTGCCCTCGGCGTCGAAGAGGGCGCAGGAGAAGTCGAGCCGTTCCTTGATGTTGACGGAGTGGGCGGTGTTCTCCAGGCGTACGCCCATCTGCTCGGCGATGGCCATGAAGAGGTTGTTGAAGACTTCGAGCAGCACCGGGTCCACGTCCGTGCCCGCCGCGACGCGTGTGGGGCGGGGCCTCACGCGGGTGAGGAGCAGATGCCCGAGGTCGCCGACCGCCGCCTGCCAGCCCGCGTCCACGACGGTCGTCGCGTCGGCCTCGGCGATCATCGCGGGGCCTTCGACGGTGTCGGTGGGCCGCAGATCGGCGCGCTGGTGGAGCGGGCAGTCGCGCTCCGTGCCGTCGACGAACATCCGTACTCTCGCGGGCCGTACGGGCCCGTTGTCGCCGTCGCCTCCTACTGAGGTCTCGTCGGCTGCGTACGTCCCGTGCGAAGCGGCCTTGCCGACGGCTTCGACCGACACGGCCTCGATCACCAGGGGCTTGTCCATGGTGAAGGCGTAACGCGCGCGGTGTTCGCCCTCGAAGGCCGCCGTCATGTCGGCGACGTCGCCGAGGGGCACCGCCAGGCTCGCGTCCGTTCCGGCGTACCGGAGGAGCACGCGCGCGTGCGTGGTGATCGCGGCGTCCGGGACGGAGTCCGCGCGCAGTTCGGCACGGGTGCGTTCGGCGAGGGCGGCACACAGTTCCCGCACCCGGCGCGGCGTGCCCGCGTCGCGGAGTTCGGCCTCCACCGACTGCTCCCGCATGGCGGTGGCGTCGGCGAGCCCGATGCCGTACGCGGAGAGGACACCGGCGAGCGGCGGCACGATCACCGTGTCGACGCCGAGCGCGTCCGCGACGGCGCACGCGTGCTGGCCGCCCGCTCCGCCGAAGCTGGTGAGGGCGTAACGGGTGATGTCGTGCCCGCGCTGGACGGAGATCTTCTTGACGGCGTTCGCCATGTTCAGCACGGCGATCTCCAGGAACCCTGCGGCGACTTCGGCCGGCGCGCGCCGTACACCGGTGGCCGCCTCGACCTCCTCGGCGAGCGCGGCGAATCGCTCGCGCCGCACCACGTCGGCGTCCAGCGGCTGGTCGCCTTCGGGCCCGAACACCGCCGGGAAGTGGTCCGGTTGCACCCGGCCGAGCATCACGTTGGCGTCGGTGACGGTCAGCGGGCCGCCCCTGCGGTAGCAGGCGGGGCCGGGCACGGCGCCCGCCGAGTCGGGCCCGACGCGGTAGCGCTGGCCGTCGAAGTGCAGCACGGAGCCGCCGCCTGCCGCGACGGTGTGGATGTTCATCATGGGGGCCCGCATCCGGACCCCGGCGACCTGTGTGCCCAGCTCGCGCTCGAACTCCCCGGCGTAGTGCGAGACATCGGTCGACGTGCCGCCCATGTCGAAGCCGACGACGCGGTCGAAGCCCGCCTGTCCGGAGGTACGGGCCATGCCGACGACTCCGCCCGCCGGTCCGGACAGCACGGCGTCCTTCCCACGGAAGTGGGCGGCCTCGCGCAGCCCTCCGTTGGACTGCATGAACATCAGCCGGATGTCGCGGAGTTCGGAGGCGATCTCGTCGACGTAGCGCCGCAGGATCGGGGAGAGGTAGGCGTCCACGACGGTGGTGTCGCCGCGCGGCACCAGTTTGATCAGTGGGCTGACCTCGTGGGAGCGGCTGACCTGGGTGAAGCCCGCCGCGCGGGCCGCCTCGGCGACCGCGCTCTCGTGGTCGGGGTGGCGGTAGCCGTGCATGAGGACGACGGCGGCGCTGCGGAAACCGTCGTCGTACGCCTCCCGCAGCCGCGCGGCGACGGCCTCCGTGTCCAACGGCCGTACGGTGGCGCCGTGCGCGTCGACGCGTTCGGGAACCTCGATGACACGGTCGTAGACGGCTTCCGGCAGCACGATGTGACGGTCGAAGAGGCGGGGGCGGTTCTGGTACGCGATCCTCAGCGCGTCGCCGAAGCCCTCGGTGACGAGGAGGACGGTCGGCTCGCCACGGCGCTCAAGCAGCGCGTTGGTGGCGACGGTCGTGCCCATCTTGACGACGTCGATCCGGTCGGCGGGAACCGGATCGTCCGGTGCTGCACCGAGCAGCAGCCGGATCCCGGCCACCGCCGCGTCGTCGTACTGCTCCGGGTTGTGCGACAGCAGTTTCCGTGTGACGAGACGTCCGTCGGGCCGTCGCCCCACCACGTCGGTGAAGGTGCCGCCACGGTCGATCCAGAATTCCCAGCGCCCACTCATTCCCCCATTCTGGCAAGCGGAACGGCCGGCGGCAGCGCTGTCAGCGCGCGGGAGAGTGCATGTTCGGCGCGTCGGTCGAGGCGGTCGGCGGTGCCGCGTGCGAGGTGGCGCAGCTCGCCGCCCGCCAGCCACAGCAGTTCGGGCAGCAGATCGGCGCTTCTGCGCACCAGCCAGCCGGCGCCCGCCGTCGCCAGCCAGAGAAGTGCCTCTGTCCGGCCGGGCGGCGGCCGTTCGGGCTCCTGGGACGGCGGTGGGCCCAGTGTCAGGCCGCGCGTGGTGAGCATGGCGTGGAACCGCGCGGCGATCACGCGGTGGCCGCGTTCGCCGGGGTGCAGCCGATCGGCGCTCCACAGGGAGCGGTCGGCGACCCACGCCGGGTCGGCGGCGTGCAGATGGACGGCGCCGTACCGCGCGGAGAGCGTGTGGACGAGGGTGTTGACCGCGCGCTGTCTGCGCGCGAGCGGTCTCGCGAGCGGGGCCGGCAGGCCCAGCATGACGCCGGGGTCCGGAAGGCATGCGGTGAGCAGGACGGTGCCGCGCGCGGTGAGGGCGGCGCAGACCTCGTCGAGGGCGCGGGCGATGGCGGCGATGTCGAAGGAGCGTCGGAGGGTGTCGTTGACACCGACGACGACGGAGGCGATGTCGGGCGCGAAGGCGAGGGCGGCGGGGGTCTGTTCCGCGCGGACGTCGCGGGTGAGGGCGCCGCTGGTGGCGAAGTTACGGAAGGTGGAGGCGGGTTCGGCGGGGTTGGGCCCGGCGGAGAGGCCGGAACCGAAGACCGGGCCCGCCACAGTCCCCAGGTGTCGGCCGGGGCTGGTCGGACGGCCGTCCCGCCCGCGCCGTCCGGCCTCGTGCAGGGCGTCCGCGCCGGAGCGCTCCGCACGCTCCGGCGGTGCAACGGCCGCCCCGCCGGGCGGCGTGACCGCCTGGTCCAGGGGTTCACCGGTCGCACCACACGTGGCCGGCGCGCCAGACACGGCCGTTCCGTCGCCGCTCCGACCGGGCGCCTCGCGGCCCGTGCGGTGGACCGCCCCGTACCCGTTGCCGTTGCCGTTGCCGTTGCCGTCGACCGGCGCGAGCGCGTCGGCGAGCAGCACCGCCCAGCCGCGCCAGCGGCCGTCCACGCGGTCCCCCACGCCCGCGGTCAGCGAGTCCCCGAGCGCGGCGAACCGCAGCGGCCTCCGTACGGAGGGCTCCACGGGGACAGCCGCCTCGGGCGGCAGCCCGAGGTTCGCGTACACGGTCATCTCGCCTCTCCGTTCGGAGGCCGCACCGGGGCCGCCGCGACGGACCTCACGGCCGACAGACGCGTCACGGCCGACACCGAAGGCACGGCCGGGACCGTCGGCACCGTCACGGATGCCCCCGGAGCCGGGGGCGCCGCGACCGCGCCCTGGGTCACCGCCTCGCCGCCGCTCGGTGCCCCGACGACGGTCCGCTCCGCCGCGAGCGGGTCCTGTCCCGTACCCGGCGCTTCGTGCGCCGCCAGGAAGGCGGCGACCGCGCGGTCCCAGCCGAAGAGTTCGGCCCGCGCCCGCGCCGCGGCGCGCCGGACGCCCTCCGGACGGCCCAGGAGTTCCTGTACGGCGTCGGCGAACGCCCTCGGGGTGTCCGTCGCCGTACCGCCCGCCGCGCCCAGGATCTCCGGGAGAGCCGAGGACGCGCTGGCGACGACGGGAGTGCCGCAGGCCAGTGCCTCGAGCGCGGACAGACCGAAGGTCTCCGCCGGCCCCGGTGCCAGACAGATGTCCGCGGAGGCCTGGAGGTTCGCCAACTCCTCCCGGTCGCCCACATGCCCGAGGAACACCACGGGCAGCCGCCGCTCGCGCGCCCTGCGCGCCAGCACGCCCGCCAGGGGACCGTCCCCGGCGATCACCAGCGTCGCCCGCACGCCGCGGGCGAGGAGCGCGGCAAGGGTGTCGAGCGCGACGGCCGGGCGCTTCTCGACGGACAGCCGCGAGCAGAGCAGCATCAGGACATCGGCCCCCCGCGCGTACTTGGCACGCAGGGCCTCGCGGCGCCGGTCCGGCCGGCAGCGCAACAGGTCGACACCGAGCGGCGCGCGCACCACGTTGCGCGCGCCGATCCGGACGAACTCGCGCTCGGCCCACTCGGTGGTGCAGACGATCCGTGAATACGCCCACGCGCTGCGCCGGTTGAGCCGGTCCGCGGCGCGTTCGGCCGCCACGGCCGGTACGCCCCAGGTGCGCAGCACCCCGTCGGCGGTCTCGTGGGACACCATGACGGACGGGATCCGGTGGCGGCGCGCCCACTCCCCCGTCCACCGCAGGCTGGTGCGGTCGGAGACCTCCAGCCGGTCGGGGGCGAGGGATTCGAGCAGGGTGCGCAGGCTCCGGCGGGCGGTCAGCACCCGGTAGCCGCCGGTGCCGGGCAGCACCGCGCCCGGCAGGGTGATCACCCGTCCCTGCGCCGTGTGTTCGTCGCTCGGGCGGTCACCGGGCACGATCAGGACCGGTTCGTGCCCGGCGGCCAGATAGCCCGCACCGAGCTCCTGGAGGGCCGTCCTGAGGCCTCCCGAGGCCGGGGTGACGAAGTTGGCCAGCCGGACGATCCGTACGCCGCGAGGAGCGGCACCCGCGCCGCTCATGCGACCACGGCCGTGCGCTCGCCGAGTACCTCGGCGTAGTGGTCGAGCAGTTGGTCGCCCACCGCCGCCCACGTGCGGCCCTCGACGATGGCGCGTGCGGTGCGTCCGTAGGAGGCGCGCAGCTCCGGGGCTGCCTGGAGGTCCCGTACGGCTCCGGTGACGGCCCGCACGTCGTGGGGCGGCACCAGCAGCCCGGTGCGTCCGTGGTCGACGAGGTCGAGCGGTCCGCCCGCCGCCGGGGCGATCACCGGGGTGCCGCTGGCCATGGCCTCCTGGACGGTCTGGCAGAACGTCTCGTACGGCCCGGTGTGCGCGAAGACGTCGAACGAGGCGAAGATCCGCGCCAGTTCGTCCCCGGTCCGGCGGCCGAGGAACACGGCGCCGGGGAGCGCGGTGCGCAGGGACGGCTCGCTCGGCCCGTCCCCGACGATCACGACGCGGACGCCGGGCAGCCCGCAGGCGCCGGACAGGAGTTCGACATGCTTCTCGGGCGCCAGCCTGCCGACGTATCCGACGATCAGCTCGCCGTTCGGCGCGAGGCTGCGGCGCAGCGCTTCGTCGCGCAGCTCTGGCCGGAACCTGACGGTGTCCACACCACGTCGCCAGAGCCTGACGCGCGGGACGCGGTGCTCCTCAAGGTCCTTCATGGCGGCGCTGGACGGGGCGAGCGTGCGGTCCGCCGCGCTGTGCACGGCGCGCAGCCGGCGCCACGCCGCCGCCTCGCCCGCGCCCATGTAGGTACGGGCGTAGCCGGCGAGGTCGGTCTGGTAGACGGCGACGGCGGGTATTCCCAGCCGCGTGGCGGCTGCCATGCCGCGTACGCCGAGGACGAACGGCCCGGCCAGGTGCACGAGGTCGGCGCGGTGCGCGGCGAGGGTCGCGGCGACCCGGCGGCTGGGCAGGGCGACGCGTACCTGGGGATAGCCGGGCAGGGGGAGGGAGGGGACGCGCACCACGGGGCACGGTGCGTCGGAGTCGGCCGTGCGGGGAGAGGCCGTGGTGCGGGGGGACGGGGAGAAGGAGGCGGAGGGGGACGGGGAGGGGGCCTCGGCGCCCGCGATCGCGGATGACGACGAGGCCGGTGCGATGACGAGCGGGTCATGGCCGCGGGCGACGAGATGCCGGGCGGTCTGCAGGGCGCAGTGCGCCACGCCGTTCACATCGGGCGGGAAGGATTCGGTGACGATGACGACACGCATACTCGTGTTCTCGCCGCACCGGGGGTGATCCGGCCAACGTGGATCTTTCCGCGTGGAAAACGTCCCGTGAGCATTAATGTTTCGAGGGCCCGAGCGGAACTTCGGCGACCTCACAGCCGTTCGCGCCCCTGACCGCAACCGGCGTGCGCCGGGCGGTTCACCTGGTGGAGACCGTACGGCCATACCCGCCCGGTAGAACCCGCCGGCCGGCCACGAGACCTCCGCGATCAAATCCGGCCCCGCCGTGTCCCCGCCCGGTGCGCACCGGGCGGGGCGCTGTCAGACGGCGGGCGTGTCCGGCCCGATCCGGCTCCGTACGGCGGTCTGCACCTCGGCCTCCTCGGCCGGATCGGCGGCGAGCCGCCGCAGCCGGTCGGCCACCCGCACGTCACCGGTCTCGGCGTGCAGCGCGGCGACCTCTCTGGTGGTCTCCTCGCAGTCCCAGAGGCATTCGACGGCGAATCCCGTGGCATACGAGGGGTCGGTGGCCGCCAGTGCCCTGGCCGTACGGCCGCGCAGGTGCGAGGAGGCGGTCTCCCGGTACACGTGCCGCAGCACGGGTGCGGCACAGCCGATGCCGAGCCGTCCGGTGCCGTCGACGAGGGTCCACAGGCGGGGCGCGTCGGGTCCGTCGGACCGTACGGCCTCCCGGAGTGCGCCGAGCACCAGCTGAGTGTCCTGCGCGCCGCCCCGTGAGGCGAGGACGCCCGCCGCCGAGGCGCCGAGGGCGTCGGGCCGGTGCACCCAGCCGCGTGCCCGGTCGACCGCGGGCTCGCCGCACATCCGCTCGAAGGCGGCGACGGCGGCTTCGGCGAGGCTCTCGGACGGGTCGGTCGCCGCGGCCTCGATCAGGTCGAGCACGGCGGGATCGCGGGCCTCGGCGAGGTAGTGCAGCGCGGCCGAGCGCGCGCCGTCGGGGCCGCTGCGGCCGGCTTCGACGATCGCGGCGCGGTCGTCGGGCCCGGCGACCGCGGTCAGACATCGGGCGGCGGGCACGTGCAGGGTCGTGCCCCGTTCGAGGCCGTCCTGCGCCCATTCGAAGACGGCCTGGACGCTCCAGCCGGGGCGCGGTCCGCTCGGCCGCAGCTGCTGCTGCCATCGGTCGAAGGAGCCCTGCTCCCGTGCCGCCCTGACGCGGCCGGCGACAGCCTGGCGCGGGTCGTCGGCCCAGAGCCGCCAGGGCCGGGGCTCGAAGGCGCTCCGGAGGGCGCCGGCCAGCTCCGCTTCGCCCTCTGCCGTGGTGGGGAATCTGGCCAGGATCGGCGGGGCGAGCGAGCGTAGGCCCGCGTCGTCGTCGCGAAGGGCCAGCTCGTCGAGCGCCCAGGTCCAGTTGGATCCCGACGTGGCGTACCGGCGCAGGAGGCCCAGGGCGTCGTCTCTTCCGTAGGAGGCGAGGTGGCCCAGTACGGCGAGGGCGAGCCCGGTGCGCGACTCCTCGGTGTCGAAGTGGTCCTCGGCACGGAAGAGGTGGTGTTCGAGCGGTTCGAGATCGCCGTGGAGGTCCAGATAGAGACGCGCGTAGTAGAGGGAGCGGTTCTCGACCTGCCAGTCGTGGCGCGGGTCGTTCATCACGCAGTGATTGAGGGCGTTGAGCGCCTCGGCGCGGGGTGCGGCCAGCGCGTGCAGAGTGCCGTCGCCGCGCCCCCTTTGCAGCAGGCCGAGGAGCGTGCCGCTCGGCGCTATGACTGGATCGAACATGGGGAGAGCCTCACATCAAGCTGTCGACGCAACCGGGGAGTGGGATGCCTAGGCTGCCTAGGCCGCGCGACAACATCGCTCGGCCGTCGTCTCCTGCTTGGTGTAGACCATCTTCCTCTGCCTCTCGTCGGTGGCCCCTTCCGGGCCCGACGTCATGATGACCCACCCATTTCGCCACCGCGACCACATTTACGACGCACTCCTTCACCGGGCTCCGAACAGCTCCAGGAGGTCCGTCTTCCCGAACATCCGCGCTGTATCCACGGCGGAGGGTGATCCACTCGTCGGGTCGGCCCCGCCGGTGAGCAGTGCGCGGATCACGGCGTCCTCGCCCTTGAAGACCGCTCCCGCCAGTGGCGTCTGCCCGCGGTCGTTGGCCCGGTCGGCCTCGGCGCCGCGCGAGAGCAGCGCCTCCACCGCGGGCGCGTGTCCGTGGTACGCGGCGAGCATGACGAGGGAGTCACCCCGGTCGTTGGTGAGATTCGCGGGGACACCGGCGTCGAGGTAGGCGGCGAGCGTCTCGGTCTCCCCGCGGCGCGCGAGGTCGAAGACCTTCGTCGCCAGCTCGACGACGTCGCTGTCGGGAGCGCCGCCCTCCGGGACCTCGCTCATCGGTGAACCGCCTCTCGTGCCGCTGACCTGGGACGCACGACTGCGGAGCCGTACGAGTGAATCGACAGGTTACTGCCCAGTGGTCCGCTCCGGGGCGCGGAGGCCGTAGCAAGCGGCGCGCGGGCTTCCACTGTCGGCCGGTGAAGTGAAATTCCCGGAATTTCACTCACTTGCACCTTTTATCACATAGATACTTACTGTGAGCATGGAAGAACTCATGGTGACTGTCCCCCTCAACCAGGAGAACCCCTCATGATCCTGTCCATGTCAGGCGTCGTGCTGCTCGGAATCATCGTCTTCCTCTTCTTCAGGAAGGACGGACTCAAGGCGTCCCACGCGCTCGTCTGCGCGCTCTTCGGTTTCTATCTCGCGGGCACAGCCATCGCCCCGAGCATCACGGCCGGAGGCGCCAGCCTCGCCGGCCTACTGGGCGGGATCAAGTTCTGACCGCCTGCCATCTCTCCAACACATCCAGCACATCCAGCACCTTCCGCACCTTCAGGAGACAGACGTGGCCCGGCGACCACTCCCCCGCATTCTGAGCAGCGGCAGCGCTCGCATCACTCGCAGCCGAGAGATGGCCCGCTCGGCCGCCGACAGCGCCACCGACGTCCTCCATCCGCTGATCACGATCACCCGTGGTCTGCGTCTGCTGGCCGGCACGGGACGGCAGAAATGGGCGGCCACGCCCAAGGACCGGCGTGGTCCCGCGCTGTTCCTGGTCGCGGCCGTCGTCCTGGTCTTCGCGCTCATCCCGTACGGACCGCTCCTCGCCCTCATCTCGGTGATGGCGGTGGCCGGCTGGAAGGGCCGGGACCGTACGCCGGTGCGGACCGGGCCCGACGACGCGGAGTTGCAGCGCCTGCGGTCTCTCTACGAGGCCCTGGTGCCGTACTTCTCCGTGCCGGAGGACCCGAGTCCGCTGTTCGCCCACGGCGGGGAGTGGGACAAGGCCTTCGACGAGTACGAGTTCGACGCCGACGGGCGTCTCACCCGGCTGCGGGTGTCGTATCCGCCGTACTTCACCGACGGTGAGTACCCCTCCCGCGTCCGGATCGAGCATCTGATGCACGCGAAGTCCGGGCGCGGCCGGGAGTACCGCTTCGACTGGGACGAGGAGGGCAACGAGCTGATCATGAGCGTGCTGCCGCCGCTTCCCACCAAAATCGCCGCACAGCGCTTCGTCACCGCCCCCGGCGAGACCGTGCTCGGCTTCACCGACGCCGACGCGGTCCCTCGCACGGTGCCGGTCATGGAGGGCGACGAGACCCGTGACGCCCCTCCGGTGGTCTGGCGTACGGGTGCCCGCTCGACCGAGCCTCATCTGCTCGCCGTCGGGCACCCGGGAAGCGGCACCACGAGTCTGCTCCGTTCTATCGCCCTCCAGGCGCTCGCCCACGGCGACGTGGTGATCGTGGAGGGCAACGGGACCGGGGAGTACGCAAGTCTCGGCGGGCGTACGGGCGTGCTCGCCGTGGAGAGCGGGCTCTCGGGCGCGCTGGCCGGTCTCGAATGGGCCGCCAACGAGACGGAACGGCGGCTGATCGCCGCCAACCGCGCCCGCCAGTCCGGTCACGCCGTCCCCGAGGACACCAAGCGACCGCTCTGGCTGCTGCTGGACCGGCCGAGCGCCTTCGGCCACGTAGCCGCCGCCGACGGACGGCCCGATCCGCAGGAACTGCTCAACGTGCCGCTGCGGCACGGCAGAGCCGCCCATGTGACGGTGGTCGTGGCGGAGCAGTTCGACACCCTGGACGCGCTCAGCGAGACCGTACGGACACACACCCGCGCGCGTGTCGTGCTCGGCGCCGCCGCGCGCGAGGAGTTGGAAGCGGTCCTCGGGGCGCCGCCGCACACCATCCCCACCCCGGACATCCCCACCGGGCGGGGTTACGCGCGGCTCGGCACCGGACCGGTGCTCCGGCTCCAGGTCCCGGCCACGCCCGATCCGTACGACGACGCCACCAGCGACGCGCACCGGCGGGCGGTGCTGGATCTGCTGCCGGACCGGCACACCCCGCGCGGCGGATCGACCGCTGCGGCCACCCGATCGCACGAACCCGGCCGCAAGGCGGACCCGCCGCCCTCCACGCCGCGCGAACCCGCTGAGCCGGGCCCGGAGCCCGGCCCGCCGACCGTGCAGCTGCAACAGCCTCGGCAGAGCACGGCGCCGATGCCCACCGCCGTACCGGCCGAGGGCTGACCCCTCGGGCCGTACGCGCCGGGGCGCCCGTCAGGCGATGAACGTGCGCGGCACGTCCGTGCCGGCGCGCGCGCCGCTCTCCACGAGCCGCGCCGCCGCCGCCAGCCGGACGGCCGCCTCGTCGGCAACCGGCCCGGCCACGGTGAACGGCAGCCGCACGTACCCCTCGAAGGCCCCGTCAACCCCGAAGCGCGGCCCGCCCGGCACCCGTACGCCGACGCGCTCGCCCACCTCCGCGATCCGCGAGCCCGACAGTCCCCCGGTGCGCACCCACAGCGTCAGTCCGCCGCGCGGCACGTCGAACTCCCAGCTCGGCAGCTCCCTGCGCACGGCCGCCACCAGCGCGTCGCGGTTCTCCCTGCTCTGGGTCCGCCGGACGTCGACCGCCTGCTCCCAACCGCCGGTGCCCATCAGCCAGTTGATCGCCAGCTGTTCGAGCACGGGGGTGCCGAGGTCGGCGTATGCACGGGCGGAGACGAGTGAGCGGATGACCTCGGGCGCGGCCCGTACCCACCCGATGCGCATGCCCGCCCAGAACGCCTTGCTGACCGACCCGACCGTGAGGACCGTGCTGCCCGCCGGGTCGAAGGCGCAGACGGGCGGCGGCAGTTCGTCGCCCGGCCCGTCCCCGTCCAGATACAGCTCCGACATCGTCTCGTCCGCGACGAGCACGGTCCCCGCCGAACGCGCCGCCTCGACCAGCTGTCTGCGCTGGTCCTCGGTGGCCAGCGCGCCCGTCGGGTTGTGGAAGTCGGCGACGACGTACGCGAGCCGGGGCGCGGCGTCCCGCAGCACCTGGCGCCAGCGCGGCAGGTCCCAGCCGGCCAGTCCCTCGGCCATGGCGACGGGGACGAGCCGGGCGCCCGCCTCGCGCATCAGCTGGAGGATGTTCGCGTAGCTGGGCGACTCGACGGCGACGCGCTCGCCACGTCCGGCGAAGAGATGGCAGATGGCGTCGATCGCGCCCATCGCACCGGTGGTGACCATGATCTGCTCGGGCATGGTCGGGATACCGCGCGCGGTGTACCGGTCGGCGAGTGTCTGACGCAGCGCGGGCAGCCCCGCCGGGTAGTCGCCGTGGGTGTGCGCGTACGGCGGCAACTCCTCCAGCGCGCCCTGGACGGCGCGGGTGAGCCAGGGCTCGGGCGCCGTCAGGGCGGCGCAGCCGAGGTCGATCATCGAGCCGAGGGAGTCCGGCGGCAGTGGTTCGAGGCCGCGCGCGGGCAGCGGATTCCCGGCCGGTACGGCCGTCCAGCTGCCGGCGCCCCTGCGCGATTCCAGGAATCCCTCGGCGCGCAGGACCTCGTAGGCGGCGGCGACGGTCGTACGGCTGAGGGAGAGCGCGAGGGCCAGCTCGCGTTCGGCGGGGAGGCGGGCGGCGACGGGCACACGGCCTTCGAGGACGAGCAGCCTGACACCGTCGGCGAGAGACCGGTACGCGGGCGGTTTGCGGGTGCCGGGGCCGACGGGCCGCGACTGCTGGGCGTTGAGCTGCCGCGCGAGCTGAGCCGCCCCGACCGCCGACGTCCACTGAGTCATGGAAATCAGTCCACCTTCCACGAATTGGCCATGGTTGGCCTTCAGCACCCCGCCACAGAGTGACACGTACCAGTCCACTCGTTCCACTCCTGAAGGACAGCACCTTGCCCATCGCGCCCACTCTCCGCGGCAAGCGGCTCCCCCGTCGGCTCCTCCAGCTCTACACGGGTCTGACGCTGTACGGCGTGAGCTCGGCCCTGCTGGTCAGGGGTGGCCTCGGGCTGGAGCCGTGGGGTGTCCTGCACCAGGGACTGTCCGAACTCACCGGGCTGACCATGGGCGTCGTCTCGATCATCGTCGGCGCGGTCGTCCTGCTGTTGTGGATCCCGATCCGGCAGCGCCCCGGACTCGGCACCGTCTCGAACGTCTTCGTGGTCGGAATCGCGATGGACGGCGCACTGGCCCTCGTCCCGGACGGCCGCACCCTCGCCGTACAGATCCCGCTGCTGATCGCCGGCATCGTCCTCAACGGCTTGGCGACGGGTCTCTACATCGCCGCCCGTTTCGGCCCCGGCCCCCGCGACGGCCTGATGACGGGCCTGCACCGCCTCACCGGCCGGTCGGTGCGGCTGGTCCGTACCGGGATCGAGGTGGCCGTCGTCGCCACCGGCTTCGTTCTCGGCGGCTCCGTCGGGGTCGGCACGATCGCCTACGCGCTGTCGATAGGACCGCTCGCGCAGCTGTTCCTGCGCGTCTTCGTCGTCCCGCCGACGGCGGACGGCGACCCGGCTGTCGCCGGGGGTTCCCCGGAGCAGGCCATACTTCGGCCGTGACTCCCGTACGCCATCCCTATCTGGACCATCCGTCGCCGATCCCGTTCGCCCACCGTGGTGGCGCGGCCGACGGGATCGAGAACACCGCGGCGGCCTTCCGGCGTGCCGCCGGGCTCGGTTACCGCTACTTCGAGACCGACGTGCACACGACGGCCGACGGCCGGCTCGTGGCGTTCCACGACACGACGCTCGACCGGGTCACCGACCTGAGCGGCCGGATCTCCGAGCTGCCGTGGAGCGAGGTGAGCCGCGCCAGGGTCGGCGGCCGGGAACCGCTCGCGCTGTTCGAGGATCTTCTGGAGGAGTTCCCGGACGCCCGCTGGAACGTCGACATGAAGGCGGGGCCCGCCCTGCGCCCGCTGCTCGATCTGATCGGCCGGACGGACAGCTGGGACCGGGTGTGCGTGGGCTCGTTCTCGGAGGCGCGGGTCGCACGGGCGCACCGGCTGGCGGGTCCCCGGCTGGCCACGTCGTACGGCGTACGCGGGGTGCTGGGCCTGCGGCTGCGCTCGTACGGGGTGCCCGCGCCCGTACGTGAGGGCGCCGTCTGCGCACAGGTCCCGCAGGACCAGAGCGGCGTACGGGTGGTCGACAGACGCTTCGTAAGGACGGCGCACGCCCGTGGCCTCCAGGTGCATGTCTGGACGATCAACGACGCCGATCGGATGCGGTCGCTCCTGGACCTCGGCGTGGATGGCATCATGACCGATCAACTGGAGACGTTGCGCGCGGTGTTCACCGAGCGCGGGGCCTGGCACTGATGGTTACTGATGTCCCCTACGGGGACGAATGAGGGGCGCGGGATGACCGCCGACACCGCGGACCTGACCGACGACGAGACGGGCCGCATACGTGAGCAACGCGGCTGGTACTTCTACGACTTCGCGTGCTCCGTCTACTCGACGAGCGTCGTCACCGTCTTCCTCGGGCCGTATCTGACGACCGTGGCGAAGGCCGCCGCCGACGCCGACGGCTTCGTCCACCCGCTGGGCATCCCGGTGCGGGCCGGTTCGGTCTTCGCGTACTCGGTGTCCGTCTCGATCGTGCTGGCGGTGCTGCTGATGCCGCTGGCCGGCGCGGTGGCCGACCGTACGGGGCGCAAGAAGCCGCTGCTCGGCGTCGCGGCGTACGTCGGCGCGGGGGCCACGGCGGGCATGTTCTTCCTGGACGGCGACCGCTATCTGCTGGGCGTGGTCCTGCTGATCGTGGCGAACGCCTCGCTGTCGGTGTCCATGGCGCTCTACAACGCCTATCTGCCACAGATAGCCACGCCCGAGGAACGCGACGCCGTGTCCTCACGCGGCTGGGCCTTCGGCTACACCTCGGGCGCCTTCGTCCTCGTACTGAACCTGATTCTCTACAGCGGCCACGAGTCGTTCGGCGTCTCGGAGTCGACGGCCGTGCGGATCTGTCTGGCCTCCGCCGGTGTCTGGTGGGGCGCCTTCACGCTGGTGCCGCTCAGCCGGCTGCGCGACCGGCGGGTCGCGAAGGACGGCGGCCACGCGGGCCAGGGCTCCGTCGGCACGGGCTGGCGCCAGCTGATGGCCACCTTGCGCGACATGCGCCGCCACCCCCTCACGCTCTCCTTCCTGCTCGCCTATCTGATCTACAACGACGGCGTGCAGACGGTGATCTCCCAGGCGTCGATCTACGGCTCCGAGGAGCTGGGTCTCGACCAGACGACGCTGATCACGGCCGTGCTGCTGGTCCAGATCCTGGCGGTCGCGGGCGCGCTCGGCATGGGCCGGCTGGCGCGGACCCACGGAGCCAAACGGACGATTCTCGCCTCGCTCGCCGTGTGGACGGTGATCCTCGCGGCCGGGTACTTCCTGCCCGCCGGGGCCCCGGTCTGGTTCTTCGCCCTCGCCGCCGCGATCGGCATGGTGCTCGGCGGCAGTCAGGCGCTGTCCCGTTCGCTGTTCTCGCATCTCGTGCCGCGCGGCAAGGAGGCCGAGTACTTCGCCGCGTACGAGATGAGCGACCGCGGGCTGAGCTGGCTGGGCCCCCTGGTGTTCGGTCTCGCGTATCAGGTCACGGGCAGCTACCGGGACGCGATTCTCTCCCTGGTGGTCTTCTTCGTGATCGGGTTCGCGCTGCTCGCGCGGGTGCCGGTGCGCAGGGCCGTGGCCGAGGCGGGAAACCCCGTGCCGGAGCGGATTTAGACGTTGAAGTGAAAGCGCGGTAGTGTACGCCGTTGGCCTGCCAGCCGGACCGTTACTGCGTGTCACAGAAGCGAAAACAAGCGAGATCGCCGCATGACATCCAGCACTACATGTGACAAACCGGGCACTGGTGGGTACGGAATCCTTGGCAGAAGCAGCGGCACGACGGCGACGCATGACCCGCTACGGGAATCTTTACCGCCGACCGGACGTTGACCGGAAGACGACGACAGCGACACCTGTCCTGTGGGCGACAAGCCCGGGAGGCACGATTCATGAGTGAGCGAGCTCTCCGCGGCACGCGACTTGTGGTTACCAGCTACGAGACGGACCGCGGCATCGATCTGGCCCCGCGCCAGGCGGTGGAGTACGCATGCCAGAACGGCCATCGATTTGAGATGCCGTTTTCGGTAGAGGCGGAAATTCCGCCGGAGTGGGAGTGCAAGGCGTGTGGCGCCCAGGCACTCCTGGTGGACGGGGATGGCCCCGAGGAGAAGAAGGGCAAGCCTGCGCGTACGCACTGGGACATGCTCATGGAGCGGCGCACACGCGAGGAGTTGGAGGAGGTGCTGGCCGAGCGGCTGGCCGTCCTGCGCTCCGGCGCCATGAATATCGCGGTGCATCCGAGGGACAGCCGGAAGTCGGCCTGACCCTGTAGCACCGCCACAACAGCACATGCGAGAAGCCGTGGGCCGCGACACACAGTGTCGCGGCCCACGGCTTCTTCCGGTCCGGTCTCAACGCGTCAGCGGTGGGCGGGGGCCGTCCTCGTCGGAGTCGCGCGGTGGCCGCGGCTCGTCGTGCTTGATGACCTCTCCCTGGACGACCTTGCCGTCGGGCCGCGACATCCTGGCCTGCTGAGCCTGCTGGTAGGCGTCCCCGAGCCCTCCGGTGCCCGCGGCCCGCATACGGCGCTCCAGCGACCGCTCCAGCCGCCGGCTCAACAGCGAACGCACCGGCGGGATCAGCAGGATCAGACCGGCGGCGTCGGAGATCAGCCCCGGCAGCATGATCAGCAGCCCGCCCAGCATCAGGAAGCCGTTGCCGGAGCTGGTGTTGGCGCTCTCGTCGGCGTTCTCGGGGGCGTCCGGGTTCTGCTGCCTGCGCTGGGCCTGCTGAAGGGTCTCGGTGAGATTCCGGAAGGCGCGGCGGCCCGCCCGCTTCACCACCACCGAGCCCAGGATGCCCGCGCCGATCAGCAGCGCCAGCACGGTCAGCGCGTTCGTCGCGTCCGCCACGACGGTCAGCAGCCAGATTTCGAGCACCAGCCAGAGGGCGATGCCCAGGGGAACAATTTTGCGCGCGCGTGAGCGCTGCGGAGCCACGGGAGGCGTTGCGCCGGTCGTCATGATTCCAGTGTGCCTGGCAGCGGCTCGCGTTGTCGTACGGGCGGCCGGATCAGAGCGGCTTGCGGCCGAGCAAGCGGTTGGCCCGTGTCCCGACGCCCCACGCGGTGACCCGCCAGAGCGCTTCCACGAGGATGTCCCGGCTCATCTTGGAGTCGCCCAGCTCGCGGTCGACGAAGGTGATGGGCACCTCCACGACATGGCAGCCGGCCTCGACGGCGCGGCGCGCGAGGTCGACCTGGAAGCAGTAGCCCTGCGAGGCGACCTCCTCCAGGCCGAGACGGTCGAGCGTCTCCGTACGGAAGGCGCGGAAACCGCCGGTGATGTCGCGCAGCGGCAGGCCGAGCAGTGCGCGTGAGTACGTGCTGCCGCCGCGGGAGATCATCTCCCGTGTCCGCGGCCAGTTCACCACCCGGCCGCCGGGAACCCAGCGCGAGCCGAGCACGAGGTCGGCGCCCTTGAGGGCGGTGAGCAGCCGGGGCAGTTCCTCCGGCTGGTGGGAGCCGTCGGCGTCCATCTCGACCAGGACGCCGTAGTCGTGCTCCATGCCCCAGCGGAAACCCGCCAGATAGGCCGCGCCCAGTCCTTCCTTGCCCTTGCGGTGCAGGACGTGGACCTGGTCGTCCTCGGCGGCGAGTTCGTCGGCGATCTTGCCGGTGCCGTCGGGGCTGTTGTCGTCGGCCACGAGGATGTCGGCCTCCGGGACCGCCGCGCGCAGGCGGCTGACGGTCCGTTTGATGTTCTCCGCCTCGTTGAAGGTCGGGATGATCACCAAGGCTGCGCCGAGCGGGCCGTACTGCCTCTGACCACCGTCGTTCACAACTGCCCCTTAATCGCCTTACGCAGAAGTACCACCTTAGCGAGCACCCGAGGGGTCGCCGTCCACACGGGGGCGGTGTCGTACGGCGACGGACGCGAGCGGCCGGAATCCGGCGGAGCGGGGAGGGAGCGGGGCGATCCGGGGGCCACGGGGGCTGCGGATCGGGTCCCGGCGTCCTTCGGGCCGACCAGGGACCCGCCGGCTGCGGGTCGACCGAAAGCCGTTGTCTACTGAACGCCGGGGCCCTACCCGGGTCGCACCCGCCGGCCGGCAGGAACCTTCCCCTGCCCCCGAGGCGCGGGCGCTGAACCTGGCTCCCAGTGGTGGTGCGCCGGTGCGGCACACCACCCCATGATCCAGCGGCGTTCGACGACTGCGTGGGAGTTGCCGGTCGGACGTCCTTTGGTGGACCCGGCCGAACCTACCGGCCGGTGAGTGCTTGCTGTCAATACTCCTTTGACCTGCGGCATTTACCTGTTTCAGCAGGTCAGCGGGGAGGATCAGCTGGTTGTGACAGTGGCCGGGAAGCATCGGTCGGCGGTACGGAAACGCGGGTACATCACTCGTTCGGTCGCACGAACACCGTTCGCCCGCCCACGACGGTCCGCAGACAGACGGGCAGGGCCGCGCCGGGGGTCAGATCGGGCAGTCCCGGCGTCCCCGAACGCGGGTCGGTGGACCAGCGGGAGACCCGGTCGTCGGGGGCCTGGACGATCAGTTCCTCGGTGCGCCAGACCGCGTAGTCGGCGGGCGCGCCGGGGACGAGCACCCCCGTGTCGTCGCGGCCGACGGCGCGCCCGCCGCCGCGCGTGTGGGCGGTGAAGGCGGCGCGTACGGAGATCCGGTGGGCGGGTGTGCGGTGGAAGGCGGCGGCCCTGATGGTGCCCCAGGGGTCGAGCGCGGTCACGGGGCTGTCCGAGCCGAAGGCGAGCGGCACGCCGGCGCGCAGCAGGGCCGCGTACGGGTTGAGGGTGCCGGCGCGCGCCTCGCCGAGCCGGTCGGCGTACATGCTGTCCGTACCGCCCCACGCCGCGTCGAACGCGGGCTGGACGGAGGCGTTCAGGCCGAGTTCGGCGAAGGCGGCCACGGTCTCGGGGGTCAGCATCTCGGCGTGTTCGACCCGGTGGCGGGCGGCCCGGATCCTGGCCAGGCCGAGCACATCGGCGGCGGCGCGCGTCCCGGTGACGACGGCGCTGATCGCGGCGTCTCCGATGGCGTGGAAGCCGGCCTGGAGACCGGCCTCGGTGCAGGCCGTGACATGGGCGGCGATGTCGGCCGCTTCGAGGTTCGCGGTGCCGGTGTGGGGGGCGTCCGCGTACGGCTCGTGCAGCCAGGCGGTGTGCGAACCGAGCGAGCCGTCCACGAAGAGATCGCCCGCCGCGCCGATGGCGCCGAGTTCGCGGATGCGGGCCGCGCCCTTGGCGTCGCTGACGTGCTCGGCCCAGTAACCGTGGACACGGGGGCCGGTCTCGTCCTCGGCGAGCCGCAGCAGCCCTGTGAGGTCGTCCTCGGCGGAGATGTCGGGGCCCGCGCACTCGTGCAGCGTGCCGATGCCGAGCGACGCGGCGCGGGCGCGCGCGGCGCGCTGCGCCTCGGTGCGCTGCGCGGGGGTCACGGCGGCGTGTGCGGCGGCGCGCACGGCGTGGTGCGCGTCGCCGGTCAGCGGGGCGTCGCGATGAAATCCGGCCAGTTCGGTGACGCCGGGCACCAGATCGAGCAGGGCGGTGGTCACCACGGCCGAGTGGACGTCGACGCGCGTCAGGTAGAGCGGCCGGCCGTCGGCCGCCTCGTCGAGTTCCCGGCGGGTGGGCGCCCGGCGCTCGGGCCAGCGCGCGGCGTCCCAGCCGTGCCCGAGGAGGACGCGCTCGCCGGGGTGCGCGGTGCGGTGGGCGCGTACGAGCGCGAGCGCGTCCCCGAGGGTCGCCGCGCCGGACAGGTCGAGTCCGGTGAGGGCGAGGCCGGTCGCGGTGGTGTGGACGTGCGCGTCGGTGAACGCGGGGGTGACGAGGGCGCCTTCGAGGTCGACGGTCTCGTCGACACCGGCGGCGAAGGAGTCGGCGGCGCCTTCGGAGCCGACCCAGGCGACATGCCCGCGTTCGACGACCATCGCCGTGGCGAAGGGGTCGGCTGGGCTGTGTACGTCTCCACCGCGCAGCAGCACGGTGCGGGGTTCGCTCTGGGGGGCGGCACGATCGTTCATGCCGCCCAGTCTCCCGCCTCACGGTCACCCGACGGCGCGCAGGGGTCCGGCGATGCCAGGTCCGCCCGGTGGGCGGTTTCGTCCTCAAACGCCGGACGGGCTGGATCTGGCCCGCCCGGTGACTCCCCCCCGGCGAGTGAGCCGAAGGGGCGCGTCGGTGTCGAAAGGGAGAGCGCGCAGAGGCCCCGAGGAACGAGGGGCTGAGCACGGTCGACCGTCGACACCGACTTATAGCGCCCCGGAGGCGAACCGAGCCCTCAAAAAGAGGGTCTGCACGGTCGACCGTCGACACCGGCTTACAGCGCCCCGGAGGCGAACCGAGCCCTCAAAAATGCGGCGGCCGGGCTTCGTACGGCGTGGACAGGACCACCGTCGTACGGGTGGAGACCCCCGCCAGCGTGCGGATGCGGGTCAGCAGGTGCTCCAGTTCCAGCGGCGTCGCCACCCGCACCTTGAGGATGTAGTTCTCCTCGCCGGCCACGCTGTGGCACGCCTCGATCTCGGGGATCGGCGCCAGCCGTTCCGCGATGTCGTCGGGCGCGCTGGGGTCGAACGGCTTGACCGAGATGAACGCGGTCATCGGCAGCCCGACGGCTTCGGGGTCCACCACGGCGGCGTAGCCGCGTACGACTCCGCGCTGCTCCAGTCTGCGGACGCGCTGATGCACCGCCGACGTGGACAGCCCCGTGGCCTTGCCCAGGTCGGTGTAGCTCATCCGCCCGTCCTTGACGAGCAATTCCACGATCTGACGATCCAGCTCCTCCATGCGGATCAACCTATTGCCCGAGGTCGCTTCCGGCACAGCGGACGGCGTACCGGATCGTCACCTGCGCCGGGCATGTGACGAACACCACAGGTATGTCACCGGGTCGGTCGAGACCTTACGGTTACCTGCCTCGCGCGACGGGCATTGCTTGCTGTGGTCGAGGCCGCACGTGGCTGTCGGCCCACCCGAGGGGGAGTGTCTGCATGCAGAGCCTGAAGCGCGCCGGACGTATCGAACCGGAGCCCTTGGATCCCGTCGAGGCCGATGAGCTCGACTTCTACGACACCTTCGAGATGTTCCGGGTCGTGTGCCCGGACTGCTCCCAGCCGATCGCCCTGCTCGCGGACGAGGACAGCCTGCCGGAGCACGCGCTGTGCCCGAGTCCGTGGAATCCGTTCGTCCTCACCGTCTGCGCGGGTACGGGCCGTTCGGCCACGGACGCCGGGCCTGCCGACGCGTCGCTGGACGCCCAGGAGCAGGACACCGCACTGCTGCTGACGCTCCCTCAGGGACTGGACTGGCGCACCCAGCCGTTCTCCCACGCGGGCGGCCCGAGTTCACGCCCCGTCAAGCTGACGCATCTGCTTCGGCACGCCGCCTGACGTCTCGTCACGGTCCGCCTTCGAGCTGACTTCTCGTCAATCCACCTGCCCCGTCCGCCAGTTGGCGACAACCGACGGACGGACAAGTGCGACCGACGGACAGTCAGCGGGTTTCTGGTCCCGCGAGATGCCGCGCGATCACCATGCGCTGGATCTGGTTGGTGCCCTCGACGATCTGGAGCACCTTCGCCTCGCGCATGTAGCGCTCGACGGGGAAGTCGGCGGTGTAGCCGTAGCCGCCGAGCACCTGAACGGCGTCCGTGGTGACCTGCATCGCCGCGTCCGTGCAGAACAGCTTCGCCATCGCCGCCTGCCGGGAGAACGGCAGACCCGCGTCCCGCAGCCGTGCCGCAGCGAGGTACAGGGCGCGTCCGGCCTCGATCCGGGTGGCCATGTCGGCGAGCATGAAGCGCAGCCCCTGGAAGTCCGCGATGGGGCGGCCGAACTGCCGGCGGTCCGTCGCGTACTCCAGGGCGCCGTCGAGGGCCGCCTGAGCGACGCCCACGGCGCAGGCCGCGATCCCGAGACGGCCCGAGTCGAGCGCGGCGAGGGCGATCGCGAACCCCTGCCCCTCGTCGCCGATCCGCCGGTCGTCGCCGATCCGGACGCCGTCGAAGTGGAGTTGGGCGGTGGGCGAGCCTTTCATGCCCATCTTCTTCTCGGGCGCGGCGGCGACCAGCCCGTCGGCGTCACCGGGCACCAGAAACGCCGAGATGCCGCTCGCACCGTCGCCGCCGGTGCGGGCGAGCACGGTGTAGAAGTCGGCGACGCCGCCGTGGGTGATCCAGGCCTTGGTGCCGGTGATCACCCAGTCGTCGCCGTCCTTGACGGCCTTCGTGCGCAGTGAGGCCGCGTCGGAGCCCGAGGTGGGCTCGGAGAGGCAGTACGCGCCGAGCAGACCGCCGCCCAGCATGGCCGGTAGATACGTGGCCTGCTGCTCGGGGGTGCCGTACGAGGCGAGCGCGTGGCAGGCGAGGGAGTGGACGCTGACGCCGAGGCCGACGGTGAGACGGGCCGCGGCCAGCTCTTCGAGGACCTGGAGGTAGACCTCGTACGGCTGGTCGCCGCCGCCGTGTTCGGAGTCGTACGGGAGGCCGAGCAGTCCCGATTCGGAGAGGAGGGAGAAGTTCTCCCGCGGGAAGTGGCCCGCCTCCTCCTCTTCGGCCGCCGTGGGGACGATCTCCCGCTCGATGATGTCGCGTACGAGTGCGAGCAGGTCCTTGGACTCCTCGGTGGGCAGCTGACGTTCCACCGTTCGCGGGGCGCGGTCGGGCATGGCGGCGCTCTCCTCCCTGTCGGGACGCTACGACGGGCGGGCACGCTGGGTGTGGCGCGGGCCGCCGGCCGGGTCGAGGTCCGGGGGTGCCCCCGGACAGGAATACTGCCCAGCCGATGCTGCCTTCCCGGGTCACGGGCGCGGCTGACCAGCGGCTGTGGCGCGTTGAGTATGCCCGATCGGCGGGGCGCAGTCACGGGAGGTCAGCCCCGGCCACGGTTCCGCTTCGGTTCCGCTTCCGGGCACCAGGCGTCCACCCCGCGTTCCGTCCGGGGAGAAGTTAGTCCGCACCATTGACCCACTGGTCTAGTCCTTCTACCGTCCCGGTGAACACATTTCGCGTCCATGCCAAGTCGACACCGGCGTCATGGACCTCGATCTCCCTCCCCACGAGGAGACCTCATGGTCAGACCGCACCGTCCCCCCACCCGCTTCCGGGCGCTCGTCGCCGGAGTCTGCACGGCCGTGCTCGGCCTGTCCCTGCTGGCCGGCGCCGGTACCGCGGCGGCGGACCAGGAGAAGGCCCCGGCAGCCCCCACGGCCGCCGGTGAGAAGGTCATCGGATACTTCGCCAACTGGGGTGTCTACGACCGGAATTACCATGTCAAGAACATCCGGACCTCCGGGTCGGCCGACAAGCTGACGCATATCAACTACGCGTTCGGCAACGTCCAGGGCGGCAAGTGCACCATCGGTGACGCCTTCGCCGACTACGAGAAGGCCTACACCGCCGACCAGAGCGTCGACGGTGTGGCCGATGCCTGGGACCAGCCGCTTCGCGGCAACTTCAACCAGCTGCGCAAGCTCAAGGCGCTCAACCCCGACCTCAAGGTGATCTGGTCGTTCGGCGGCTGGTCCTGGTCGGGCGGCTTCGGTGAGGCGGCGAAGAACCCGGCCGCGTTCGCCAAGTCCTGCCGTGACCTGGTCGAGGACCCGCGCTGGGCCGATGTCTTCGACGGCATCGACATCGACTGGGAGTACCCGAACGCCTGCGGTCTGACCTGCGACACCAGCGGGCCCGACGCCTTCACGAACATGGTGTCGGCGCTCCGTACCGAATTCGGCGGCGACCTCGTCACGGCGGCCATCACCGCCGACGCGTCCGAGGGCGGCAAGATCGACGCCACCGACTACGGCTCGGCGGCCCAGTATCTCGACTGGTATCTGCCGATGACGTACGACTTCTTCGGCGCGTTCGCGGCGCAGGGCCCCACGGCTCCGCACTCGCCACTCACGTCGTACGACGGCATCCCGCAGGAGGGCTTCAACTCCGACGCGGCGATCACCAAGCTGAAGGCCAAGGGCGTCCCGGCCGAGAAGCTGCTGCTCGGCATCGGCTTCTACGGGCGCGGCTGGACCGGGGTCACCCAGGCCGAGCCGGGCGGCAGCGCGACGGGCGCGGCGGCCGGCACGTACGAGGCGGGCATCGAGGACTACAAGGTCCTGAAGAACACCTGCCCGGCCAACGGCACCGTGGCCGGTACGGCGTACGCGTACTGCGGCAACAACTGGTGGAGCTACGACACCCCCGCCACCATCGGCACCAAGATGAACTACAAGAACGAGCAGGGCCTGGGAGGCACCTTCTTCTGGGAGCTGAGCGGCGACACGACCGACGGTGAGCTGATCAAGGCGATCAACTAGCGCGGTCGAAAGGTGCCGGGCGGGGTGCGGAGGCGCGCCCCGCCCGGCATTCGTGTGTGAACCCGTCAGGTCAGCGGCCGGTGTACGGGCGGAAGTCCGGGTCCGGTGGCGGCGCCGGGCACTCCGGCGCGAACTCCTCGATCGTGTCGAGCGTGTGCCGCAGCATGCGCACCAGCAGATCGCGCGGGATCTCCCGCGTCAGCTCCTCGCGGTGCTCCAGCCATTCGAGGGTCAGCCACTCGACGCTGCTGAGCCAGCCGAGCAGGGCGAGCCTGGCTATCGGCGGGATGTCCTGCCGGCCGTAAGCGCCTTGGGCGACGGTGGCGACCAGCCCCGTTCGCACCGCGTCGCGGATCGCCTGCACCTGGGTGTCGAAACCGACGCCGCCCGTGATGATCGTCCGGTAGGCGGCCTCGTTGAACTGGGCGAACCGGAGATAGGCCTCGACGGTGCGCTGGACGCGCTGGGTGTTCGGGAGGTCGCCGCCGCCGGCGGCGAGCGAGACCAACTCCGTCACCGAGTCCTCGATGATGGCGAGGTAGTAGCCGCGCTTGTTCTTGAAGTAGTAGTAGATCAGCCCTTTGGCGACGCCGGCGTGCTGGGCGATGTCGTCCATCGACAGGGCGTCGTACGACGTGTTGGCGAACAACTTCCGGCCGGTGGCGATGAGTTCGGAGCGGCGCAACTGCGCCCGCTCGCTCTCGCCGCGCTGCTGCCTGTTGTTCAAGTCCGCGCTTCCCCGTCTCGGCCGTCACAGGAGATCCGCAGTATTGCAGACCCCCTGTGGCGTGCCGGGACCGGTGCCGCCGATGCCCTGCCGGCCTCAGCGCACGCCGACCGCCTCCAGTGCACTGCGCTGGGCGGCCGTCGGCTCCACCGGCCAGTAGAGGTAGCAGACGCCGCCGGTTCCCGAGACCACCGTGCCGGCGGCGTTGTAGCGCTTGGTCCGGAGCCAGATGTTCTCCCACTCGCGGCGCTTGTAGATCCGCCGTACGGCCGCGTTGCTCGGCGAGGCCGGGTCGTTGGCGACCACGTCTCCGGCGGCCGTGAAGCCGATCACGGTCATCAGATGGCCCGAGGTGCCGTAGCCCGCGCCGGTCAGCTCCTTCTCCAGGAACGACTGTGACGTTATGACCGGGATGCCCGCGCGGATCAGCCGCTCGACGTCGGTGAGCGAGCCGAGCCGGGTGACGACGGCGTTCATGTCCTTGTAGGTGGTCGCGTAGGCCGCGTTGAACGGCCAGTTGCCGCAGCCGTCGTACTGGTAGTCGAAGGTGTACCGGGCCGCGTGGCAGACCTGCGGGTCGGCGAAGTCCGGGTTCACCCAGGCGAGGTCGGCGGGGGTGGGCTTACGGCCCCAGTACTCGATGATCATCTGCGAGGACGTGGGGCTGCACCAGGCCTCGCCGCCGTTGTCGTACTCCGGGTACTGGCCGATGTGCGTGTTCTGCGAGTAGCGCGGCACGGTCAGCTCGCGCGCCACCTGGTGCTCGGCCGCCGGGACGGTGAACCGGTCAGGGATGTCCGAGGCCATCGCGCCGACCCGCCGGACCGTGGGCGTGAGCGTCGTGCCCGGCTTGCGGTAGAGCGTGAGGCGGAGCTGGTACGACACCAGCCGCAGACCGCTCGCCGGGTCGTCGATGGCGAACGTGTCGGTCCAGACGCTGCTGCGGTCGTCGCTCTGGTCGTCGACGGACGTACGGCGGATGTCACCGTCCCCGGCCGCCCAGCGGCCCATCACGTACCAGGGGGTCGCCGCACCGTCGGAGTAGGTGCCGCGCAGCTCGGTCTGGATCCAGGTGCCCGCGGGGGTGTCGGCGTTCCAGGAGGCGATCGCCTCGGTGGCGGGGACCTTGGAGCGGTGGACGGGCGAGGTCCAGGTGGCGTACTCCCAGGTGCTGGTCCTGCCGGTGTGCGGGTCGGCGTAGTCGGTGCTGCCCGCCGGGGTGGCGACGACCAGGCCGGACCGGGTGCCGGGGAGGACCTTGGTGCCGTTGCCCGTGCCGCCGCGCCAGTCGGTGGACGAGCTCCAGAACCGGTTGTCCACCGGCGTGCCCTCGCGGTGGCCGGCGGCCGGGGAGCCTGAGCGGGCGGACGGTGCGGAGGGCGGCGCGGCCAGGGCGGGCACGGCGGCGGAGAGCATGCCGGCGCCGGCCGCTGCGAGGGCGGTGGCGAGCACCGTACGGCGCGACGCCGGGCTGTTCCGGGAAGGAGCTGGGTTGTTCATGGGACCCCCGGGTCAGTGGTCAGGGTGCACAACAGTTCGTCAACTATCGCGGGTCCCGGACGGCTTCTGCCAGAGATACACCCCGCGTCGGCGGACCAATATTGGTCTCCACCAGTGACATGAGCCGCCGGCCCGAGCACCCGCTCCCCCGCATAGGGTGGCCCGGTGGACGACCTCACCGAAGCCGCCATGACCCTGCGCGCGCTGCCGCCCTCTTGCGGCCCGGTACGGCTGATCGCGATCGACGGCCACGCCGGTTCCGGCAAGAGCACCTTCGCCACGCGGCTCGCCGCCGCGCTCGGCGGGGCGCCCGTGCTGCGACTGGACGACCTGGCCACGCACGACGCGTTCTTCGACTGGACGCGGCGGCTCGCCGACGACGTGCTCGAACCGCTCGCGCACGGCACCAGCGCGCGGTACGCGCCGTACGACTGGACCCTGCGGCGCTTCCGTGCGCCCCGCCCTCTGCTCCCCGCGCCGGTCGTCCTGATCGAAGGGGTGGGCGCGGGCCGGGCGGCGGTACGGCCGCGGCTCGCGAGGCTGTTGTGGATGGACCGGGGCGCCGAGGAGTCATGGCGACGGGGCCGCGAGCGCGACGGATCCGGCCTCTCGGCCTTCTGGGACAGCTGGACACGGGCGGAGACGCGCCATTTCGCGGCCGATCCGTCGCGTCCTTACGCCGATGTTCTGGTGCGCGAGTGGCAGGAGGGATACAAGTGGCTGCCCGGAACTCCTGCGACCGCACGGCACGATGACTCCGTCACTCACGGTGATCGACCACTCCCTCCGTACTGAGCAGTCGGAAATCAGCCCCAAAGGTGCCTCAACTCGGCTTGACCAAGGGGTGGGACAGGTCTTACGTTCTCAATGTGCGGCTTTTCGGAGCCGTCGCAGACACGAAGCCCCCGGTTGTTCCCCCGTGATCGGGGGCTTCGTTCTGTCCTCTTCCGCCCCTCCCCGACGCCGTCCCCCACCCAGCGATCACCCTGGGTCACCGGTGTGTGCGGGGACGGCTGCGCCCTTAGTCGTGCACCCTCTGCGCAGGTACGATGCCCCTTGGTTGGGTTGGTCAGGGGTCAATTCCCGTCCACGACAAGGTGGTTCAGCACGCTCTGCCGACGGGCGCCCGCCCGGCGGGACATCACGGGGTCATGGTTTGTGGGGGGCCTGATGGACATCGGCACGCAGGGCGCGGGCGCCCCGGCCGATCTCGCGTGGGTGCGTGGTGTGGACGCCTACACGATGGGGGCGTACCCCCAGGCGGAGGAGGAGTTCCGGGAGGCCGTACGGCTCGATCCCGGAATGGCCGACGGCTGGCTCGGGTTGCACGCGCTGCGGGTCGACACCACGACCGCGCTGCTGCACATGTACCGCCACCGTGACCGCTTCGGCGAGCAGCGCTCCCAGCACCGCCGCACGCTCAACTCCTGGTACTGGCTGGGCTGGTGGGTGCAGCCCGTGCTGGAGAGCCGGCGCGATCTGCTGCTCGCGCACGCCTCGCACTGGCTCGACGGCCGGCATGTGCCCGAGCTGGACCGGGCGCTCGCCGGGCTGCCGCCCGTGGACGCCGATCCGCATGTGCGCTTCCTGCACGCCTGCCGCGCCTATCTGGTCAAGGACTGGGACCAGTTGGTGCGCCACACCGAATCCCTCGTCAACGACCCGCTGCTGGGCATCGAGGCGGGTCTCTTCGGCGGGATGGCACGCGTCCGGCTGGAGATGTACGGGCAGGCCGAGCCGCTGCTCGCGACCTCCCTGATGCGCTGTCGCAGCGAGCAGCCGCAGCGCAAGGAGCTGCGGTACTGGCTGGCCCGCGCGCACGAGGGGACCGGGCGCAGCGCCGCCGCGCTGCCGCTGTACCGGGCCGTGCACCGTATCGACCCCACCTTCATGGACACCGCCGCCCGGCTCGCCGCGATCACCGACTCCGACGGGTACGACGGGGCGGACGAGTCGACCGGTCTCGCGTCGGTCGCGCTGGCCGGTTTCGGCCAGGACGCGGTCGACGCCCAGTCCGACGGCGAGTATCCGCAAGGGGCGGACCCGCGGCCGGGCGTCGACGGGCAGTCCCCGTTCGGGGTGGGGGTCCCGGCGAACCCGGCGGACGCGACCGATCCGGCGGACGGGATACGGGAGAAGGCCCTCGTGCCGGCGCAGCCCGCTCCCCCGCGGTTCCCCGACCGCCCGACGGATCCGGTCCTGCTCGCGGAGGCGCTGGCCGAGTTGGAGCGGATGGTCGGCCTGGAGCCGGTCAAGCGGCAGGTCAAGGCGTTGTCCGCGCAGCTCAACATGGCGCGGTTACGGGCCGGTCAGGGGCTGCCCGTGCAGCCGCCCAAGCGTCACTTCGTCTTCTCCGGCCCCTCGGGCACCGGGAAGACGACCGTCGCGCGCATCCTCGGCCGGGTCTTCTACGCCCTCGGGCTGCTCGGCGGCGACCATCTGGTGGAGGCCCAACGAGCCGATCTCGTCGGTGAGTTCCTGGGCCAGACGGCGGTGAAGGCGAACGAGCTGATCGACTCGGCGATCGGCGGTGTGCTGTTCGTCGACGAGGCGTACAGCCTGGCCAACTCCGGTTACAGCAAGGGCGACGCGTACGGCGACGAGGCCCTTCAGGTGCTCCTGAAACGCGCCGAGGACAACCGGAACCATCTCGTGGTGATATTGGCCGGCTATCCGGAGGGCATGGACCGGCTGCTCGCCACCAACCCCGGACTGTCGTCCCGCTTCACGACGCGCGTCGACTTCCCCAGCTACCGCCCCCTCGAACTGACCGCGATCGGCGAGGTGTTGGCCGCCGAGAACGACGACGTGTGGGACGAGGAGGCGCTGGACGAGCTGCGCAGCATCAGCGGCCACGTGGTCGACCAGGGATGGATCGACGAGTTGGGCAACGGCCGCTTCCTGCGCACGCTGTACGAGAAGAGCTGCGCCTACCGCGATCTGCGGCTCTCCGGCTACAGCAGCACGCCGGGGCGCAACGACCTTGCCACGCTGCGGCTGCCGGATCTGATGCAGGCGTACGGCGAGGTGCTGTCGGGCCGGGGACCGGAGGACCGCGGGCGCGGCCCGGTGGATCCCCCGGCCCCCTGATCCGGCCTGATCGACAAGACACCTAGGGCGTGTTTTAGAAGTAGCGTCGTCCGCCCATTGGGCGGGGCCCACGGCGTCTGGTGCGTGCGATCGCAAGGCGGAGGATCATCCTCGTACTGGACGTACTTGGATGACTCCGACAACGCGGCGAGCGTGCGTGCCAGGCGTCGTGGGCCAGACGGGGCTTCTCAAACACGCCCTAGTGCGCGAGGACCTGATCCGACGGGTCGGGCGGGCCCGACGTGCCGGCGGTGCGAAGCGCCACCGGCAGCGTCGTCTCCCGGTGGGACGGGTCCCGTACCTCGCCGACGATCATTTCCAGTACGTCCTCCAGCGCGACGAGCCCCAGCACCCGGCCGGACGCGTCGGCGACCTGCGCCAGGTGTGTGGCGGCCCGGCGCATGACGGTGAGGGCGTCGTCCAGCGGCAGTTCGGCCCGCAGGGTCGTCATCGGCCGCCAGACGTGCTGCGGTACGGCACGCTCCCGGTCCTCCAGATCGAGGACGTCCTTGACGTGCACGTACCCCATGAACACCCCGGAGTTGTCGGCGCAGACCGGGAAGCGGGAGAAACCGGTGCGCACCGTCAGGTCCTCGATCTCGCGGGGCGTGACGGCGGGGGTCACCGTCACCAGTCCGGCCCGTGTGAGGAGGACGTCGGTGACCGGCCGGGAGCCGAGTTCCAGGGCGTCCTCCAGCCGCTCCTGCTCCTCCGGTTCGATGAGGCCGGCCTGGCCGGAGTCCTCCACGAGACGGTTGAGCTGTTCGCTGGTGAAGACGGCCTCCACCTCGTCCTTGGGCTCGACGCCGAAGGCCCGCAGGACCACCGTGGCGCAGGCGCCGAGGGCGGCGGTGACCGGACGGCAGAGCCGGGCGAAGCCGACGAGGCCGGGGCTCAGCCAGATCGCGGTCTTCTCCGGCGCGGCCATGGCGAGATTCTTCGGGACCATCTCGCCGATGACGAGGTGCAGGAAGACCACCGCGGCGAGGGCGACGAAGAAGCCCAGCGGATGGACAAGGCCCTCGGGCACATGGGCGGCGTGGAAGACCGGTTCGAGGAGATGAGCCACGGTGGGCTCGGCGACGGCGCCGAGCGTCAGGGAGCAGATGGTGATGCCGAACTGCGCGGCGGCCATCATCTGCGGAAGATTCTCCAGACCGTGCAGCACCTGTCTGGCGCGTGCCGATCCCTGGGCGGCCAGCGGCTCGATCTGGCTGCGCCGTACGGACACGAGCGCGAACTCGGCTCCGACGAAGAATCCGTTGGCGAGGACGAGCAGGACGGCGAAGAGAAGCTGGAGGACGCTCACCGGGCCGCCTCCACCTTCGCCGGGGCGGGTGCCGGGGCGGCGGCCAGGGCGGGTGTCACCGCTGCGGCCGAAGCCGGGACCTTGACCGTGGCCGTGGCCGGCGGCGGGGCCGGCACGTCGCCGGTGCGCACCAGCCGGACCCGCTCGGCCCGGTAGCGCCCGACCTGCCGGACGGAGAGCCGCCAGCCGGGCAGTTCCGCGCGGTCGCCCGGCGCGGGGATACGGCCCAGCAGATCGGCGACCAGTCCCGCCACCGTCTCGTACGGCCCGTCCGGGACTTCGAGCCCTATCCGCTGGAGGGTGAGGACCCGGCAGCTGCCCTCGGCGTCCCAGGTGGGACGGCCGTCGTCGGTGGCGACGGAGACGAGTTCGGGGCGCCCGTCGCCCTCGTTGTCGTGCTCGTCCAGGACCTCGCCGACCAGCTCCTCGACGATGTCCTCAAGGGTGACGACCCCGGCCGTACCGCCGTACTCGTCGACGACCACGGCGATGGGCTGCTCGCTGCGCAGCCGCTCCAGGAGCTGCCGCACCGGCACCGTCTCCGGGACGAGCTGGGCCTGCACGGTGATCCGGCCGACCGGCACCCGCTGCCGCTCGTGGGCGGGGACGGCGAGCGCGTCCTTGAGGTGGGCCATGCCGACGATCTCGTCGATGCGCTCCCGGTAGACGGGGAAGCGCGACAGTCCGGTGGCGCGGGTCAGGTTGAGCACGTCGGCCACCGTGGCGTCCGACTGGAGGGCTATGACCTTCACGCGCGGGGTCATCACGTGCTGCGCGGTGAGATGGCCGAGGGACAGGGTCCGTACGAACAGGTCCGCCGTGTCCTGTTCGAGCGCGCCGGCCAGCGCGGAGTGTCTGGCCAGCGAGACCAGCTCACCGGGCGTACGGGCCGAGGCCAGCTCGTCGGTCGGCTCGACGCCGAACAGCCGCACCAGCCGGTTGGCCACCGCGTTGAGCAGGGTGATGACGGGCCGGAAGACGGTGGCGAACAGATGCTGCGGTCCGGCGACGAAGCGCGCGACCTGCAACGGCCTGGAGACCGCCCAGTTCTTCGGGACGAGCTCGCCGATGACCATCTGGACGGCGGAGGCGAGGAGCACGCCGGTCACCACGGCGACGCCGGACACGGCCCCTTCGGGGAGACCGGTGGCCGTGAGAGGGCCGTCGAGCAGCTGGGCGAGCGCGGGCTCGGCGAGCATGCCGACGACGAGTGAGGTGATGGTGATGCCGAGCTGGGTGCCGGAGAGCTGGAAGGACAGCTCCCGCAGGGAGCGGACGACGGCACGGGCGCGGCGGTCGCCCGCCGCGGCGGCGCGTTCGGCGTCCGGCCGGTCCACGGTCACGAGACCGAACTCGGCCGCCACGAAGAATCCGTTGGCGAGGATGAGAAGGAATGCCGCGGCGAGCAGCAGCAGGGGGATGGTCATGCCGCCGCCTCTTCGAAGGCGGCGGCGCGGGTACTACCGGATGATCCGTCCATTGCTGGAGGGAGTCACTCCTCGGGTCGCAGGATGCCCCGCGGGCCGGAACTCACGGCCGTCGGACGCGGGGCGGGGCGCACTTGGCGCCTCCGCCACCAGGGTAGCCACTGCGGCGACCACCGCAATGTTCACGCGGGACCGGTGTCCGTGGATGTGTCCGTGGATGTGTCCGTGGATGTGTCCGTGGATGTGTCCGGGCCGGAGTCCGTGGACGTGTCGTCGCCGGTGCCGCGCGACTCCGCGAGGGCGCGCAGGGCGCGTGCGTCACGTACGGCCTTCTGCTTGGCGATTCCGGGCTGGATGCCGAGCACGGGCAGGCTGGTGCCGTCGCTGAGGTCGAGGAAGACCCACGGGTCGCCGACCCGCAGATTGACCCGCAGGATCTCGGCCCACGCCAGCCGCCGGACACGGGTGAGATTGACGACGGTGACGCCCGTGTCGTCGGCGACCACCTTGGGACGGCTCAGCAGGCACAGCACTCCGAAGAAGAGCAGCCCGACGAAGATGAAGCTGACGCGCTCCCCCGCGTTCAGCTTCTCCAGCGTCAGGGACATGGCCGTGATGACGCAGAGCATGACCGTCCCGACGGACAGCAGAACGGCACGGGTGCCGTTCGGCCGGAACGTCACGGGCAGGGCGGGCGGGTCGGGGAGCGCGGGGCGGGGGGCCGGCACGGGCATCAGGTGTGAGTCCTTCACAGGCGGCAGGCGTGGATGGCCGTGGTGAGGATGGCGCGGGCACCCAGCTCGTACAGATCGTCCATGATCCGCTGCGCCTCCCCGGCCGGGACCATCGCGCGGACGGCGACCCAGCCCTCGTTGTGCAGCGGGGAGATGGTCGGTGACTCCAGGCCGGGTGTGAGGGAGACGGCGCGCTCCAGGTGCTCGGCGCGGCAGTCGTAGTCCATCATCACGTACGTGCGGGCGACCAGGACGCCCTGGAGGCGGCGCAGGAACTGCTGGACCTTCGGTTCGTCGGTGTCCGCGCCGTTGCGGCGGATGACGATCGCCTCGGACTTCATGATCGGCTCGCCGATGACTTCGAGGCCGGCGTTGCGCATCGAGGTGCCGGTCTCCACGACGTCCGCGATGAGCTGCGCGACGCCCAGCTCGATGGCGGTCTCGACTGCGCCGTCGAGGTGGACGACGGAGGCGTCCACGCCCTTGTCGGCGAGGTACTTGACGACGATGCCTTCGTAGGAGGTGGCGATCGTCAGTCCGCCGAAGTCGGCGACGGAGGTGGCCGTGCCGGGCTTGGCCGCGAAGCGGAAGGTGGAGCGGGCGAATCCGAGCGGCAGGATCTCCTCGGCACCCGCGCCCGAGTCGAGCAGCAGATCACGTCCGGTGATGCCGATGTCGAGACGGCCGGAACTCACGTAGATCGCGATGTCGCGGGGGCGGAGGTAGAAGAACTCGACCTCGTTCTCCGGGTCGACCAGCACGAGTTCCTTGGACTCCTTGCGCTGCTGGTAGCCGGCCTCATGGAGCATCGCCGACGCCGCACCGGAGAGTGAGCCCTTGTTGGGGACGGCGATACGCAGCATGGGAGTGCCTTCCTTACCTGTGCGTGACAGCGGCGAACGGGGATCGGCGGGCGCGACGGAGCGCCGCGTACGAGGGGGGGTGAGGGTGGTCGCTGAAGGTGGTGCTCAGAGATGGGCGTAGACGTCGTCGAGCGAGATCCCACGCGCCACCATCATCACCTGGACGTGGTAGAGCAGCTGCGAGATCTCCTCGGCGGTCGCTTCGGGGCCCTCGTACTCGGCCGCCATCCACACCTCGGCGGCCTCTTCGACGACCTTCTTACCGATGGCATGCACTCCCTTGTCCACCAGCTCGGCGGTGCGGGAGGTGCTGGGGTCGCCCGTGGCGGCCTTCTGCTGAAGCTCGGCGAAGAGCTCCTCGAACGTCTTCTTCGGCATGGTGAGGCCTAGCCTACGCGCTCCGGCCGGGCCGTCAGCGCCAGGGTTCGGCGACGGTACGCAGGGTGGCCGCCGTGGCGACGGCGGCGGTGACGGCCTCGTGCCCCTTGTCCTCCCGTGAGGCCTCAAGTCCCGCCCGGTCCAGTGCCTGTTCCTCGGTGTCGCAGGTCAGAACGCCGAACCCGATCGGTACGCCGGTGTCGATCGAGACCTTCGTGAGGCCCTGGGTGACGCCCTGGCACACGTAGTCGAAGTGCGGGGTCCCGCCACGGATGACGACGCCGAGGGCGACGACGGCGTCGTAACCGCGGTCGGCGAGGACCTTGGCGACGACGGGCAGCTCGAAGCTGCCGGGGACCCTGAGAAGGGTCGGCTCGTCGATGCCCAGTTCGCGCAGGGCGCGCAGGGCGCCGTCGACGAGTCCGTCCATGACCTTCTCGTGCCACAGGGCCGCGATGACCGCCACCCGCAGGTCGCCGCAGTTGCGGACGGACAGTTCGGGTGCACCCTTGCCGCTCATGTCTCTCCAGTTGTTCCGGTATGTGCTGATATATGCGTGATGCGTGCGATGTGCGTCGTGGTTACTGGTTGCCGCATGCCGACGTGACCGCCGGGTCGAGCCAGGGCAGCTCGTGCCCCATCCGGTCCCGCTTGGTGCGCAGATAGCGCAGGTTGTGCTCCCCCGCCTGGACGGGCATGGGCTCGCGGGCGGTCACCTCAAGGCCGTGCCGCTCCAACGCCTCGACCTTGTCGGGGTTGTTGGTCATCAGCCGCAGGCTGCGCACCCCGAGGTCGGTGAGGATCCGTGCCCCGGCCGCGTAGTCCCGCGCGTCGGCGGGCAGGCCGAGTTCGAGGTTGGCGTCGAGGGTGTCGCGCCCGCGCTCCTGGAGTTCGTACGCGCGCAGCTTGGACAGCAGCCCGATGCCGCGCCCCTCGTGGCCGCGCAGATAGACGACGACGCCCCGGCCGGCCTCGGTGACGCGTCGCATCGACGTCTGGAGCTGCGGGCCGCAGTCGCAGCGCTGCGAGGCGAAGATGTCGCCGGTCAGGCATTCGGAGTGGACCCGGACGAGCACGTCGGCGCCGTCCCCGATGTCACCGTGGACGAGGGCGACATGCTCGACGCCGTCGACGGTGGACCGGTAGCCGTACGCGGTGAACTCGCCGTGCGCGGTGGGCAGACTGACCTCGGCCTCGCGGCGGACGGTGGGCTCCGCCCTGCGCCGGTGGGCGATCAGGTCCTCGATGGAGATGATCGTCAGACCGTGCTTGCGCGCGAACGGGATCAGCTCCGGCAGCCGGAGCATCACCCCGTCCTCGCCCGCGATCTCGACGATCGCCCCGGCGGGGCGCAGCCCCGCGAGGCGCGCCAGGTCGACCGCCGCCTCGGTGTGGCCGTTGCGTACGAGCACCCCGCCCGGCTTGGCGCGCAGGGGAAAGACATGGCCGGGGCGGACGAAGTCGCCGGGCTCGGCCGTGTCGCCCGCGGCGAGGAGCCGGAGCGTGGTGGCGCGGTCGGCGGCGGAGATGCCGGTGGTGACGCCGTGGGCCGGTCCCGCGTCGACGCTGACGGTGAACGCGGTGCGCATCGACTCGGTGTTGTGGTCGACCATCTGCGGCAGTTCGAGCCGGTCCAGCTCCGTGCCCTCCATGGGGGCGCAGATCAGTCCGCGGCACTCGCTCATCATGAAGGCGACGATCTCGGGGGTCGCCTTCTCAGCGGCGATCACCAGGTCGCCCTCGTTCTCGCGATCCTCGTCGTCGACGACCACGACGGGCCGGCCCGCCGCGATGTCCATGATCGCCCGCTCCACGGGGTCGAGGGCGAAGTCCTCGATGTTGTCGGTGGAGTACCAGGTGGGCTGTGCGGTCATGCTGTTGCTCCTTTCAGAGCCGGGGTGGCGACGCGGGTGCGCAGCCACCAGTCGCGCAGCCCCCACAGGACGAGGCCGAGGTAGACGACGTACACGAAGCCGGAGAAGGCGAGTCCGCTGCTGAAGGCGAGCGGTACGCCGACGAGGTCGACCAGGAGCCAGGCGAACCAGAACTCGACCAGACCGCGCGCCTGGGCGACCATCGCGGCGAGGGTGCCGACGAAGATGTACGCGTCGGGCCACGGGTTCCAGGACAGCTCGGGTACGGCCGTGAAGAGGGCGCCGACGGCGAGGGTGCCCAGCGCCGTGCCACCGAGGAGCAGCCAGCGCTCGGGCCAGGTGGCGAACCGTACGGCGATCGTGCCGACCGAGCCGTCGGAGTCTCGCCGCCTCCCGCGCTGCCACATCCGCCAGCCCCACAACGCCACGCCGATGACGAGGAGTTGCTTGCCGACGCCGCCGCTGAGGTGGGCGGACGCATAGGCGGCGACGAGGATGACCCCGGACAGGAGCTGCGCGGGCCAGGTGAGGATCGAGCGTCGCCAGCCGAGCGCGAGGGCGATCAGGCCGATGGAGTTGCCGATCATGTCGGACCAGATGATGTGCTGGCCGAAGGCGGTGAACGCCTCCGCGTTCAGCCAGGGCATGTCCAGCCAGGAGGGGGCGTTCACCGGACGGGCCCCCGCGCGTCCCCGGCCCCGGCCTCGCCTCCGGACCCGGCCCCGGTCCCGGTCCCCGAAGTCATCAGCCGCTCCACGTACTTGGCGATGACGTCGACCTCAAGGTTGACGGGGTCGCCGGGCTTCTTGATGCCGAGGGTGGTCAGCGCGAGGGTCGTGGGGATGAGGCTGACGGTGAAGTGGTCGGGGCCCGCGTCGACCACCGTGAGGCTGACGCCGTCGACGGTGACGGAGCCCTTCTCGACCACGTAGCGGGTGAGGTCGGCGGGGAGCGAGATCTTGACGATCTCCCAGTTCTCGGACGTCTTGCGGTCCACGATCGTGCCGGTGCCGTCGACATGGCCCTGGACGATATGGCCGCCGAGCCGGTCGCCGACGGCCATGGGCCGTTCCAGGTTGACCCGTGAGCCGGGTACCAGCGCACCGAGGCTGGAGCGGTTCAGGGTCTCCGCCATCACATCGGCGGTGAACTCGCCCTCGGCGAGGTCGACGACGGTGAGGCAGACGCCGTTGACGGCGATCGAGTCGCCGTGCTTGGCGTCTTCGGTGACGGCGGGGCCGCGCAGCCGGAAGCGGGAGGAGTCGCCGAGGTTCTCGACGGCGGTGACCTCACCCAGTTCTTCGACGATTCCGGTGAACACTCAGCGCTCCTTGGATGTGGGGACGGCGGTGGCGGTACTGGCGGTCGGGATGGCGGTGGCACGTTCGGGTGTCGCGGTGACGCGGAGATCGGGACCGATGCGTACGGTCTCGGCCATCCGCAGGCGCAACGCCTGCGTGAGGGTGGTGATTCCGGCGTCGCCCAGAGCGGTGGGGCCGGCGCCCAGCAGGACGGGCGCGAGATAGCCGACGACCGTGTCGACGGCGCCGGCCGCGACGAAGGCCCCGGCCAGCGTCGGGCCGCCTTCGAGGAGTACGGAGCGGACGCCGCGCGCGTGCAGGTCCGCGAGCAGCGCGGGAACGGACAGCCCGCGCCCGGCGCGCGGCAGCCGTACGACGTCCACGGGCTCCGCGCCCGGCCCCGCCGCCTTGAGGTGCGTCGTGTCCGCGTCGTCGGCGACGGCGATCAGCGTGGGCGCGGCACCGTCCAGGACGCGTGCCCCCGGCCGTACGGCGGTGGCTTCGGTGTCGACCACCACCCGCAGCGGCTGGACGGCGCCGTCGACGCCGCGGACCGCGAGGTGCGGGTCGTCGGCACGCGCGGTGCCCGAGCCGACGACGACCGCGTCCGCCTCGGCGCGGAGGCGGTGCACGTCGGCGCGGGACTCGGCGGAGGTGATCCAGCGGCTGGTGGTGTCGGCCGCCGCGATGCGGCCGTCGAGCGTGGCGGCGTACTTCCACAGGACGTACGGGCGGCCGAGCCGTACGGAGGTGAGCCAGGCGGCGTTGCCGGCCTCGGCCTCTTCGGCGAGCGGTCCTCGCTCGACGCGGACACCGGCCGCCCGCAAGGTGTCGGCGCCGCCGGTGGCCTGGGGGTTCGGGTCGCCGACCGCGTAGACGACGCGGGCGATCCCGGCCTCGATGAGCGCCCGGGTGCAGGGGCCGGTGCGGCCGGTGTGGTCGCACGGTTCGAGGGTGACGTAGGCGGTGCCGCCGCGCGCCCGGTCGCCGGCGGCGCGCAGGGCGTGGATCTCGGCGTGCGGACCGCCGGCCCGCTGATGGAATCCCTCGCCGACGGGCAGCCCCGCCGCGTCGTGGATCACGCATCCGACGACCGGATTGGGGCTCGTGGCGCCGAGTGCGCGGGCGGCGAGCGCGATGGCTCGACGCATGGCGTCCATGTCGGCCGTGGTGGTGGCCACCGGGTCCTCCTGCCTCTGGGGCACGGACTCCGGGGCCTGTCGATGACGACAGAGAAACGGGCGACGCACACGGGAACGCCAAGGCCGGAGGCAACGGGTCATCCGAGGAAGACCCGTCGATCCGCCGACGACGGCGTACCGATGACGGCCCGCCGCGCACTGCCTCCCATCCGGACTTTCACCGTCGGTCCAGGAATTTCACCTGGTCAACCGGCCGCTGGAAGCGGTCGGGTCGCGGACTGTAACCGCCGGTTCGGAATTGCACCGACCCCGGAGTGCGCTGCTGCTGGTACGGGCCCAGTGTGCCACGCCTGAATGTCGGCCATCCAGGGCCCGTGTGTGCCCTGCCTCACAGACGGTGGCCGTGGCCGTGTCGGCGACTCGCACCCTGTCGGCCGACGGTGCGTCAATCGCTGGCAGGCTTGGGCCATGGCAACCATCCTCGTGACCGGTGGTACGGGAACACTCGGCAGACAGGTCGTGGACCGGCTGCGCACGGACGAACACCATGTCCGGGTGCTGAGCCGCAGTTCACAGCCGTACGCCATCGATCTGCGCGACGACGACAGCAGAGGTCTCGACGCGGCGTTGAGGGGTGTGGACGTGGTCGTGCACTGCGCGTCCTCGCAGCGCGGCGACGACGACCGGGCTGCGGCGCATCTGGTGGAGTCGGCCGTACGGGCGCGGATTCCGCATCTGGTCCACGTCTCGATCGTCGGGGTCGACCGACTGCCGCTGCGCTACCACCGGACGAAGCGGATCGTCGAGCGGATGGTGGAGGATTCGGGTCTCGGCTGGACGATTCTGCGCACGACCCAGTTCCACGATCTCGTGCTGCGGATGCTGGAGGGCGCGACGAAACTGCCGGTCGCCGCCCTGCTGCCGGCCGAGGTGCGTCTGCAGCCGGTCGGCTCGGCGGAGGTCGCGTCCCGGCTGGCGGACCTGGCCACGCGCCCGCCGTCGGGCCGGGTTCCCGACTTCGGCGGTCCCGAGGTCCGGACGGTTCGCGATCTGGCGGATGCCTATCTGCGGGCGACGGGCCACCGGCGACGGCTGGTGACGCTGCCACTGTTCGGGAAGGCGTACGCGGGCTACCGCCGGGGCGACCAGCTGACACCCGAACGAGCGGTGGGGAAGGAGACGTTCGAGGACTTCCTGGCGACGCGGAAGCTGTGAGGGAGCGCTGAGGGGAAGCCCTGGAGGAAAGCCCTGGGGAAGGCCCTGCGGAAGCTCTCGTCAGACCGGTGGTGCGAAGAGGTCGTCCTGGGCCGCGTCCCGCGCCGTGAGCAGCGCTCCCCGCAGTACGGCCGCGCCGCCCAGCGGGCTGGCCACCACCTCCGTACGGAGGGGGGACATCTCCGCGAGGCGGGCCTCGACACGGGAGGCCAGTGCCGTACCGCCCGCGTGGCCGACCTCGCCCCCCAGCACGACGCGACCCGGATCGAGTACGGCGCTGATGGCGGCGGCGCCGACCGCGAGGCGCGCGGCGAGGGCGTCGAGGAAGGCGTCGCCCGCCGCGCCCGCCGTGAGGGCGGCGCGGACGACGGCCGCCGCGGGCGGCTCCTGGGGGCCGGCATCGGCGAACAGGCCGTGCCGCTCGGCGAGTTCGCAGACGGCGGCCGAGCCGGCGAGCGTGTGGAACCCGCCGTCGCAGGCGGTGGCGGAGGGCAGCCCCGAGGTACCGGGCACCGGCAGGAAGCCGATCTCGCCCGCGCCGCCCGACGCGCCCCGCCGGACCTTCCCGTCCAGGACGAGCGCGGCGCCCACACCGAGGCCGAGCCACAGCAGGACGAAGGTGCCCGCGCTCTGGTCGCGGGCGGCGCCGGCGCGCTGTTCGGCGACGGCGGCGAGGTTGGTCTCGTTCTCGACGAGGACGGTGGCGGGCAGGCGTTCCTGGAGCGCGGCGACGAGTCTTCGGTGCCAGGCGGGCAGGCCGCTGGTCTCGCGGAGTTCACCGGTCACCGGGTCGATCAGGCCGGGCGCACCGATGCCGACGCTGTGCAGCCGTACGGCGCCGGCCTCGTGGGCCGTCCGCTCCAGCAGGGCCGCGGCGCCCTCGACGGCCGGTTCGGTGCCGGTGTCGCTGCCGATGGGCAGCACGGCCTCGGCGAGTGTCGTCCCGAGGAGGTCGCTGACGACGACGGCGACGCTCCGGGTCCTGACGTCGAGCGCCGCGAGGTGCGCCCGGTCGGCTGCCAGCCCGTACAGCCGCGCGTTGGGGCCGCGGCGTCTGCCGCCCGTCTCGCCCACGATCCTGACCAGGCCGGTGTCTTGCAGCCGGTCCACGAGGTCGGCGACGGTGGGCCGGGAGAGCCCGGTGAGGGTCTTGAGCTGTCCCGCCGTCAACGGGCCTTCTTCCTGGAGCAGTTCCAGGGCGAGACGGTCGTTGATGGCCCGTGCCGTGCTCGGGGATGCGGCCATGCCGGGATCCTTCCAGATGTCCGCGATCTCTCGCGGTAGTGCCATCTATTTATCATGCAGGGTTCCTGATAGTTTACTGCCGCACTGTTGGGCGGGCGTCACCGCGCCGCACGGGGAGGACGAGACGCAATGCCGACTGGGACACCGGTCTTCGACAAACAACGACTGCGCCAGGCACGGTTCGCCGTGGCCGCGGTCTTCTGTGTGCACGGCTCCGTCACCGGCAGTTTCGCCACCCGTATCCCCTGGATCCAGGACCACGCGGGCCTGAGCGCCGGGCAGTTGGGCCTCGCGCTCGCCTTCCCCGCCATCGGCGCCTCGGTCGCGATGCCGCTGGCCGGCGCGATCAGCCACCGCTTCGGCGCGCGTACGGCGCTGCGCGGGCTGCTCGCGCTCTGGACGCTCTCCCTCACGCTGCCCGCGCTCGCCCCCAACCTGCTGACGCTCTGCCTGGCGCTCTTCGTGTACGGCGCCACCTCGGGCATGTCCGACGTGGCGATGAACGCGCTCGGCGTGGAGATCGAGAACCGGCTCGACAAGTCGATCATGTCCAGCCTGCACGGCATGTGGAGCACGGGCGCGCTTCTCGGCTCGGCGGGCGGCACGCTCGCCGCCCACCTGGACAGCGACGCGCGCGTGCACCATCTGATCGCGGCCACCGTGCTCACGGTCGTGGGCCTGCTCGCCTGCCGGTGGGTGCTCGACCTGCGCAGCGCGCCGGACGACGAGCCGCCGCCACGCTTCGCCCTGCCGCCGAAGTCCGCGCTGCTCATCGGCGCGATCGGGTTCTGCGCGGTCTTCGCCGAGGGCGCGAGCCTCGACTGGTCGGCGGTGTATCTGGAGGACGTACTGGACACCTCCCCCGGTCTCGCCGCCGCGTCCACCACGGCCTTCGCGCTCACCATGGCGATCGCGCGGCTGCTCGGCGACCGGGTCGTCGACCGCTTCGGCGCCGTGCGCTGCGTGCGGGTGGGCGGCTTCTCCGCCACCCTCGGGGGCGCGTTGGTGGTCTTCGCGCCGAATCCGGTGGTCGCGATGGGCGGGTTCGCCTTCGTCGGGCTGGGGGTGGCGGTGGTCGTACCGCTGGCCTTCGCCGCCGCCGGGCGCAGCGGGCCCAACCCCAGCCAGGCCATCGCGGGCGTCGCGACGATCACGTACACGTCGGGGCTGATCGCCCCCTCGGCGATCGGCGCGGTGGCCGACGCGACGTCGCTGGTCGTCTCCTTCGGGCTGGTGACCGTGCTGGCCTTCGGTCTGGTGCTGGGGGCGAGCGTGCTGAGGACCGGGGACCGGCGTACGGCTCCGGACGCCGGGGCACCGGATGCCGGAGCACCCGCGCCCGGCCCCGCACCCGCGCCCTCCGTGCAGAACGACTGACGGGTCCGGTCCTGGGCTGCGACGGCCACCAGTACGGCGCCTGTTGGCGCTGGGTGCGGCGCAACTCCGGTTCGCCGACGTGCAGTCGGGCCTTGGCCTGCCGCATCCGGGCGCTGTCGGCGACGACCGAGGCCGGATGGTGAGGAGCTGGGGGCTTGTGGACGCGGCCCGAAGCCCGTAGACAGCAGGCCCTACCATGACGCTGATCTTTTCGGCGCCGTATCTCGGAAGTGGAGCCACCCCTCATGAAGCTCGGTGTGCGCTGGACCCTGCACGGCGACGGGCGCACGCCTGCGCCCGGCGCCGTCGTACGCCCCGATGAACGGCTCTCCTGGCCCCGTACGGCGGGACTCGGCGCCCAGCATGTGGTGGCGATGTTCGGCGCGTCGTTCGTCGCGCCCGTCCTGATGGGTCTCGACCCCAACCTCGCGATCATGATGTCCGGCGTCGCGACGATCGTGTTCCTGCTGGCCACGCGCGGCCAGGTGCCGAGCTATCTCGGCTGTTCGCTCTCCTTCGTCGGGGTCGCCGCGACCATCCGGGCGGCGGGCGGCGACAGCGCCACCGTGACCGGCGCGGTCTTCGTCGTCGCCGTCGCGCTCTTCCTCGCTGGGCTCGCCGTGCGGCGCTTCGGCGCCCGGATCATCCACGCCGCGATGCCGCCGGTGGTGACGGGCGCGGTCGTGATGCTCATCGGATTCAATCTGGCGCCGGTCTCCGCCAAGACGTACTGGCCGCAGGACCAGTGGACCGCGCTGCTGGTGATGGTGGTCACCGGGCTGGCCGTGGTCTGTCTGCGCGGCTTCTGGTCACGTATCGCGATCTTCCTCGGACTGGTCTTCGGCTACGGCGTCTCCTGGCTCTTCGACCGGGTCTTCGGAAAGATCCACTCCCCGGCGGGCGGCGCGGAGTCCGTGGACCACTGGCGGCTGGACCTGTCCATGGTCGGTAAGGCCGACTGGATAGGCCTGCCGGACTTCCACGCGCCGAGCTTCGAGTGGTCGGCGATCCTGGTCGCGCTGCCGGTGGTGATCGCGCTGATCGCGGAGAACGCCGGGCATGTGAAGGCCGTCGGCGAGATGACCGGCACCTCGCTCGACGGGAAGCTGGGCACGGCGATCGCCGCCGACGGCGCCGCTTCGATGCTCTCCACCGCCGTCGGCGGGCCGCCCAACACCACGTACTCCGAGAACATCGGCGTGATGGCCGCGACCCGCGTGTACTCGACCGCGGCGTACTGGGCCGCCGCCGGCTTCGCCCTGCTCTTCGGACTCTGCCCGAAGTTCGGCGCCGTCGTGGCCGCGATTCCGGGCGGGGTGCTGGGCGGGATCACGGTCATCCTGTACGGCATGATCGGTCTGCTCGGTGCGCAGATCTGGATCAACGCCGGGGTGGATCTGCGTAATCCGCTGAATCTGGTACCGGCCGCCGCGGGCATCATCATCGGTGTCGGCGGGGTCAGCCTGAAGTTCACCGACAGCTTCGAACTCAGCGGGATCGCGCTCGGCACGCTCGTGGTGATCGTCGGCTACCACGTGCTCCGCGCCTTCGCCCCGCCGCATCTGAAGGGCGACGGACCGCTGCTCGACTCCGGCACGTCCACGTACGACAGCGGGGACCAGGGGAAGTGACCGGTGGGGCCGCTCAGTCCTCCGGCAGTTCCACCGGCGCGATCGCGTCGTAGACGTCACCCGGCCCCGGATTCGTCGCGTCCGTCGCGCCGCCGAAGTGGGTCAGCACGCCCCACACGGCGTTCAGCGCGGTCTGTACGGCGCCCTCGGCCCACCCCGCCGTCCAGGAGATGTCGTCGCCCGCCAGGAAGATCCCGCGCTTGTCCGCGGGCAGCCGGTCCTGCATGAAGTGGGTGAACAGGCGGCGCTGGTAGCGGTAGTGACCCGGCAGGTTCGCCTTGAACGCGCCCATGAAATACGGCTCGTTCTCCCACGAGACCGTCACCGGACTGCCGATGACATGCGCCCGGATGTCGACGTTCGGATAGATCTCGCCGAGCGACTTCAGCATGACCTCCATCCGCTCGTTCGCCGACAGGGGCAGCCACTTCAGGCTGTCGTCGCACCAGGTGTAGGAGAGACAGATGACGGCCGGCTTGCCAGGCCCGTTGTCCAGGAGGTACGTGCCGCGCGTCATCCGGTCGGTGAGCGTCATCGACATGGTGTCGCGGCCGGTCGGCTCGCCCCGGTCGTCGACGGCCTCGTCCAGCCAGAACGGCCGGTCCACCGGCACGAACAGCTTGGACGACTCCATGTAGTGGGTGCGCTCCATCGCCGTCCAGTGGTCGATCGGGAAGAGCGAGTCGGCGCAGTCGATCTTCGAAAGCAGCAGCCAGGACTGCGCGGTGAAGACGGCGGCGCGGTAGGTGCGGATCTCCCCCGAGGCGTCGGTGACGGTGATCCGGTTGCCCGCCGTGCGGCGCAGCCGGGTCACGGCGCCGCGCGGCACGCCGCCGTGCAGGGAGGAGAGCGAGGTGCCGAGCGGCCAGTGCGTGATCTTGGCGGGCTCGCGTTCCCAGAGCCGCAGCGGCAGTTGCTGACTGCCGCCGACGATGCCGCGGTGGTGGTCGTCGGCCTCGGAGTAGACGACGCGCAGGATCTCCAGGATCGAGTTGGGGAAGTCGGTGTCCCAGCCGCCCGTACCGAAGCCGACCTGGCCGAAGATCTCTCGGTGCCGGAAGGACTTGAAGGCGTCGGAGTCGCAGAGGAAACCGTAGAAGGTCTGGTTGTCGAGCTTCTCCACCAGCCGCGCCCAGATCTCCCGGATGCGCGGTACGTCGCGCTCGCGCATGGCACGGTTCATGTCGGAGAAGTCGGCGCCCTCTTCCAGGCAGGTGTTCCAGGCCGCCATGACGTCGCGGTAGACCTGCGGCAGGTCGTCGATCGTACGGGCGTAGTGCGACTCGCCCTTGAGGTCCACGACGGTCGAAGGGGTGCCGGGGGCAAGGGGGTTGGGGAACGGTTCGGTGTCCAGGCCCACCAGGTCGATGTAGTGCTGGAGCGCCGTGGACGACGGGGGGAAGCGCATCGCGCCCATCTCGGCGGTGAGGGAGGGGTCGCAGCCGTCGAAGCCGACGGTGCGCAGCCGGCCGCCGATCCGGTCGGCCTCGTGGACGACGGGACGCAGGCCCATCTTCATCAGTTCGTACGCGGCGACGATGCCGGAGAGTCCGCCGCCGATGACCGCGACCTCGGCGCCGTGCTCGGTCGCCGGGATCTGGCCGAGGCCCGCGGGGTGGGCGAGGTGGTCGTCGTACGCGAACGGGAAGTCCGGACCGAACATGGTGATCGGCGGCAGGGCGGCCGACGGCTGCGCCTCGGAGTGCTGGACGGAGGTGGGCACCGTGGACGTCATGGGGTACGGACTCCTTGCGGGGGCGTGCGGGTGTGGTGCGGGGGCGGTCTTGGGGATGTCGCGGGCGGTCGCGGGGCGGTCGCGGTCGCTGTCCCGGTCAGTGCAGCGAGCCGTACAGGCCGGGGCACCGGTCACGCAGATACGGGTTGGCGGCGCGGGAGGCCCGTAGCAGCTCGGGGTCGACGTCGCCGAACAGCAACTCGTCGCCGCGGCCCGCCCTCGCGCGCGTGGTGCCGTCCGGCCCGGCCAGGCAGCTCAGCCCGACGAACTCGAACGCGTCGGCGCCCTCGCCCTCGTGGCCTGTCCGGTTCACGTACGCCACATACATCTGGTTCTCGAAGGCGCGCACCGGGACGACCGATTCGGCGACGAACTGGAACGGATGCATCTGGGCGGTGGGCACCAGCAGCAGATCGGTCCCGGCGAGCGCGTGGGCGCGTACGTTCTCCGGGAACTCGACGTCGTAGCAGATCATGATTCCGACCCGCAGGCCGTCGAGGTCGGCCTGGACGACGGGGGTGTCGCCCGGCGTGAACCACTCCTGCTCGAAGCCGCCGAAGAGGTGGGTCTTGCGGTAGTCGGCGAGGGGCGAGCCGTCCGGGCCGACGAGCCGGGCGGCGTTGTGGATCGTCTCCCGCCGCGCGGGGTCGGCGGAGCGTTCCGGGTAGCCGTACAGGACCGCGATGCCGTACTCGTCGGCGATACGGGACACGGCCCCGGCGGCCGGGCCGTCGGCGGTCTCGGCGAGCCGGGACACGTCCGCGCCGATCGCGTAGCCGGTGAGGAACATCTCGGGACAGACCAGCAGGCACGCCCCGCCGGCCGCGGCGGCACGGGCGGCGCCGTCGACGACCTCAAGGTTCTTCACGGTGTCGCCGGGCCGGCCGGAGCTCTGGAGCAGGGCGATACGCGACGACGGCATGGCGGACCTCGGGACGTCAGGTGTTCGGGGGGACGCCTTGACGGTACGGCTCCGGCTTCCGCCGCGACAAGGCGCCTCTGTTGCGTGTGGGCGGGGCGTTCGTTGCGTCTTCGGGCCTGTCCACGGCGATTCGTTGCGCCGCTGGTCGTAGCCGGTTCTCCGCCGTTCGGCGGAGTGGACGGGGACCGTGGCGTGACGCCCCGGTGGGGGCCCGCGCGGGACGGTGATCGAGCCGGGGGGAGCCCGGCGCAGGTCATCGGTACCGGGGGAACCGGTACTCCTGAGAAGGGGGATTTCCATGAGTCTTGCCGCACCGTCGCCCCGCCGCCGCAGCCGCGCCGCGGTGGTGGGGGCCGCGCTGCTGATCGCCACCGCCGTCGCCATCACCGGCGGATCGGCCGTCGCGACGGACACCGACGGCGCCGGAGCGGGTGACCGGGGCACGACGCGCGAGGCGGCGGCGCTCACCGGCTCCGCCAAGCTGTACCGCTCGCTCGGTGACGACATCACCTTCACCTTCGACGCCCACCTCGCCGCCAAGGACAACGGCGACCCGACCAAGGCGACCGGCACCTTCCGGTTCAGCCACTACCTGAACGGCGACGGCGCGTCGGCGGACGCCACGGTCGACTGCCTGCTCACCGGCGGGAAGGTGGCCGTCGTGAGCGGCGTCATCACCAAGTCCGGCCTGCCGGGTGCCGAGGGCCTGCGGGTCGGCGTCACGGTGCACGACGTGGGCGGGAAGGACCGGCTGGGCTACAGCTGGGCCTCCACCGGAAATCCCGTGGAGCAGCCCCAGCTGCCGAAGTGCGTCAGCTCCGCGCCGTTCGAGAAGGTCAAGGCGGGCACCGGCGACTTCAAGGTGCTGCCCTGGGAGCCGGAGTTCTGAGCCGGCCGACCGGCGCGGCGTGAGACGGCCGGGGCTCCCGCACAGGGGACGGGAGCCCCGGCACCACAACCGTCGGCGTCAGCCGGGTGCGCCCGACGAGAAGCGCCTGAGCAGCGGGGAGAGCACCAGGACCGACTTCGTACGCTCCACGTACGGCTCCCCCGCGATCAGTTCGAGCACCCGCTCGAAGTGGCGCATGTCGGACGCGAAGACCTGGACCACGGCGTCGGCGTCGCCCGTGACGGTCGACGCGGACACCACCTCCGGGTAGCGCGACAGACCACGCCGGATGTCCTCGGGCGAGGTCTTGTGCCGGCAGTAGATCTCGACGAACCCCTCGGTCTCCCAGCCGAGCGCGGCCGGGTCCACCCGCACGGTGAAGCCCGTGATGGCGCCTTCGGCACGCAGCCGGTCGACGCGCCGTTTCACGGCGGGCGCCGAGAGGCCCACCTCGGAGCCGATGTCCGCGAAGGAGCGGCGGGCGTCCTCGGCGAGGGCGTGCACGATGCGTTCGTCGAGCTTGTTCAGTCGCACTGCGGGCGGATCACTTCTCTGCGGGTGGTGGTTCTGCCGGGGCCGGCCGAGGGGGCGGCGCGCCCCGTATCGAAGTAGACCACGAGGCCGACGCCGCCCCGCACCGCGCGAAGGGCCCGCGTGGAGATCCGGCCGCTGCCCGGCGGCAAGCGGGTGCGGGCGGTCTGGGACCGCCCGGCGTGCCGATCGGTCATTCGACCGCCAGCAGGCCCTCCCGCAGCCGCCCGGTGATCCGCGACAGCAGTCGCGACACATGCATCTGGGAGACACCCAGCTCCTGCCCGATCTCCGACTGCGTCATCTCCGCGCCGAAGCGCATCTGGAGGATCCACCGCTCGCGGTCGTCCAGCTCCTCGATCAGCGGTTTGAGCGCCTGCACGTTCTCCGCGGCCTCCAACTGCGCGTCGGGCGCGCCGAGTCGGTCGGAGAGCGGGGACGAGGAGTCGGCGGTGTCGTCCGACGGCAGGTCGATCGAGCCGGCCGTGTAGCCGTTGCTCGCGACGACGCCTTCGATGACCTCGTTCTCGTCGAGGCCGAGGTGGTCGGCGAGTTCGGGCGTCGTCGGCGCGCGGTCCAGCTCCTGCGACAGGTGGTCGGTCGCCTTGGCCAGGTCGATCCGCAACTCCTGGAGCCGGCGCGGCACATGGACGGCCCAGCTCGTGTCACGGAAGAAGCGCTTGATCTCACCGACGATGTACGGGACGGCGAACGTCGCGAACTCCACCTCGCGGCTCAGCTCGAAGCGGTCGATCGCCTTGATGAGGCCGATGGTGCCGACCTGGACGATGTCCTCCATCTGGTCCGAGCGGTTGCGGAAGCGCGTCGCCGCGTACCGCACGAGGGCCAGGTTCAGCTCGATGAGAGTGTTGCGGACGTAGTTGTGCTCGTGTGTGCCTTCCTCCAGCTCCGCGAGCCGGACGAAGAAGATCCGCGAGATCTCCCGTGCGTCCTTGGGTGCCACGTCCGCCGGGCACTCCACGTACGGAAGCCCCAGTTCCGCCAAGTCGGCCTGGTGGGTGCCGTACCGCGTGCTGTCGGTCGGGACTGTGTTCGCCGTGGACACTGTGTCCTCCCCTGTTCCGTTGGACAGTGCACAGCCCGTGTACCCAGACCGAACCCAGTCATGTCTCCCGGATCCCGACCGGGATATGCCAGTCCCGGTCACCGCGGCTGCGACAACCGGGACAACGTCCCGCGTACGAGGGAGAGATGGCAGGTCAGAGAGGTGGGAGCGGCCCCTGCTAACTCCAACTGGCGTGCAGCGGCTTGCCTTCCGCGTAACCGGCCGCGCTCTGCACACCGACGATCGACTTCTCCGCGAACTCCTCCAGCGAGCCGGCCCCGGCGTAGGTGCACGCGGACCGGACCCCGGCGATGATCGAGTCGATCAGGTCCTCGACACCCGGCCGCACCGGGTCCAGGAACATCCGCGAGGTGGAGATGCCCTCCTCGAAGAGCGCCTTGCGGGCGCGGTCGTACGCCGACTCCTCGCTCGTACGGTTCCGTACGGCGCGTGCCGACGCCATGCCGAACGACTCCTTGTAGAGCCGTCCGTCGGCGGCCTGCTGGAGGTCGCCGGGCGACTCGTACGTACCGGCGAACCAGGAACCGATCATGACGTTCGACGCACCGGCGGCCAACGCCATGGCGACGTCGCGCGGATGGCGGACGCCGCCGTCCGCCCAGACGTGCTTTCCGTACTTCCTCGCCTCGGCGGCGCACTCCAGGACGGCGGAGAACTGCGGTCGCCCGACGCCGGTCATCATGCGGGTGGTGCACATGGCGCCGGGCCCGACACCGACCTTGATGATGTCCGCGCCGGCCTCGATGAGATCGCGCACGCCCTCGGCGGCCACGATGTTGCCCGCGACTATCGGCACCTTCGGATCGAGCGCCCGGACGGCCCTGATCGCCGTGAGCATCGACTCCTGGTGGCCGTGCGCGGTGTCCACGACGAGCGTGTCGACGCCGGCGTCGAGGAGCTGTTGCGCCTTGCCCGCGACGTCGCCGTTGATGCCGACGGCGGCGGCGATACGGAGCCGGCCCTGCGCGTCGGTGGCCGGGGTGTAGAGCGTGGCGCGCAGAGCCGCCTTACGGGTGAGGATGCCGACCAGCTTGCCGTCGCCGTCGACGGCCGGTGCCAGCTTGCGGTTGGCGCCGTCGAGCCGGTCGAACGCCTCGCTCGGGTCGATGCCGGCGTCGACGAGCAGCAGGTCCTTCGACATGACCTCGGACAGCTGGGTGAACCGGTCGACCCCGGTCAGGTCGTGCTCGGTGACGACCCCGACGGGACGCAGATCGCCGTCGACCACCACTCCGGCACCGTGCGCCCGCTTGTGCAGCAGGGACAGGGCGTCGCCGACGGTCTGCGTCGGTGCCAGGATGATCGGGGTGTCGAGCACGAGATGGCGCGTCTTGACCCAGGAGACGACCTCGGTGACGACCTCGATCGGGATGTCCTGCGGGATGACGACGAGGCCGCCGCGCCGGGCGACGGTCTCCGCCATCCGGCGGCCCGCGATCGCCGTCATGTTGGCGACGACGAGGGGGATGGTGGTGCCGGAGCCGTCGGGTGCGGCGAGGTCCACGCCCTGCCGGGAGCCGACGGCCGAACGGCTCGGCACCATGAACACATCGTCGTACGTCAGGTCGTACGGCGGCTTCAGATCATTGAGGAAACGCATACCGACTCTCTCACCTGCGGTTCTACGGAAAGGGCGGGTGGGGAGTCAGCTCCGACCGGTGACGGTCCCGGCTGCGGCTCCTACGTCATCATCGCCGATGGCACACGTTTCTGGCGAACCGGCGGGGTGCTTTCCGTACCATCGGCCGATGCGCGCCGGGGGCGTTGGTGGCTTCGCCCGAGACCGCGTACGTGCTGGTCACCGGGGAGCGCCGGACTCACTCGCCGTCGGGGTCCGCGCGCTCCAGGGCCGGGCGGGGGCCGGGCGCGAAGTCGTGCAGCAGGAAGTCGGCGGCTGCGGTGTCGGTCACCAGGCTCGTGACGAGTCCGGATCTCAGAACGGCTCCGATGGCCGCGCCCTTGCGCTGGCCGCCCGCGATCGCCACGACCTCGGGGATACGGCGCAGCCGGTCGGCCTCGACGGTGATGCACCGCTCACCGAGGTCACGTCCGACCCGCCGCCCCTCCGCGTCGAAGAGGTGCGCGGACATCTCGGCCTCGACCCCGAGGGACGCGTAGTGCGAGCGCTCCTCGTCGGTGAGCATGTCGTGGACCGTGGAGATCCCCGGCTCCCAGGAGCCGATGGAGACGGCGGCGACGGTGACCTTGTCGAAGTACTCGAAGGCGCGGGCGATTCCGGGCTGGGCCCGCAGCGCGGCGGCCGTCGCCGGGTCGGGCAGCAGCATCGGGGCGTAGATCGGGTGCGCCTCGCCGCCGGAGACCTGCGCGGCGCGGCGTACGGCCTCGACGGAGCCGCGCTCGGCGGTGCCCGCGTCGTACACACCGGTCAGCTGGACGACGGTGCAGGGCGGCAGCCGGTCGAGGGCCGCGGCCATGTGGATGGTGGAGCGGCCCCAGGCGAGGCCGAGGATGTCGCCCTCGACAACCAGTTCGCCGAGGAGGTCGGCGGCGACCTCGCCGAGGTTCTCGGGGTCGGGCGACTCGTCGGCGGTCTCGGCGGGCGACTCCACGACGACGGCGTGCCGCAGGCCGTAGCGGGCCCGCAGGGCGTCGGAACGCTCGGCGTCCAGCTCGGCGGGGACGCGGATCTCGATCCTCACGAGGTCGCGTTCGAGCGCGGTCTCCAGGACCCGGGCCACCTTGAAGCGGCTGACGCCGAACTCCTCGGCGATCTGGATCTTGGACTTGCCCTCCAGATAGAAGCGCCGGGCCATGGCCGCCGCCTGCACCAATTCCGCGGGTCCCATGCGCAGGGCCGACCGACCCGCCGACATACCAGACACCGCGATCTCCTCACTGCTGTTCACACTCTGGACGCGCTCTCATCCTGTCAGACTCGGCGGTCCTTGATCAGCCCGGTTGGGCGCCGTTCATTCAGCCGTGGCCCGGCGGCCGTGTGGAGTTGTGGCTCAGTGGGCACAGGCCCAGCCGGCCGAGGCGGTCGCCTCGTCGGCCTGGTGGCGCAGCATCCGTACGGCTGCCGCCGGGTCGTCCGTGCCGTACACCGCCGATCCCGCGACGAAGACGTCGGCGCCCGCGTCGGCGCACCGTTCGATGGTCTCGGCCGAGACTCCGCCGTCGACCTGGAGCCACAGCTCCAGTCCGTGCTTGGAGATCAGCTCCCTGCTGCGGCGGATCTTGGGCAGCATGATGTCCAGGAAGGCCTGGCCGCCGAAGCCCGGCTCGACGGTCATGATCAGCAGCATGTCGAGTTCGGGGAGCAGGTCCTCGTACGGCTCGACTGGCGTCGCGGGCTTCAGCGCCATCGAGGCGCGCGCGCCCTTGGCGCGGATCTCCCGCGCGAGGCGTACAGGGGCCGCCGCCGCCTCCACATGGAAGGTGACCGAACCGGCTCCCGCCTCGACGTACTGCGGCGCCCAGCGGTCGGGGGCCTCGATCATCAGATGGCAGTCCAGCGGGGTCTCCGTCGCGCGGGCAAGCGCTTCGACCACCGGCACACCGAGGGTCAGATTGGGCACGAAGTGGTTGTCCATGACATCGACGTGCAGCCAGTCGGCGCCTTCGGCGGCTTTCGCCTCATCGGCGAGACGGGCGAAATCGGCGGACAGGATGCTGGGGTTGATCTGGGCCATGTGCCAAGCCTGCCATGCTCCGGGCGACTTCCCCGCCGCGATGGGCGGCATCGGGCGCCGGGGCCGGGCACACAGCGCGCAATCCTCGCGTTTCAACGGTTCCGTGTGCGATTCACCGATTCTGTGGGCGGCGGTGGGAGTGGGCGCCGGAGTGGCCACCGACCCGGCCCCCGCCGGTTCTCCCTCAGCTCTTCCTCAGCACAGACAGCCCGTCCCGCCGGGGCGCGGGTCCTGCCACCCGTACCGGCGCTCGGTCCGCGCGGACACCAGGGACCGCTCCTTCGCATTGGCAGCGGGAGACGGCGTACGTGTGGCCCTGAAGGGCTCCAGCAACGAGGACACCGTACGGACCGTGCCGCCCGTCACCACCGTCCGTACGGCCGCCGCCGCGTCGATGTCCCGCAGCGGATCGCCGTCCACGAAGACCAGATCGGCGAGCATGCCCGCTTCGAGCGCACCGAGGTCGTCGTCCACGCCCATGCGCCGGACGGGGTTGGCGGTGGCGGTGCGCAGCGCCTCGTACGGGGTGAAGCCGCCCCGCACCATCGCGCGCAGGTTCTGGTGCAGCGACAGGGCGGGATCGTCCAGCGGGGCGTCCGAGCCCGCGATGACGCTGCCGCCGCCGCGCTGTACGCGCAGCAGCATGTCGACGCCGCCCGCCAGCAGCGCGCGGTTCAGCCCGGCGTCCGGGCCGCCGGCCGCGTCCGCCTTGGCCACCAGGGCCGTGTAGTCCCACGGCGGGTAGAGCAGGCGGGTCCGTTCGTCGGTGACCAGGGAACGGTCGTCGGCGAGCAGCACGGAGGAGTTCATCAGCGTGGAGGTGACGGGCATCCCGGCGGCCGTCAGGACGGCGATGGCGTCCTGGTATGCCCTGCCCAGCCGGGTCTGGGTCTGCGAGTAGCCGACGCGGTTGCCGCCGCCCGTGTGCTCCATGGCGTCCATGCCGTACGCCGCGTGCGGGTAGGCGTAGTGCGAGGTGACGAGCAGCCCCCGCTCGTGTGCCTGGCGGGTGACCGCGCGCTCCAGTGGGGCCTGCAGCCGGATGTAGGTCTTGACGAGGTCGTACGAGAGCCGTTCGGCGCGCTCCATCTCCAGCCGCAGCTGGTCGGTGCCGACCACGGGACGGGCGAAGTTCCAGAACACCCGCGCCCCGTCCAGGGCGTCGCCCGTACCGAAGAAGCGCGGCCCCACCTGGGCGCCCGACTCGATGGCCTCCCTCGTCTCCACCATCTGGTAGGCCGGATCGCCCGGTGACAGCACGGTGGTGATGCCGTACGACAGCAGCAGGCGTCCCGTGCGGTCGCCCCACTGCCGGCCGCGTATGTGCCAGTGCAGATGGGCGTCGACCAGGCCGGGCATCGCGGTCAGGCCCGACAGGTCCACGACGGTGTCGCCCCGGCCCTGTCCCGCGGGGCGGATCGCGGCGATCCGGTCGCCCCTGACGACGATGTCGGCGGCGCCGCGCAACTGATGGGCGCGCCCGTCCCACACGGCACCGGCGCGGAGCACCACGGTGCGGGCAGTCGCCGGTCTGCGGTAGGTGAGGGGGACGGGCACGGTATGCGGGGTGCCGCCGGTGAGCGGGACGGTGCGCAGCGTGCCGTTGCTCAGATAGAAGAGACGGCCGCGCGTGTCCACGGAGAGGGAGTCGGTGACCTCCGCGGTGATCTGCTCGGGTGCGCCGGTGATCTGTCCGGTGGGATCGACGGGCACCCGCCACGCCGTGCTCTCCATGACGAAGACGAAGTGCTTGCCGTCCGGGGTCCACACGGGTCCGTCGTCGCCCCGGGTGGCGATCGACCGGTGGGCGGCCACGGGCTGGGAGCGGGTGGCGCCGGTGGCCAGGTCGACGGTGAGGACTTCGCTCAGCCCGGCCCGGTTGCGCCTGGAGTAGGGCTGGTTGGCGGCGACCGCGAGGTGGGCGCCGTCCGGGGACCAGGTGGGGCGGCCCGGCTGGAAGAGGACGGGCAGCACCTGGCGTACGGCGCCGGAGGCGAGTTCCAGCACCCAGGTCGCGCCGTTCTCGTCCTGGTAGGCGATCTTCGTGCCGTCCGGGGACCAGCGGGGGGTGAGCTGCGCGCCCGGCAGGGAGGTCAGCCGTACCGGCTCACCGCCGGTGAGGTCCCGGCGCCACAGCGCGGCCGTTCCCGAGCGGTCGCTCGCGTGGACGAGGGCCGTGCCGTCGGGGGACCAGTCGGGGTCGGAGTTGAAGAATCCGTCGTCGGCCAGTCTGACGGGGGCCTCGCCGGTCTTCATCACCCACAGCGCGTTCAGGGCCCGGAAGGCGATGCGCTGCCCGTCGCGGGAGACGACCGGGCTCGCGATTCCCTTGGCCTGCTTGGCCGCCTGGGAGGTGAAGTCCCTGACCCGCGGCGTCCAGGGCTTGCGGGTGAAGGTGACCGTCGCGGTGAAGTCCACCGTCCGGGGGGTGCCGCCGGGGCGCAGCCGCCGGACGCGCCCGCCTGCCGTGTAGAGCAGGTCACTGTCCGAGGTCCAGGATGTGCGCACGGCGTGCACGTCCTCGCCGGCGGCGGCCACCTGGCCGTCGATCATGACATCGGCTCGGGTCCCCGCGAACTGCACATAGCTCACCCGGCGCCCGTCCGGGCTCGGCGCCGGGCCGAAGATCTTCGCTCCGGCGCTCGCGGTGATCAGCCGGGTCCTGGTCCCGGTCGCCACGTCCACGGAGTCGATCGCCGCGTCGTTCACCGTGCAGACGATCGTGCTGCCGTCCGCCGACCAGGCGGGTGTGCCGTCCTCGTCGGGGCCGGTGGTGAGCTGCGTACGGACGCCGGTGGCCGGGTCGAGCAGCCACAGGTCGTTGCTGCCCGACCGGTCGGAGGTGAAGACGATCCGGCTGCCGTCGGGCGCGTACTGCGGCTCGCGGTTGTCATACGCGTCGTCGGTCAGCCGGGTGAGGCCGGTGCCGTCGCGCTTCACCGACCACAGCTGGTAGGCGCCGTCGCGGAAGGACTGGAACACGACACGGCTGCCGTCCGGCGCCCAGTGCGGCTGGGTGGCGTCCTGCAGTTCGCCGGTGAGCCGGACGGCGGCGCCGCCCGCACCGGGGACCAGCCAGATCGCGCTCAGTACGTCGACGGCGAGGCCGGTGCCGTCGGGAGAGAGGGCGGCGGCCATGTTGGTGCCCTCGGAGACGGTGACGGTGACGGCACGAGGCGTACCGCCGGGTCGCTCGGCGGGCCGCCCCGGCTCCGTGCCGGCCGCGGCGGCCCGGCCCGCGCTCGTACCCCCGGCGGTCAGCGCGCCGGCGGTCACCGCACCGCTCACGGCCAGGACATGCCGTCTGCTCGGGCCGGGAGCGGGGGCGGGGGCGGAGTTCGTGACGTCCATCAGGTTCTCGTGTTTCTTCAGGAGGGACATACCGTCAGGAGGGACAGACCGCGTGCAGGAAGCGGGCCAGTCGGGCGACCCCTTCCTTGATCGCGTCGGGGTCCAAGTAACTACAAGCCAGGCGGAGTTGGTAGTCCCCGCCGCTGCCCAGATAGAAGTGGGACATCGGAGTCCACAACACTCCGAACTCGCGGGCGGACCGTTCGAGCAGCCGCTCGTCCGCCGGTACGGGAAGCCGGACCCGCACGAAGAAGCCGCCGCGCGGCCGGTTCCAGGAAACCCCGGCGGGCGCGCCGGTGCCCGGTCCGAGCGCGCGGTCCAGCGCGTCCAGCAACAGACGCAGATTGCGCTGGTACAGCGCGGCCTTGGCTCTGACGACCGAGGCGAGCGAGCCCCGGTGCTCCAGCAGGATGCCGCCGACGACGGCCTGGGCGATGGGCGAGGTGTTGACCGTCACCATGCTCTTGAGGGTGGCGAGTTCGTCGGCGAGCAGCCCGGTGCGGCCCGACGCGTCCCGTACCCGCTGGTCGGCGACGACGTAACCGACCCGGGCTCCCGGCATGCACACCTTGGCGAACGTGCCCAGATGCACGACCCGTTCACCGCCGGGCAGCGCCTTCAGCGGCGGGAGCGCGCCCGGCTGTCGCGCGGTGAACGCGTAGGCGTTGTCCTCCAGCAGGAGGAAGTCCTCGCGGGCGGCGACGTCGAGCAGCCGGTGGCGGTCCGCCAGGCCGAGGAAGCCGCCGGACGGGTTGGAGAAGTCCGGCGCGACGTACAGGGCCCGGATACGGCGGCCCGCCTCGCGCGCGGCCCGGCACACGTCGTCCAGCCGGTCGAAGTCGATCCCGTCGTCGGTGTCGTCGACCGGGACGAGGTCCACGCCGAGCAGGCCGGCCGCCCCGGACAGACCGACGAAGCACGGGTTGACGACCGCCACGAGATCCGTGGGCTCGGCGGCGAGCGCGCGCAGCGCCAGCAGCATCGCCTCCTGGCAGCCGACCGTGATCACCACGGACTCGGGCGTCACGTCGATGCCCTGGTCGGTGCGGAGCGCGCCCGCCACCAGATCGCCGATGAGACCCCGGCTCGGCCCGTACTGGTAGAGGAGCCGTTCGGCCCGGTCGGGCTTGAGCCCCCGGTCCTCGGTGAGATGGCGGAGATAGCGGTCGATGTGCCGGGGGATGTCGATCTGGTCGAAGAAGCTGATGTGGGGGGCGCCCGGTGCGAAGGAGAGCGCGTCGGGGAAGCGGCCCATCACCTCGTTGAGGAAGTTGATCGATCCCATGGCGGGGGAGCCCAGGGAACTGTGCAGGCTCTCGCGCCGCAGGACGACACCCGCCCCGGCGGTCACCGGCCCGTCTCCGCGCCGGGCTTCAGCGGATCGGTGGCCGAGGGCCCCGTCCCCGACCGCGCCGAGAAGCGGCCCACCTTGTCCAGCACGTCCTCGCCGTAGAGCCGTTCGGCCTGGGCCAGCGAGAACTCCGCCATGTACGCGCGGAACGCGTCGACAGGCTCCTCCGAGACACGCAGCATGCGCCGGTTGGCGAGCACGGCGGGCGCCGCCAGCTGGGTCACCGCGTCGTCCACCGCCCGGTCCATCGCCTTCGGGTCGACCACCTCGTCGATCAGCAGCCGGGCGTCCGGCTCGCCCGCCCAGATCTTGCGTCCGCCGAGCACCGCCTGGCGGGCCATCCGGCCGCCGGTCAGCCGCGCCAGCCGGAAGTTCGCCGCGCCGGGCACGATGCCCTCCTGCGCGGCGGGGAGGCTGAGATACGAGTCGGCGGCGGCGATCACCTTGTCCATCACCAGCAGCAGCTGGGTGCCGCCGCCGATGGCGAACGTCTCCACCGCCGCCACCCACGGCTTCTCCACGCCGTGCGCCGGGAAGGTGTCCGGGCGGCCCCGTGTGGACAGACCCCGGTACATCTTGCTGATGTAGCCGAGTTCGCGCTGGAGCAGGAAGCCGGTGAACGAAATCCGGCCGTGGTGCAGATCGGCCAGATTGACGCCCGCGCTGAAGACCCGACGCCCCCGGTAGCGCGGGTGGGTCATGGGCCCGCCGCGCAGCACCCCCACCCTGATCCCGTCGTCCAGCAGCACGAGGTCGACGGCCACTTCGAGCTGGGCGATCAGCTCGTTGTCCTCGGCGTTGAGACAGGAGTCGTTGTGGAAGGTCACATGGCCGCCGTCGCCGTGCCGCTCCACCGTCACCTTGCCCAGCTCGGCCCGTCCTGTGACCCGGAAGTCCGGCAGCAGCGCGTGTGCCCGGGGCGTCGGGTCCCGCATCACGTCGACCAGATGTGCGCCCGCGCAGGACAGCCGCAGGATCTCCCGGAAGAAGATGCCCTGGTCGATCTCCCGGCCTTCCTTGTCCGCCTGCGCGTGGCGCAGCTCCTCGGCCAGCTGGGCGCCGTCCGGGACGAGTCCGGGGAAGCTCTCGGCCGCCGCGCCTGCCAGCTCGGTCAGCCCGAGCCGTACGGTACGTCCTTCGGTCAGCCGGTCGTAGACCGCCGCCGCGTGGGTCCGCAGGAAGGCGGCCCGCAGCTCGCGGCAGGCGCGGTGGACCGCCGCGGCTCCCAGTTGCTGCTCCTCGGAGCGGTCGGAGCGCGGCGGCAGCGCGGCCAGCGGTGCCTCGCGGTCGCGGATCTCGGCGGCCAGCGCGAGGGCGGCGGCGGACAGCTCAGCACCGCCCGCCGGGGCGACGGCGGTGGCGGGGGCGGAGACGGATCTGGGGGAGCCTGACGTCGACACGCGGTTCCTTCGGACGAGGAGGGAGAGGGAGGGGGCGTGCGGGTCCCCGTCCGGGCGGGCGGAAAGCCGCTTCGTACGGTGGGTCAGCGCGCCTGGGCCAACGAGCCGTCGGCCGCTGCCTGTCCGGCCGCTGCCTGTCCGGCCGTGGTGCGGCGGCGCAGACTGCGGTCGCACGCGGCCAGATGGGCGCCCAGGGCCTCCTCGTAACTGAGGGTGGCGTCGAACAGCAGCCTGCGCCGGATCGACCACTCGCGGCCCGGCACGGCCGACAGCTCGCCCGCCACCAGCACCGCGCGGCGCAGGGCAGCCTCGCCGCCGTCCGCCGTCTCGTCCACCAGGTCCAGATCAGCGGCCTGTTCACCGTCCAGCCAGGGGCGGCGCAGCAGCAGGCGGCGCGCCCGCGCCATGCCGATCTGCTGCGCCAGCCGGTGCACCGCCGTGCTCGGCCAGGCGCCGTCCTCGGCGCCCGAGAGCCGCAGGCGCGTGTCGCCTGCCGCGATCCGGTAGTCGGCGGTGAGCAGCGTCTCCAGCGCGGGGCCGGTGCAGGTGCCCTCCACGAGCGCGAGGGTGGGGCGCCCCGAGGTCTCCAGCCGACGCAGTGCCCGCTCCCAGGTGTTGACCAGATGGATGCCCGTACCGGCGGGGGACACGCCCTCCGCGGCGCCGGCGCCGCCCAGCAGGAGCAGGACGACACCGCGGTCGGCGCCCTCCGCCTTCTCGGCGGCGGTGCGCACCCGGTCGACCAGCGCCGGGGTCAGTTCCTCGTCGCCGACCGTCAGGACGGCGGCTGCCTCGTCGTGGAGACGGACGGTCAGGGCGTTGGGGGTATCGGTATCCGTGCCGGACACGGTCACACTTCCTTCGTCGTCCGCCGGTGAGGGCGGTGAGGGTGGTGGGGTCAGGTGGGGGTGGTTCGGTCAGTGCGGCGGGTGCGGTCGGTGTCATGGCACGGGTGCCGTCACCACTGGACGAGCGCCGTCTCGATGGTGGAGCCGGGGCCCATGGTCATGAGCACGCCGTAGTCACCGCGCCGCACCCGGCCCTCCTCCATCAGGCGCTCGTAGGAGAACAGGAACGAGCCGCTCGACAGGTTTCCGTAGTCGCGCAGCACCCCGGTGGTGTGGCGCAGCGCGTACGTGCTGAGGCCGAGGTTGACCTTCACCGAGTCGATGACCTTCTTGCCGCCCGAGTGGACCAGCCAGTGGTCGATGTCCGCGCGCTCCAGACCGGTGCCGCCGAGCAGCCGGTCGACCACCTCCTCGGCGTTCGCCCCGACGACATACGGCACGTCACGGTCGAGGAAGAAGCTGAACTTGCCCTGGTCGTCGTCCCAGTCGTAGCGCATCGCGTCCACCGCTTCGGGGATGATGCGGCTGGCGGCCTTCAGTACGGTGCCCACGGGCGCCGCCTCGCCGGCTTCCGCCGTCTCCGTCGCGTGCGCGCTGTGCGCCGCGTGTGCCGTTCCCGCCGGGTCGGTGACCATCACGACGGCCGCCGCGCCGTCGCCGAAGAGGCTGTTCACCACCGAGGTGCGCATGGTGCCGTCGAAGACATAGGCGGCGGAGCAGACCTCCGCGCAGACCATGACGGCCGCCTGCCCGGGGTTGGCCGCCGACCAGGACGCGACGGCGGCCATGGCGTTGAGGCCGGCGTTGCAGCCCATGCCCACGACGTCGAGCCGGCCGGTGGAGACCGGCAGCCCCGCGTCCTTGACGAGATGGGCGGAGAAACCGGGTGTGAGCAGCCCCGTGGTGGTCACACAGCACAGGTATCCGACATCGGGGAGCGCGAGCCCGGCCCGCTTCAGGGCCGTCTCCAGTGCCTCCCTGCCCGTCCTGATGCCCTGCTCCTTGTGCTTGGCGAGCAGTTCGCCCTGGGTCTCGGTTTTCCGTGTGCCGTCGGCCAGTTCGGGCGGCAGCGTCAGATAGCGGCGCTCGATGGCGCTGTTGAGGAAGACGGACCTGATCCGGCGGTCCTCGATGCCGAACAGCTCCAGCATCTCGCGCTGTGTGTAGGAGTTGGCGGGGGTGGCCGTGCCGAAGCCGACAACCGACGGCCGGGGCCCCGCGTTCGCCGTGCTGAGCCGCTGTCCGGGCGCCCGGGTCCCGGGCGCGGTGGGCACGGCAGCGGCGAGGGAGGCCGGGGCGGTGGGTGCTGGGGCGGTCATGCCGGCACCTCCAGCTCGTTGGTGGCCAGCTCGATCTGCTCGGTGGTGTGCGCGGCCGAGACGGCCATCCGGATCAGACCGCTTCCCTTGGCCACGGTCGGGAAGAACGCGGGGGTGACGATGACACCCGCCTTGCGCAGCCGCGCCGCGGCCACCAGCGCGTCCTCCTCGCTCTTGAAGAGCGCCCCGCGGATCGGCGACCGGGTGCCCGCGTTGAACAGCGCGCCTCCCATGCGGGAGTCGAAGAGTTCGGTGTTGCGCCACAGATCCCGCTGGAGCCGCGCGACCGTACCGTCGAGATGCAGCTCCGCCGACGCCCGGCAGGCGCTGACGACGGGAAGGGCGATGGGGCCGCCGAAGATCAGCGGATTGCCGAATCTTCGCAGCTCCACCGTGTCCTCCTCGGTGTTCAACAGGACGAAGCCGCCGTTACTGCCGCCGAACGCCTTGGCGAGCGAGCCGACGAGGATCACCGAAGCGGGCAGCCCGCCGGGCAGGTGGCGGAACTCCTCGTACGCGAAACCCGCCCCCTGCTCACCGGAGATCGACACACCGTGCGCGTCGTCCACATACAGATAGCCCTCGGCCGCCGCGCACAGGTCGTACAGCGCACCCACGTCGATGAGCCCGCCCATGGACCCCACGCCGTCCACGAGGACGATCGGCGTGCGGCCGGCGTCGCGTACCGCCGCCAGCCGGACGGCGAGGTCGTCCAGGTCCTCACAGTCGAACCGGTCCACGTCGCCGATCTGTTCGAGCACGCCGCGCAGGACCTGGATGGACGCGTGCGCGGTGCGCTCGACCAGGAAGGTGACCCCGCTCACCGACACGGGGTAGCTGGGCAGCACGCCCGTTCCCAGCAGCGGCAGCACCCCCAGGTGGACGCTGCCGACGGCCGTGAAGCACGTGGCGTGCCGGCCACCGTAGATGACGCCGAGCATCCGCTCCAGCGATTCGAGGTCCTCGTACCGCATCCGGGTGCGTGACGAGGAGAACTGCACGCCGACCCGGCGCAGGCTGGCGACGGCCGCCTCCACCACGGCCGGGTGGGTGTCGAGGCCCAGATAGGAGCAGGAGATGAACTCGACGGCGCTGCGGCCGTCGGCGAGCGTCACCGCTTTCCCCTCCCGCCCGGTGAAGACATGGCTGGTCAGGTCGGTGGCGATGGCCCGGGTCAGCGCGTCCGACGTCTTGTCTACGCGCGTGGCTACCCAGTTGTGTCGTTCGATCGTACGAGGCATCGGGGTGTCTCCAGGGATGCGTACGGATGCGTGAGAAGAAGCGGTCGGAGCGGCGCGGAAATCTCGCGGGAACGGCGTGACGAACGTGCCGCGGAAGGGAGTTCAGCCGGCCGGGCGGTTGACGAAGAAGGGTGTCTTGCCCCGTGCCGTGTGGTGGAACTCGGAGCTGTCGACCCGCTCCAGCGTCAGCCCGCGGTACAGCGGCGCGGTGAAGACCCTCCCCATGTGGTAGGCACCGTGCAGCGCGGCGACGGCGTCCTCGGCCGTGACCGAGGGCGGCGTACGTTCCGAGACCAGCAGCCGGATCGAGAAGCCCGGATCGTGCTGGGTCACCTCGAACTGGCAGTCGGCCGGGTCGCTGATGCCCAGCGTCGCCAGCTGCTCCATCACCAGATCACGGGAGATGGTGGTGCTGTCGACATTCATGGACATGCCCACCCGGCCCGTGAGGGTCAGCTGCCGCGCGGCACTGCCGCACAGACAGGGGCGGGTCTCGATGAATCCCTCGTCGCCGATCCGGTAGCGCAGCAGCGGCATACCGGAGTCGGTGAGCATCGTGACGACGACCTCGCCGACCCGGCCGTCGGGCTGTATCCGCTCGGCGTCCGTGTCGACCACCTCGACCACCAGCACGTCCTCGTGCAGATGGTGGGTCGAACCGCTCTGGTAGGTGCACTGGTAGCCGACGGGCCCGGTCTCGCTGGTGGAGTACGAGAACGAACGCACCCGCAGATCGGGCCGGGCGTCCGCGAGTTGACGCTCCCTGCTCTCACCGAGGATCTCCCCGATGTACAGCAGACTGCCCACGCCGCACAGGAGTTCACGTGTCGCGTCGCCGGTCAGCAGCCCCGTCCCCGCCGAGGGTGAGCAGATGACCGCGTCCACCCGGTTCTCGCGCAGCAGCTCCGCCGTCTCCGGGGAGGCGAGGGCGCTGCTGCCCATGGGGAACGACATGGCCGGCAGCAGCTCCGTGACCTCCTGGGCGAAGGTGAACGCGCCGTTCAGCTCGCCCGGGTAGAGAAAGTTGGCGATACGGCGGGGATGCGGCCGCAGCGCGCTGCGCACCCCGCGCGCGCCGAGAGCCGAGACCCGGCGGCTGAACTCCCACGAGTGGTAGATCATCTTGCGCCGTCCCGATGTACCGCTGGAGCGCAGGACGAGCCCGGAGCGGCCGTCGCCGAGCACCAGGTTCTCCGAGGCGGGCGGACAGGACGCCTGGAGGTCGGCCGGTGAGAACAGGGGGAGTTTGAGCAGATCGCGCGGCACCCGCACGTCGAGCGCGCCGGGCCAGCCGGCGGCCACCGCCGGATTCCTCTTCAGGGCGTCCACGGTGCGGGCGAGGTTGCGCTGCTGCATTTCCTCAAGCTGCGCCCGCGTCAGAATGTCGAGATTCTCTGCCAGTTCAATCTTTGACGACTCACCGGCACGCGCCTCGCTGTGGCGCGAGGTCGGATACATTTCCCCCAGCACGATTTCCTCACTTGGTCCGCTGTTCAACAGATTTACCTGTCCGCACCGGTCGGCCGAGGCATGTTTTTCAGCCATTGCGCCGCTGTCGCCGGGCTGGAGAAAGTTGAATTCCGGTTGCTTCCGGCGTATGCTCCGACGCCCTCCTCACGGCGGTACGTTCGCTGCCGCAGGCTGATTCCCGTTCTGGTCCGCGCCACGGTATCCGGGCCAGTCCGGTGGGCGGCGGCCGTTGAACGCGGCGACGCCCTCCACCCAGTCGGCCGAGAAGGCGACCGTGTGCCAGGCGGCGTCCTCGACTTCGAGCCCCGCCGCCAGATCCCGGCCCTGTCCCAGTCGCAGCGCGCGCTTGGCGGCCCGCAGCGCTACCGGTGAGTTGGCCGCGTAGGTCCGTGCGAGATCGAGAGCCGTGGCGCGGACCGCGCCGGCGGGCGCGAGGACGTCCACCAGCCCGAGGTCGCGCGCTTCGGTGGCCGGTACCTGTCGCCCGCTGAAGATCAGCTGGGCCGCGACGGCCGCGCCGACCCTGCGCGGCAGCAGCTGCGTACCGCCGCCGCCCGGAATGACCCCGACCGTGGTCTCGGGCAGCCCCACGGTCGCCCCGGGGTCCGCCACGATGACGTCGCAGGACAGCGCGATCTCGTAGCCACCGCCCAGTGCGTAGCCCTGAACAGCGGCGATGACCGGCATGGGCAGCGCCAGGACGCCCGCGTACGCCGCCCGGCTGCCCGGCCGCGCCGCGGCCCGGTCGGCCTCGGTGTAGCCGGCACGCTCCTTGAGATCGGCGCCCACGCAGAAGGCGCGTTCGCAGCGGGAGGTGATGACGGTGACGCCGACGGAGGGGTCATGTCCGAGATCAGCCGTCGCGTCGGCCAGCGCGGCGCCGAAGTTGGCGGAAACCGCGTTCATGCGTTCTGGCCGATTCAGGACCAGTTCGGCGATCCGGCCGTTGTCTGTGCGGTGAACGAGAATGTACGCTCCGTAGCGCAGTTCGGACATCACGCCCTGCCCGGTCCGGAATCGGGGCCGATGTCCGCCATCGACGGTGAGCACGCCGTCCCGCTGTGAATTCCGGCCACGGCCGAATATGGCGCGGTTGGACATGTGATTGAGCGCAGCACGACTCGCTTCTCCCCCGACGTAATCAGTGCCTGATACGACGTAAATCTGCCACCCGCCGAGAGGGGGCCGCCAGTGCGCATGCACGTCGTAATACCGCCAGGCGAGAATGCGACGGGACGAAAACCCGCCAAATTGCCTGAACGGATTAATCTGGATTCTTCGGACATGAGGTAGTGCAGTGAATATGCCAGCTCACCATGTTGATCGTTCCCCGTTCCCGATAGACGAGGAGATCACCACGGCCTACGCATTCCTCTGCGGTTCGGGGAACGCGTCCGTCGAGCAGATCGCCGCCGCGCTGGAAATCGGAATCGACGGGGCGCGGCAATTGGTCGGCCGCCTCACGGAGTTACATCTGATCGATTGCGCCGGGGACGGCACGTACACACCGGGATCGCCCCGGGCGCTCGGCGCCGGCGTCATCGCCCCCGCCATCAGGCAGCTGGAGAGCGGCCAGCAGCAGATCATCAGGATGATGACGGAGCTGGACACCCTCACCAAGATCTACGAGCGGAGTCCCGCCGAGCGGCTGCGCCGCCCCCGGATCGAGATCCTGCCCGAGGTCGCCGCCGTACGGGCGGTCCTGACCGAACTCTCGGCGGGGGCGCGGACGGAGATCCTCACCTCCCAGCCGGGCGGCGCCCGGCCCGCCGATGTGCTGCGCGAGTCCCTCGAACGGACGGAAGCGGTGCTGGGCCGCGGCATCACCATGCGCACCGTCTACCAGCACACCGCCCAGTTCTCCCAGGTCATGGTGGACTACGTCCGCCATGTGACGGAGCGGGGCGTCGAAGTGCGCATGCTCGGCGACGCCTTGATGCGGATGATCATCTTCGACCGGGAGATCGCGGTCCTGCCGCAGTACGACCGGGACGGTGCCGTGGTCGTCAGCGACCGGAGCATCGTGGACTTCGCCGTGCAGGCGTTCGAACGCGCCTGGCCGGTGGCGAGGCCGTTCCCCGTCTCGTACGACCGGGGCCAGGTCAAGAGCACCTCCGTCGACATCCAGCTCTCCATCTCGCGGTTGCTGGTGGAAGGGCTGGAGGACAAGGTGATCGCCCGCCGCATGGGCATGTCGCTGCGGACCTGTCAGCGCCATATCTCGGAGATCATGTCGCGCATCGGGGCCCGCAACCGGATGCACGCGGGCTATCTCCTGGGGAAGCTGATCGACGGGCAGAACTGACCGGGCACCGGGGCTCCACGTTCAGGACCGATCCCCGTCCCGGGCGGACGAGGCGCCGGGCGGGGCGTCCGGCGAGTCGTCGGGTGAGCCATCCGGGGAACCATCGGCGGAACCCCCGGGCGCGACCTCGGGCATGGCCTTGGAAGCGCCCGGGGGCATGACGTACCGGGTGACCGCGAGACCGGCCACGAGCAGCACCAGCCCGACCAGCACACCCACCCCCATGCCGAAGTGGGCCGGCTGCGGCAGCCAGGACGCGGAGGTGCTGACCGCGAGCCCGGCCGCCATGTTCCCGCAGATCTCACCGATGGCCGTGACCAGGCTGACGAGCGCGATGACATCCGCCAGCCGTGTCTGCGGCACCGTGTCCGCCGCCTCCACCTGGATCTTCGGGAAGGCCAGACACTCCGCGACGGCGAACAGCGTCAGCCCCGCGAGGACGAGCGTCAGACTGCCGGTGAAGGAGAGCACGAGCCCCGTGCCCCCGCCCACCGCGACGATCAGATACAGCGCGCCGCGCCTCAGCCGGGTGAAGAACGGCAGGAGCGCCAGCTGGATGGCGATGATCGCCAGCGGCTGGAAGCTGAGGAACAGCGTCCGGTGCTCCGCCTGGGCGGGGTTGACCACCTCGTACAGCAGGATCATCGCGTAGAGGAACCCCATCGCGAAGTAGATCGCGAAGGTGTAGCCGAGCAGTACCGCCACCGCGGGCGTCCTGAGGACGGTGAGCCGTCCACGCAGCCCGTTCGCACCCCGGGGCGGCAGCGCGAAGTCGAGCCCCCGGGCGAGGAGTCCGACGGTGATCCCGATCGCCGTCTCGACGGCGGCCAGGGCGAGCAGCGCGGGAACCCCGGCCCGCCCGACCGGCCCCGCCGCGAGCGGCGCCAGCACATAGGCGGTGTTCAGCAGGATGAAGAAGACCTGGAAGACCTGGCTGCGGCGGTCGTCGGTCGCCGCGGCCACCAGCAGGGAACGCACCGCGGGGCGTGAGATGCCCACGCCGAGACCGGCCAGCACCGCGAAGAGATACAGCGCCGGGGCCGAGGTGCTGACGGCGACGGTGACGAATCCGGCGGCCTTCAGCGACGAGGCGATCGTCAGGACCCAGGCCGGATGGACCCGGCTGAACGCGATCGGCGTGACCACCGCGCCGACCAGGGCCGAGCCGACATGCACGGACAGCGCGAAGGAGAAGACGGACGGCGCGATCCGCCCGCCGTGCAGGACCGCCACCGGAAGCAGCGTGAGCACCATCGCCAGACCGAAGTTGGACAGCAGGGTGAAACCCAGCCCCGCTCCCACGGCCCGGGGGTGCCAGCCCGTCTTCGGCGTCGCCGTCTCGGTAACCGTTCCCGTCATGCGCGGGGCGCCGGGGCGGGCCCGGACAGCAGCCGACCGACCCACGGGAAGAACGCGTCGGCCAGCTGCGACCGGGCGGGCTCGGGCATCGAGGAGAACTCCGCCATGGCGGTGCCCCACTCGCCGAGCACCGGCCCGTCGTCGGTCAGCAGCCAGTCCACACAGAGATATCCGGCCTGGAGATCCGCGACGATCCGCTCCACGTCGCCGAGCACGGCCGCCACGTCCGGGTTGGCGCTCGAACTGCCGCCCTGGGTGATATTGGCGAGATACGCGCCCTCCGCCGGGCTGCGCAGCATGCTCGCGGCGAACTTCCCGTCGACCATCGCCACCCGCAGATCGCCCTTGTTGGGCAGATACTCCTGCACGATGTAGCTCTGCCCGGTCTGGGACGCGATGTCGACGGCGGCCCGCAACTGCTCGTAGCTGTCCAGCTTCAGCACACCGAAGCCGATGCCCATCTCGCGCGCCTTGAGGATGTACGGACCCTCGCCGATCTCCTTGCGGACGACATCGAGACCCTTGCGCGCGTAGCGCCCGAAGGGCAGCGCCACCGTCTTCGGCACCCGCACCCCGAGCGTCGACGCACGGGCCAGGATCGCCAGCTTGTCGCGCTCCAGGCACTCCGGCCCGACGAGCGAGCGGTTGAGCAGGACGGAGTCGCTGGCGTCGATGGCCCGGTAGATGCCCCGCAGGAAATGAGTGGCCTGCGGGTCGCCGCTCACATCGTCCACGATGTACGCCTGCCGCGTCCGGAGCAGATCCACCCCGCCGTGCCACAGCCGGGGGCGCTCGTCGCACGCGGGCACGAGCTCGTTCGCGCTGATGAACCGGAAGGCGAATCCGTGCCTCGCGCAGGGTTCCGCCCAGCGCTCGGTCATCTGCACGGTGATCTTGTCCACGTACTCCGGCAGAAAGTCGTCCGGATGGCAGATCCACGTCACCAGGCGCTCATTCGCCACGATCGCAACTCCTACGAGAGACCTCATCGGCATGTGACGGCACCCCCGCGACCCACTCCGACCGCTGCACCGACGACGTCTCACTCTTTCAGGATTCCGGCCGGCCTCTCGCCCTTCCAGGGGCTCGGATCTTCGCCTTGCGCCGATGCGACAGGGGTGCGAGGTGGCGGCGGTCGGCGGGTCAACGGGCCCTGAACGGCAGCATCGCCGCACCGGCGTGCCGTACAGGGAGAACCGCGTCTTCCTAAGGGCGGGTGCCTCTCAGGCCGTACGGCGCAGGAGCGCCAGATACATCGCGTCCGTGCCGTGCACATGCGGCCACAGCTGGACGTCGGGGCCGTCGCCCAGCGCCGGGACACCGGGCATCAGCGGCCGGGCGTCGACCCACTCGGCCTCGGCGGCGGGACCGCCCCGGCCCTTCAGCACGTCCTCGACCACGGCGCGTGTCTCGGCGAGGTGCGGGGAGCAGGTGGCGTAGCCGACGACGCCGCCCACGCGTACGGCCTTCAGTGCCTCACGTAGCAGTGAGCGCTGGAGCGGCGCGAAGCCCTCCAGGTCCTCGGGGCGGCGCCGCCAGCGGGCCTCCGGGCGGCGGCGCAGGGCGCCTAGTCCGGTGCACGGGACGTCGACCAGGACGCGGTCGAAGACGCCGGGGTGCCACGGCGGGCGGGTGCCGTCGGCGGTGATCACCTGGTACGGGCCGGGGTTGCCCGTGAGCGCGCGCTCGACCAGGCGCGCCCGGTGCGGCTGCTTCTCCGCGGCGAGCAGCCGCGCGCCGCGACCGGCCGCCAGGGCGGCCAGCAGCGCCGCCTTGCCGCCGGGGCCGGCGCAGCCGTCGAGCCACCGCGCGTCGGGGCCCTCCAGCGGCGCGTTGGCGAGCGCCACGGCGACGAGCTGGCTGCCCTCGTCCTGGACTCCGGCCAGCCCCTCGCGTACGGCGTCGATGGCGCCGGGCTCGCCGCCCTCGGTGAGCCGGACCGCGTACGGGGACCAGCGTCCCGGCAGCGCCGACTCCTCGCCCAGTGTGTCGAGCAGCGCGTCGGCGGAGATCCGGCCGGGGCGCGCGACGAGCGTCACCTCGGGGCGTTCGTTGTCCGCCTCCAGCAGGTCCTCGATGCCGGCCCGGCCGCCGCCGAGCGAGTCCCAGAGCGCGGAGACGACCCAGCGGGGGTGCGAGTGGACGACGGCGAGGTGCTCCTCGGCGTCCTCGTCGTACGGCGGTGCGACGCGCTCCACCCAGGCGTCCAGGTCGTCCTGGGAGATCTTCCGCAGGACGGCGTTGACGAACTTCGCGCGCCCGTCGCCGAGCACGACGCGGGCCAGCTCCACGCTGGCCGACACGGCGGCGTGGGTGGGGATACGGGTGCCGAGCAACTGGTGGGCGCCGAGGGCGAGTACGTCCAGTACGGGCGGGTCGACCTGGCGCAGGGGGCGGTCGATGCAGGCGGAGATGATCGCGTCGTAGGTGCCCTGGCGGCGGAGTGTGCCGTACACCAGCTCGGTCGCGAGCGCGGCGTCGCGGGTGTCGAAGTCGCCCGAATCTCTCGCCTTCTTGAGGAGGGGCGGGAGGACGAGGTTGGCGTAGGCGGCGCGTTCGTCGACGGCCCGCAGCGCCTCGAAGGCGAGGATCCGCACGGGATCCTTCTTGGGACGGCGGTAGGTCTTGGGGGGACGGCGACGGGCCTGCTCGTTCAAAGGTGCTCCGCAAGGTGCTACGCGTCAGAGGTCATGGGTGCTGCTTGTGGAAGGCGGTCGCTTTCAGCGTACGTCCGCCGCGGCGCCTGCCGCGCCGAGCCGCTCACCGGGGGCGATCCGGACGCCGCGCGCCCAGTCGGCGGCCCGCATGGGCTTCTTGCCCTGCGGCTGGACCCAGAGCAGCTCGACGGCGTACGAACCGGTGCCCACGTGCACGGAGTTCTTGCCGACGGCGGGCTCCCCGGGGGCCAGGTCGGTGCGGTCGGTCACGGGCGAGAGCTGGATCAGCTTGAGGCGTTCGCCGCGGAAGAGCGTCCAGGCGCCGGGCGCGGGGGTGCAGCCGCGTACGACGCGGTCGACGCGCAGCGCGGGCGCCGTCCAGTCGACCTGCGCGTCCTCGACGGTGAGCTTGGGCGCGAGCGTGATGCCGTCGGCGGGCTGCGGTACGGCCTTGAGCGTGCCGTCCTCGATGCCGTCCATGGTCGCGGCGAGCAGCCCGGCACCGGCGAAGGCGAGGCGGGTCAGCAGGTCGCCGCTGGTGTCGGTGGGCCGTACGTCCTCGGTGATCACCCCGTACACCGGACCGGAGTCCAGCCCTTCCTCGATGAGGAAGGTGGCGGCGCCGGTCGTCTCGTCACCGGCCATGACGGCGTGCTGTACGGGGGCGGCGCCACGCCACGCGGGCAGCAGCGAGAAGTGCAGATTCACCCAGCCGTGCGCCGGGACGTCGAGCGCGACGCGGGGCAGCAGCGCGCCGTAGGCGACGACGGGGCAGCAGTCGGGGGCGATCTCGCGCAGCCGGGTCAGGAATGCCTCGTCGCGCGGTTTGGCGGGCCGCAGGATCTCGATGCCCGCCTCTTCGGCGCGCTGGGCGACGGGGCTGGCGACGAGCCTGCGGCCCCGGCCGGCGGGTGCGTCGGGGCGGGTGACGACGGCGGCGACCTCGTGCCGGTCGGAGGCGATCAGTGCGTCCAGGGCGGGTACGGCGACCTCGGGGGTGCCTGCGAAGACGAGCTTCACTGCGGGACTTCCTCGCTCTCTCGTGCGGCTCAGAGCCTGTCGGGGCCGGGCGGGCGGCGGGCACCGGCACGGTCGACGACGGACAGCGCACCAGTCTATGGGCCCGGACCGGGTCCGGCGGACCCGGTCGGGTGGGGGCCTCAGGGGCCGGCGGTCAGGGGGCGTACGGGAGCCCGTACGCCCCGCGCATATGCGCATACGCCCCCGCAGCGTGACCACAACGGCGGGTGGCGCGTTGTCAAGGGAGATTGACCACAAACGGGCCGCCCGGTGCGGCCCGATCCGTTTCAACGCCGGTTCGAGAGGCTTGTTCATGGCCGACCACGCAACCCACGACGCACAAGCCCGGGCAAATCTGCACCTGTTGGTGCGGGACATCGAGCGCGTCCGCCGGCAGGTGGACGCATTGCGCACTCTCACAGCCCAGTTGGGCAACGTCTACCGCCCGCGCCGCTCAGGCCCCTCGACGGGCTTCGTCGTCTACGGCCGGGCGCCAGCCCCGACCGTCCGTCTCGCGCAGGAGTTGCGGGACAGTGTCGAGAGCCTGGTGACGGCGGCCGTGGACTTCGATCGCTCGCTGGGCTTCTCGTGGGACGCGGTCGGCTCGGCGCTCGGTGTCACCAAGCAGGCGGTGCACCGCCGTTACGGTACGAGGCGGGCGGCCCAGCAGGCGGCCGTCGCCGACGGCGACAGTCCGCAGGACGCCGCGCAGGCCCGCCCGATCGGCCCTGTGGGGCCCGTTGTCCCGGCCGTGCCGGCGGCGCGGTCGATGCCACCGCAGTCGGCGGTGGCCGCCGCGCAGCCGCTCCGCGAGGAGGCGCGTCCGGGGGCGTTCCCCGGCCCGCGCAACGGCTGACGCCGGGAGCTGGTACTCGGGCGCCGGTACGTGGGCGCCGGACCCGCCGCGTCGGCAGCGGTTCCGGCGTCCGGAAGCTGAACACCCCGCCCGTCAGCCGATGTCGGGGGGATCGATCCGGATCCGCACCGGGTCACCGCCACCGCGTGCCAGCCGGCTCGCCTGCCTCGACTTCAGGGCCGCCGCCAGCGCCGCGCCGCTTCCCGGCGGCACCCGCAGCAGCGCGCGCTCCCACACCTCGCCCGGAGGTGGGTCACCGGTCCTGCGGGGCCGGGCCGGGTCGGTGACCGGCAGCGGTACGGGCCCCAGGACCTCGGCGTCGGGCGGCAGTTCGGCGGCGGTCAGGAACGCGGCGACCGCGTCGGGCCGGCCTGTCACCGCCGCCATCCGGGACACCGGCGGAAAGCCCAGCTCCGCCCGCTCGGCCAGCTCACGCTGGGCGTGGCCCACGGGGTCCCACCGCACGAGCGCCTGCACGGGCCGCAGCGTCGGCTCGGCCACGACGACGACCGTGCCGCCGTCGCCCTGCCCGCGGACCAGCGAGGCGGCGTGCAGCCAGCGCCGTAGCGCCTCCTCCCCCGCTCTCAGGTCCGGCCTGCCCAGCATCGCCCAGCCGTCGAGGAGCAGCGCCGCCGCGTAGCCGCCTTCGGCGACGGGCTCGGCGCCGGGTGTGCTGACCACGAGGGCGGGGCGGCCCGGCACGGTGTCGAGGATGTGGTCGCGGCCCGACGTACGCACCGGGACCGCCGGGAACGCCCGGCCCAGCTCCTCCGCCGTACGCCGCGCCCCCACGACGCTGGCGCGCAGCCGCGTACCTCCGCACTCCGCGCAGCGCCAGGCGGGCTCGCCGCGACCGCACCACGCGCAGTGCAACTCCCGCTGTTCGGGCGCCTCCAGGGGGCCCGCGCAGTGACGGCATCGGGCGGGGGCACGGCAGCGCTCGCAGCCGAGCCGGGGCACATAGCCGCGCCGGGGCACCTGCACGAGGACCGGGCCGGTCCTGAGTCCGTCCCTGACTGCCTGCCAGGCGAGGCTCGGCAGCCGGGCCGCGCGCGCGGCCTCGTCGCGCGCCAGCTCGCCGTCCCCGACGGTCCGCACCAGGGGCGCGGCGGCCCTCAGCCGCTCCCGGTCGGCCGTCAGGGGCAACGCCCAGCCGGTCTCGACCAGTTGGGCCGCCTCCACCGTGCATGCCGTACTGCCCAGCAGGAAGGCGCACTTGTCGTGCGCGGCGCGCAGCAGCAGGACCTCGCGGGCGTGCGGCAGCGGCGCGTGCTGCTCGCTGTGACTGGAGTCGCCGTCGTCCCAGATGGCGACGAGCCCGAGATCCCGTACGGGGGCGAACATGGCCGCGCGGGTCCCCACGACGGCGCGCACCGCGCCCCGCCGGACGGCGAGCCACTGGCCGTACCGCTTCTGAGGTCCCGCCTCGGCGGTGAGCAGCGCGTGGTGCCCCTCGCCGAGCAGGTCCGTGAGCGCGCTGTCGACGCGCGCCGCCACCCGGCCGTCCGGCACGACGACGACCGCCCCCCGGCCCGACGCGAGCGTCGCGGCGACGGCCCGCGCCAGCTCGTCCGCCCAGTGCGGTCCGGGCAGCGCGGTCCACACGGCGCGGGGGGTGCCGCCGTCGGCGAGCGCGTCCAGGAAGGCCGCGCCCTTCGCGTACCGCTCCCAGGTGCCCGCCTCCGGCTTCTCCGGCGCGGGCAGCGGTTCGGGCGACGGCTTGGCCTCCGCGCGCGCGTTCCTCGGCGGCACCGCCAGTTGCAGTACGTCGGCGAGGCTGCCCGCGTAACGGTCGGCGACCGCCCGCGCGAGCCCCAGCAGCTCGGCGCTGAGCACCGGCTCCGTCGACACGACGCCGGCGAGCGCGGCGAGCGGCCCCGCGTAGTCGGACTCGGCCCGCCGCTCGACGACGAACCCGTCGATCAGCCGCCCGCCCTCCCGCCGCCCACCCCGCACCTGATGCGCCCCGGCCCCGAACCGCACCCGCACCCGCACCCCTGGCTGGGCGGCCTCGTCCAGCTCCTCGGGCACGGCGTAGTCGAAGAACTGGTCGAGATGCAGCACGCCCTTGTTCACCACCACCCGCGCGACGGGCAACTCCCCCGCCAACGGCGCCCCCCGCCACGTCCGCGGCTTGGCCCGCGGCACCTTGGCGGCCCGCACGGTCTCCCGAATGAGCGCGAGCTGCTCCGGCCCACCGTCTTCGGCGGACTCCTCGGGCTGCTCGTCGTCGCTGCTCACAGCCAAATTCTTACAGACACCACTGACACCGGCGGCCCCTCGCCGAGCATGCTCCCGGTACGGCGGCGGGCCCCGGACACCAGGGGTGTCCGGGACCCGCCGCCGTACGACGTGCGTCGAGCGCCTTACAGACCGGCCGCCGCGCGCAGCGCGTCCACGCGGTCCGTGCGCTCCCAGGTGAAGTCCGGCTCCTCGCGGCCGAAGTGGCCGTACGCCGCCGTCTGGGCGTAGATCGGGCGGAGCAGGTCCAGGTCGCGGATGATCGCGGCCGGGCGGAGGTCGAAGACCGTGGCGACGGCCTGCTCGATCTTCTCGACGTCGACCGAGGCGGTGCCGAAGGTCTCGATGAACAGGCCCACCGGCTCGGCCTTGCCGATCGCGTACGCGACCTGGACCTCGCAGCGCGAGGCGAGGCCGGCGGCCACCACGTTCTTCGCGACCCAGCGCATCGCGTAGGCCGCCGAGCGGTCCACCTTCGACGGGTCCTTGCCGGAGAAGGCGCCGCCGCCGTGGCGGGCCATGCCGCCGTAGGTGTCGATGATGATCTTGCGGCCGGTGAGGCCGGCGTCGCCCATGGGGCCGCCGATCTCGAAGCGGCCCGTGGGGTTGACCAGCAGGCGGTAGCCCTCGGTCTCCAGCTTGATGCCGTCCTCAAGGAGCTGCTTGATCACGTGCTCGACGACGAACTCGCGGATGTCGGGCGCCAGGAGCGAGTCCAGGTCGATGTCCGACGCGTGCTGCGAGGAGACGACGACCGTGTCGAGGCGGACGGCCTTGTCGCCGTCGTACTCGATGGTGACCTGGGTCTTGCCGTCGGGACGCAGGTAAGGGATGGTCCCGTTCTTGCGGACCTCGGACAGCCGGCGGGAGAGCCGGTGGGCGAGGTTGATCGGGAGCGGCATCAGCTCGGGCGTCTCGTCGCAGGCGTAGCCGAACATCAGGCCCTGGTCGCCGGCGCCCTGCTTGTCCAGCTCGTCCTCTTCGCCGCCGACCCGCTTCTCGTAGGCGGTGTCGACGCCCTGGGCGATGTCGGGGGACTGCGCGCCGATGGACACCGAGACGCCGCAGGAGGCGCCGTCGAAGCCCTTCTTCGAGGAGTCGTAGCCGATCTCCAGCACCTTGTCGCGGACGAGCTTCGCGATGGGCGCGTAGGCCTTGGTGGTCACCTCGCCGGCCACATGGACCAGGCCGGTGGTGATCAGGGTCTCGACCGCCACCCGCGAGGTGGGGTCCTCCTTCAGGAGCGCGTCGAGAATGGTGTCGCTGATCTGGTCAGCGATCTTGTCGGGGTGACCTTCGGTCACGGACTCCGAAGTGAACAGACGGCGCGACACATCGCTCCCTGGGGTTGCAGCGGCTGCTGGCTAGATCTTGGCGGAACGGGCGGGGAGCTGCGCCCCACGTCGTTCCTCGGCCAGTTTATCCGGCCGAGGGCGCGGATGGTCCAGACGTCTCGGACTGTGGGAGTGGAGTTAGGGGTGTCACTCCGTCCTGCGATACGACGATCACCCCCGATCCGGAACCGGAACACCTGGTTTGAGCCGTTTTTGCCCGACCGGAGGAGTGAACGAAGATTTCACTTCCCGTTCGTCTGCACGGATCCGAGTGCCGGTACGACCAGGTCCCACACGATGTCGGCCAGCGCCTCCTTGGGACCGTACGGCACGGGTGTCTCGCCGCCGTCCGCGGCGAGGATCACCGCCTCGTTCTCCTCCGCGCCGAAGGTCTTGCGCTCCCCCACCTCGTTGACGACCAGCAGGTCGCACCCCTTGCGGCGCAGCTTCGCCCGGCCGTTGGCGAGCACGTCGTCCGTCTCGGCGGCGAATCCGACGATCACCTGCCCGGGCCTGGCCCGCTCCGTGCCGATCTCCGCGAGGATGTCGGGGTTACGGACCAGCACGATCGGCGCCGGCTCCTCCCCGTCCTTCTTCTTGATCTTGCCCTGGGCATAGTCGGCGGGGCGGAAGTCCGCCACGGCCGCGGCCATGACCACGGCGTCGGCGTCGGCGGTCGCCTTCAGGACCGCCTCACGCAGCTGTACGGCGGTGCCGACGCGCACCACGTCGACGCCGGCCGGGTCGGGCAGTCCGGTGTTGGCCTCGATGAGGGTGACGCGAGCGCCACGGGCCGCCGCCGTACGGGCCAGGGCGTACCCCTGCTTCCCGGAGGAGCGGTTGCCGAGGAAGCGGACGGGGTCGAGCGGCTCACGGGTGCCGCCGGCGGAGACGACGACGTGCCGGCCCGCCAGGTCGGGCGCGGTCACGCCGCGCGCCAGCACCCGGCGGCAGACCTCGAAGATCGCGTCGGGGTCGGGCAGCCGCCCCTTGCCGGTGTCGACGCCGGTGAGGCGGCCGACGGCGGGCTCGATGACGACGGCGCCGCGCTCGCGCAGGGTCGCGACGTTCGCGCGGGTGGCGGGGTGCTCCCACATCTCGGTGTGCATGGCCGGTGCGAAGACCACTGGGCAGCGCGCGGTGAGGAGGGTGTTGGTCAGCAGGTCGTCCGCCTGGCCGTGGGCCGCCTTGGCGAGCATGTCCGCGGTGGCGGGGGCGACGACGACGAGGTCGGCCGACTGGCCGATGCGTACGTGCGGCACCTCGTGGACGTCCGACCAGACCTGGGTGGAGACGGAGTGGCCGGAGAGCGCCGCCCAGGTCGCCTCGCCGACGAAGTGCAGGGACGACGCGGTCGGTACGACCCGTACGTCATGGCCCGACTCGGTGAACCGGCGCAGCAGCTCGCACGCCTTGTACGCGGCGATCCCGCCGCTCACCCCCAGGACGACCTTCGGCCTGCCGCCCGCCTGTCCCGATCGCTCCGCCTGGTCCACCGTGTCTCCCCGCGTTCGGATGGATGCGTCTCCCCCATGACACACCACGGGCCCGGCAGTCGCGCTGCCGGGCCCGTGGGATAAGGAACTGTCGCCGTTACTGCGCCGGGCCGTCGATGGCCTCGGACGTCAGCAGACCCGCGTTGATCTCACGCAGGGCGATCGAGAGCGGCTTCTCGTGGACGTGTGTGTCCACCAGCGGACCGACGTACTCAAGCAGGCCCTCGCCGAGCTGCGAGTAGTACGCGTTGATCTGACGCGCGCGCTTGGCCGCGTAGATCACGAGGCTGTACTTCGAGTCCGTGGCCTCAAGCAGCTCGTCGATCGGCGGGTTGATGATGCCCTCGGGCGTGGAAATGGAAGAGGACACTCTCTTGCCTTCCGAAAGATAAATCAGGGAAATACAGGAAATACCGGGTGCTACCGACGGCTGCGCGAAAGCAGACAGAGATCAGGTAACCGCCATCAAGGCTAGCAGCTCGCGCGCCACGTCCTCGACGGAGGTGTTCACCAGGCTGGTGTCGAACTCCGACTCGGCGGCCAGCTCCACCCTCGCGGCCACCAGCCGGCGCTCGATCACCTCGGGCGACTCGGTGCCCCGGCCGGTCAGCCGGCGGACCAGCTCGTCCCAGCTCGGTGGCGCCAGGAAGACCAGTTGCGAGTCCGGCATCGAGTCCTTGACCTGCCGCGCGCCCTGGAGGTCGATCTCCAGGAGTACGGGCTCGCCCGCCTCCAGGCGTTCGAGCACCGCACGACGCGGCGTGCCGTAGCGGTTGCCCGCGAACTCCGCCCATTCCAGCAGCTCGCCGTTGGCGACCAGCTTGTCGAACTCCTCGTCGGTGACGAAGAAGTACTGGACGCCGTGGCGTTCGCCGGGACGCGGTTTTCTGGTGGTGGCCGACACCGAGAGCCATACCTCGGGGTGGACCTTGCGCATATGGGCGACGACCGTGCTCTTGCCGACCCCCGAGGGGCCGGAGAGCACGGTCAGTCGCGGACGTACCTCTGGTGCCATGCGGCGATTATCCAGGTTCCCGGGGGTGCCCGAGAACGTCAGGCGCCGCTGCCACCGAACTCGCGTTCAAGCGACGCGATCTGGTTGGAGCCGAGACCCCGCACACGGCGGCTCTCGGAGATGCCGAGTCGCTCCATGATCTGCTTGGCGCGCACCTTGCCCACGCCGGGCAGCGATTCGAGGAGGGCGGAGACCTTCATCTTGCCGATGACGTCGTTCTCCTGACCCTGCTTGATGACCTCGTGGAGGGAGGCGCCGGAGTGCTTGAGTCGATTCTTGACCTCGGCCCGCTCCCGGCGAGCCGCGGCGGCCTTTTCGAGCGCGGCTGCGCGCTGTTCAGGGGTAAGGGGCGGAAGAGCCACGCCTACGTCACCTCGGATGTCGAACTGTCGGATACGGACCGGTGAGGAACAGGTTCGCTCCACACCAGGGCGAGTCAACGAGCGAGGCTTCCGCTCGTTGGCTCTCGACGGAGACTAGCGGTGAAGACCGCTCTCGTCAGCGAGAACAGCCGAAAAGTCCTGGTCAGCATCGCTCGACCAGGACATTCCAGGCAAAACAACCCGCTTTTCTGCTTCAATCCGCGTCAGCGCGCTCCGTCCGTGCTCTCGCCCGCGCCCTCAACCGCCGTCCGGACCTCGTCGCTGAACCGCTCCGCCGCCGCACGCAGGGCGTAAACATCCGGACCGTGACGGAGTACGCCGCGGCTGACGCTCGGCACCACGTTTCCGACGGCCGCGCCGAACACCCCCGGAAGATCGGCGGCGGTCGCGCCCTGCGCCCCGATGCCGGGCGCGAGGAGCGGACCGTTGATGGCGAGATCCACGCCGGCCTCGCCGAGGGTCGCGCCGACGACCGCGCCGACCGAACCGAGCGGCGTCGCCCCGGAGTTCTCCACGGCCGCGTGGTCGAGCATCACCTGCGCGACCGAGGAACCGCCCTCGGCGGTGGCCCGCTGGACCTCTGCACCCTCCGCGTTGGAGGTGAGCGCGAGCACGAAGAGACCGGAGCCGCTGACGCGTGCCGCGTCCAGGGCCGGCCGCAGCGAGCCGAAGCCGAGGTACGGCGAGACCGTCACGGCGTCCGAGAAGAGCGGGCTGTCCTTGTCGAGATACGTCGCTGCGTACGCGGCCATGGTGGAGCCGATGTCGCCGCGCTTGGCGTCCATCAGGACAAGCGCGCCGGCGGCCCGCGCCTCGGCGACCGCCTTCTCCAGGACGGCGACACCTCGCGAGCCGAACCGCTCGAAGAACGCCGACTGCGGTTTCAGTACGGCGACCCGGTCGGCCAGTGCCTCGACGACCGTCCGTGTGAAGGCCGTCAGGCCCGCGACGTCGTCGCTCAGGCCCCAGGCGTGCAGGAGCGAGCTGTGCGGGTCGATGCCCACGCAGAGCGGACCGCGGGTGTCCATGGCGCGGCGCAGCCGGGCCCCGAAGGGCTCGACCTCGCTCTCGGCGGCGTTCATGCGTGCACCTTCCGGGTGTCGGCGCCGACGGCTTCGGCGAGGGTGGCGTACTCGCTGGTCGCCAGCCGGGCGGCGAGCCCCTTGTGGATGCCGCGGCTGAAGAACGGGCCCTGGTAGATGAAGGCGCTGTAGCCCTGGACGAGCGTCGCGCCCGCCAGGATCCGCTGCCAGGCGTCCTCGGCGTTCTCGATACCTCCGACGCCCACCAGGGTGATCCGGTCGCCCACACGGCCGTACAGACGCCTCAGGACCTCCAGTGAGCGCGCCTTGAGGGGCGCTCCGGACAGTCCACCGGTCTCGGCGAGCAGGGAGGGGGCCGTCTTCAGGCCGAGGCCGTGCCGCGCGACGGTGGTGTTGGTCGCGATGATGCCGTCCAGGCCCAGCTCGACGGCCAGGTCGGCGACGGCGTCGATGTCCTCGTCGGCGAGGTCCGGTGCGATCTTGACCAGCAGCGGGACCCGCCGTCGCGTGACGACCCGGTCGGCGGCCTCGCGTACGGCCGTCAGCAGCGGGCGCAGCTGGTCGACGGCCTGGAGGTCGCGCAGGCCGGGGGTGTTCGGGGACGAGACGTTCACGACGAGGTAGTCGGCGTGGGCGGCCAGGCGCTCGGTCGACGTCACGTAGTCGCCGATCGCCCCGTCGTCCGCCACGGCCTTGGTCTTGCCGATGTTGACGCCGACCGTCGTACGGAAGACGGCCCGGCGGGCGGCGAGACGCAGGGCGACGGTGGCCGATCCGTCGTTGTTGAACCCCATGCGGTTGATCAGCGCCCGGTCGGCGGGCAGCCGGAACAGCCGCTGCCGGGGGTTGCCCGGCTGCGGCTGCCCGGTGACGGTGCCGATCTCGACGTGGTCGAAGCCGAGCATGGCCATGGCGTCGACGGCTACGGCGTTCTTGTCGAAGCCGGCGGCGAGGCCGAAGGGGCCGTGCATCCGCAGCCCGAAGGCCTCGGTGCGCAGCTCCTCGTAACGAGGCGCGAGCGCCGCGGCGACGAAGGTGCGCAGCACCGGGACGCGGACGACGAACCGGATCCAGCGGAAGGCCAGCTGGTGGGCCTGCTCCGGGTCCATCCGCCGGAAGAAGAGACGAAAGAAGAGTCGGTACATGAGAGCAGGCTCCTCCTAGTCCTCGCGGGCGGCGATGAGGTGCTGGGCGTGTTCCTGGAGCGAACGGACGCCGACGTCGCCGTGGTTGAGGGCGTCGATGCCCTGGACCGCTGCCGCGAGCGCCTGCACCGTCGTCAGGCAGGGGACGCCGCGTGCCACGGCGGCCGTACGGATCTCGTAGCCGTCCAGCCGGCCGCCGGTGCCGTAGGGGGTGTTGACGATGAGGTCGACCTCGCCGTCGTGGATGAGCTGGACGATGGTCCTCTCGCCGTTCGGCCCGGTGCCCTCGAACTGCTTGCGTACGAGCGTGGCGTTGATGCCGTTGCGCCGCAGGACCTCGGCGGTGCCGGAGGTGGCGAGCAGTTCGAAGCCGTGCGCGACCAGTTCACGCGCGGGGAAGATCATCGAGCGCTTGTCGCGGTTGGCGACGGAGATGAAGGCGCGGCCCTTCGTAGGAAGCGGACCGTACGCCCCTGCCTGGGACTTGGCGTACGCCGTGCCGAAGACGGAGTCGATGCCCATGACCTCGCCGGTCGAGCGCATCTCCGGGCCGAGGACGGTGTCGACGCCGCGTCCGTGGATGTCGCGGAAGCGCGACCACGGCATGACGGCCTCCTTGACGGAGATCGGCGCGTCCATGGGCAGGGTGCCGCCGTCGCCGCCCGCGGGCAGCATGCCTTCCGTACGGAGGTCGGCGATCATGGCGCCGAGGGAGATCCGTGCGGCGGCCTTGGCCAAGGGCACGGCGGTGGCCTTGGAGGTGAAGGGCACGGTGCGCGAGGCGCGCGGATTGGCCTCCAGGACGTAGAGGATGTCCCCGGCCAGCGCGAACTGGATGTTGATCAGGCCGCGTACACCGACGCCGCGCGCGATGGCCTCGGTGGAGGCGCGCAGCCGCTTGATGTCGAAGCCGCCGAGGGTGATCGGGGGCAGGGCGCACGCGGAGTCGCCCGAGTGGATGCCGGCCTCCTCGATGTGCTCCATGACACCGCCGAGGTACAGCTCCGTGCCGTCGTAGAGCGCGTCGACGTCGATCTCGATGGCGTCGTCGAGGAAGCGGTCCACGAGGACGGGCCGGGTGGGGCTGATCTCGGTGGACTCGGCGATGTACGAGGAGAGGCGCGTCTCGTCGTAGACGATCTCCATGCCGCGCCCGCCGAGCACGTACGAGGGGCGGACCAGCACCGGGTAGCCGATCTCGTCCGCGATGGCCTTGGCCTCGTCGAAGGTGGTGGCCGTGCCGTGCTTGGGCGCGGGCAGACCGGCCTCGGCGAGGACGCGGCCGAAGGCGCCCCGGTCCTCGGCGGCGTGGATGGCCTCCGGGGGCGTGCCGACGACGGGGACGCCGTTGTCCTTGAGTGCCTGGGCGAGACCGAGCGGTGTCTGGCCGCCGAGCTGGACGATGACGCCCGCGACGGGCCCGGCCAGTGTCTCCGCGTGGACGATCTCCAGGACGTCCTCCAGGGTGAGCGGCTCGAAGTAGAGCCGGTCGGAGGTGTCGTAGTCGGTGGAGACGGTCTCCGGGTTGCAGTTGACCATCACGGTCTCGTACCCGGCCGCGGTCAGTGCGAACGAGGCGTGCACGCAGGAGTAGTCGAACTCGATGCCCTGACCGATGCGGTTGGGGCCGGAGCCGAGGATGATCACGGCTGGCTTCTCGCGCGGCGCGACCTCGCTCTCCTCGTCGTAGGAGGAGTAGAAGTACGGGGTCTTCGCGGCGAATTCGGCGGCGCAGGTGTCGACCGTCTTGTAGACGGGGCGCACGCCCAGCGCGTGCCGGACCTCGCGTACGACGTCCTCGCGCAGCCCCCGGATCTCGGCGATCTGGGCGTCGGAGAAGCCGTGCCGCTTGGACTCGCTGAGCAGCTCGGGGTCGAGCTTCTCCGCGGCGGCCAGCTCGTCCGCGTACTCCTTGATCAGGAACAGCTGGTCGACGAACCACGGGTCGATCTTCGTCGCGTCGAAAACCTCCTGCTGGCTCGCTCCGGCACGGATGGCCTGCATGACGGTGTTGATCCGGCCGTCGGTGGGAACCTTCGCCAGCTCCAGCAGTTCGGCCTTGGTACCGAGGGAGGCCGGGTCGCCGGTGAAGGAGAACTGGCTGCCCTTCCTCTCCAGCGAGCGCAGCGCCTTCTGCAGTGCCTCGGTGAAGTTACGGCCGATGGCCATTGCCTCGCCGACCGACTTCATGGTGGTGGTGAGGGTGGCGTCGGCGGCGGGGAACTTCTCGAAGGCGAAGCGCGGGACCTTCACCACGACGTAGTCGAGGGTCGGTTCGAAGGACGCCGGGGTCTTCTCGGTGATGTCGTTGGGGATCTCGTCCAGCGTGTAGCCGACGGCGAGGCGCGCGGCGATCTTGGCGATCGGGAAGCCGGTGGCCTTGGAGGCGAGCGCGGAGGAGCGCGAGACGCGCGGGTTCATCTCGATGACGATGATCCGCCCGTCGACCGGGTCGACGGCGAACTGGATGTTGCAGCCGCCGGTGTCGACGCCGACCTCGCGGATGATCGCGATACCGATGTCGCGCAGCCTCTGGTACTCGCGGTCGGTGAGGGTCATCGCGGGCGCGACGGTGATGGAGTCGCCGGTGTGGACGCCCATCGGGTCGAAGTTCTCGATGGAGCAGACGACCACGACGTTGTCGTGCTTGTCGCGCATCAGCTCCAGTTCGTACTCCTTCCAGCCGAGGATGGACTCCTCCAGAAGCACCTCGGTGGTCGGCGAGAGCATCAGGCCCTGTCCGGCGATCCGGCGCAGCTCGTCCTCGTCGTGGGCGAAGCCGGAGCCGGCGCCGCCCATGGTGAAGGAGGGGCGTACGACGACGGGGTAGCCGCCCAACTCCTCGACGCCGGCCAGGATGTCGTCCATCGAGTGGCAGATGACGGAGCGGGCGGACTCGCCGTGCCCGATCTTGGCGTTGACGGCCTCCACGACGCCCTTGAAGAGGTCGCGGTCCTCGCCCTTGTTGATGGCTTCGACGTTGGCGCCGATCAGCTCGACGCCGTACTTGTCCAGGACGCCGTTGTCGTGCATGGAGATCGCGGTGTTGAGCGCGGTCTGGCCGCCGAGGGTGGGCAGGAGCGCGTCGGGGCGCTCCTTGGCGATGATCTTCTCGACGAACTCGGGGGTGATCGGCTCGACGTACGTGGCGTCGGCGATCTCCGGGTCGGTCATGATCGTGGCCGGGTTGGAGTTGACGAGGATGACGCGCAGGCCTTCGGCCTTGAGGACGCGGCAGGCCTGGGTACCCGAGTAGTCGAACTCGGCCGCCTGGCCGATGACGATCGGACCCGAGCCGATGACCAGGACGGACCGGATATCGGAGCGCTTAGGCACGCTGGCCCTCCATCAGGGAGACGAAGCGGTCGAAGAGGTACGCGGCGTCGTGCGGGCCGGCAGCCGCTTCGGGGTGGTACTGGACGCTGAAGACCGGCCGGTCGAGGAGCCTGAGTCCTTCGACGACGTTGTCGTTGAGACAGACGTGGGAGACCTCGGCGCGGCCGTAGGGGGTGTCGGAGATCTGGTCGAGCGGGGCGTCGACGGCGAACCCGTGGTTGTGCGCGGTGACTTCGACCTTGCCGGTGGAACGATCCTGCACCGGCTGGTTGATGCCGCGGTGTCCGTACTTGAGCTTGTACGTCCCGAACCCCAGTGCGCGGCCCAGGAGTTGGTTGCCGAAGCAGATGCCGAACAGCGGGGTGCCGCGCTCCAGCACGCCCTTGACCACCGTGAGGTCGGCGGTGGCGGGGTCGCCGGGCCCGTTGGAGAGGAACACGCCGTCGGGCGCGACCGCGTACACGTCGTCCACGGTGGCGGTGGCGGGCAGCACATGCACCTCTATGCCGCGCTCGGCCATCCGCTGCGGGGTCATGCCCTTGATGCCGAGGTCGACGGCGGCGACGGTGAACCGCTTGGTGCCGACTGCCGGGACGACGTACGTCTCGGTGGTCGCGACCTCGGCGGAGAGGTTGGCGCCCTTCATCTGGGGCGCCTCCTTCACGCGGGCGGTCAGCGCCGCGTCGTCGTCGAGGAGGCCGCCGGGGAGCGCGTCGCCGGAGAAGATGCCGACGCGCATCGCGCCGCGCTCACGCAGATGGCGGGTGAGCGCGCGGGTGTCGACGCCGCTGATGCCGACGATGCCCTGGCGGACCAGCTCCTCGTCCAGGGTGCGCTTGGAGCGCCAGTTGGACGGGACGCGGGCGGGGTCGCGTACGACATAGCCGGCGACCCAGATCCGGCCGGACTCGTCGTCCTCGTCGTTGACGCCGGTGTTGCCGATGTGCGGGGCGGTCATGACGACGACCTGGCGGTGGTACGAGGGGTCGGTGAGGGTTTCCTGGTAGCCGGTCATGCCGGTCGAGAACACCGCCTCGCCGAAGGTCTCCCCCACGGCCCCGTAGGCACGGCCGCGGAAGCTCCGGCCGTCCTCCAGGACGAGTACGGCGGGAGCGCCGGCGGCTCCCCGGGTGGAGAGGGTCATCGTGCGGTGCCTTCCGTCGTGAAGGGTGCGTCGTTGGTCGGCGTGGTCGACGCGGCCTTGGTTGGTGTCTGATTCGTCGTGATCGACTGGTTCATCAGGTTGATCGCCTCGACCCAGGCCGTGTGCTCCGCCGCGCGGTCGGAGCGGAAGCCGGAGTCGAGCAGCCGCTCGCCGTGCTGCCAGGTGAGGATCAGCAGCCCGCCCTCGGCGAGGACCTTTCCTGCGATGCCCTTGTCGAGCCGGGCGGCGCGCAGTCGGCCCGCCGGGACGAAGAAGTCGGTGGCGCCGGGCCGTACGACGCTCACGCCCGCGTCGGTGAGCGTCAGCTCCACCCGGCTGCGGACACCGAGGCCGTGGGCGACGATCCGGTCCAGCCACTGACCGGCGGTCGTGGAGCCGTGGTACCGGCCGCTGAGCCGCAGCCGCACGTCACCGGCGGCATCGCTCTCGGGCACCCGCGGCAGCTCCGGCAGATCGGACTGGAGGCTTCCGCGCCACTTCCAGCCCTGGCGCATCAGCCAGTACACGAAGGCGATGAACAGGAGCAGACCCACCGCCCAGCCGATACGGGCGGCCCAGTCGGTCACCTCCGCCGACTTCTGCTCGGCGGCCAGATTGATCAGTGCAGCGCTCACGCCAGATTCCCGTCGACGACCGTGGCACGGCCCCGCAGGAAGGTGTGGGTGACGCGTCCCGGCAGCTCACGGCCCTGGTAGGGGGTGTTACGGCTGCGGGAGGCGAAGCCCGCGGGGTCCACCACTCCACGGTAAGCGGGATCGACGAGCGTGAGGTTGGCGGGCTCACCTGCCGAGACGGGACGCCCGTGACCGGCGAGCCGGCCGATCTGCGCGGGCCGCACCGACATCCGGTCGGCGACGCCCGCCCAGTCGATGAGTCCGGTGTCGACCATCGTCTGCTGGACGACGGAGAGCGCGGTCTCCAGACCGACCATGCCCATGGCCGCCGCCGCCCACTCGCAGTCCTTGTCCTCGTGCGGGTGCGGGGCGTGGTCGGTGGCGACGCAGTCGATCGTGCCGTCCGCCAGGGCCTCGCGCAGCGCGAGGACATCGGCCTCGGTGCGCAGTGGCGGGTTCACCTTGTAGACGGGGTCGTAGGACCGTACGAGCTCGTCCGTCAGCAGCAGGTGGTGCGGGGTGACCTCGGCGGTGACGTCCCAGCCCTTGGACTTGGCCCAGCGGACGATCTCGACCGAACCTGCCGTGGAGAGATGGCAGATGTGGACGCGGGAGCCGACGTGGGCGGCCAGCAGGACGTCACGGGCGATGATCGACTCCTCGGCGACGGCGGGCCAGCCGCCGAGTCCGAGTTCCGCCGAGACGACGCCCTCGTTCATCTGGGCGCCCTCGGTGAGCCGGGGCTCCTGGGCGTGCTGGGCGATGACGCCGTCGAAGGCCTTCACGTACTCCAGGGCCCGGCGCATGATCACCGCGTCGTCCACGCACTTGCCGTCGTCGGAGAAGACCCGCACCCCGGCGGCCGAGTCGTGCATGGCGCCGAGTTCGGCGAGCTGCTTGCCCTCCAGGCCGACGGTGACGGCGCCGACGGGCTGCACGTCGCAGTAGCCGGACTCGCGGCCGAGCCGCCAGACCTGCTCGACCACACCGGCGGTGTCGGCGACGGGGAAGGTGTTGGCCATGGCGTGCACGGCGGTGAAGCCGCCGACCGCCGCCGCCCTGGTGCCGGTGAGGACGGTCTCGGAGTCCTCGCGGCCGGGCTCGCGCAGATGCGTGTGCAGGTCGACCAGGCCGGGCAGCAGGATCTGCCCCCCGGCCTCCACGACGGTGGCGCCGGGCGCGTCGATGGAGGTGTCCACGCGCTCGATGACCGTGCCGTCGATGAGTACGTCGCGCACTTCGCCGCCGAGCACCTTGGCGCCACGGATCAGGGTCTTGCTCATGGTTACTTGCTCTCCTCGGTGGCGGACGACGCGCGGGAATGGGTGACGGCGGGCTCGTTGCCGCCAAGTAGCAGATACAGGACGGCCATGCGGGTCGAGACGCCGTTGGCGACCTGCTCGACGGCCGTGCAGCGGTCGGAGTCGGCGACCTCGGCGGTGATCTCCATGCCGCGGTTCATCGGGCCCGGATGCATGACGATCGAGTTCGCGGGCATCCGGGCCATCCGCTCGCCGTCGAGCCCGTAGCGCCGTGAGTACTCGCGCTCGGTGGGGAAGAAGGCGGCGTTCATCCGCTCGCGCTGGACCCTCAGCATCATCACGGCGTCGGACTTGGGCAGCACCCGGTCGAGGTCGTACGACACGTCGCACGGCCACGTCTCGACGCCGATCGGCACCAGGGTCGGCGGGGCGACGAGGGTGACCTCCGCGCCGAGTGTGTGCAGCAACAGGACGTTGGAGCGGGCGACGCGGCTGTGCAGGATGTCGCCGACGATCGTGATGCGGCGGCCTTCGAGGTCCCGGCCGATGCCCGCGTCGGCGCCGACGAGCCTGCGGCGCATCGTGAAGGCGTCGAGGATCGCCTGGGTGGGGTGTTCGTGCGTGCCGTCACCCGCGTTGATGACGGCGCCGTCGATCCAGCCGGAGTTGGCGAGGCGGTACGGGGCGCCCGAGGAGCCGTGCCGGATGACGACGGCGTCCGCGCCCATCGCCTCCAGCGTCAGCGCGGTGTCCTTGAGCGACTCTCCTTTGGAGACCGACGAGCCCTTGGCCGAGAAGTTGATGACATCGGCGGACAGGCGCTTGGCGGCGGCCTCGAAGGAGATCCGGGTGCGGGTCGAGTCCTCGAAGAAGAGGTTGACGACGGTCCGGCCGCGCAGCGTCGGCAGCTTCTTGATGGGCCGGTCGGCGACACGGGCCATCTCCTCGGCGGTGTCGAGGATCAGCACGGCGTCGTCGCGGGTGAGGTCGGCGGCGGAGATGAGATGGCCGGGGGTACGGGGGCTTGCCCCTGTGAGGCGCAGCATCGGGTGTGCTCCGTTGTGTGGAGGTGGCTCTGGGTTCCGGGGTGTCCCACCGGGCGGGCACAGCGGCGTGGGGGCGCGCCGGCGTGCGGGCGGCCCTGTGCGGGCCCGCGGCGTACGGAGGGACCCGCGCTACTGGTCGGCGGCCGGATCGGGCCTGCGCAGGCCGAGCAGCACGGTGTCGCGGCCGTCCTCCTCGGCGAGCAGGACCTTGACCGTCTCGCGCAGCGAGGTGGGGAGGTTCTTGCCCACGTAGTCGGCGCGGATGGGCAGTTCGCGGTGGCCGCGGTCGACGAGGACGGCGAGCTGGACCGCGCGCGGCCGGCCGATGTCGCCCAGCGCGTCGAGCGCGGCACGGATGGTGCGGCCGGAGAAGAGCACGTCGTCCACGAGGACGACGAGCCGTCCGTCCACGCCGTCGGCCGGGATGTCGGTGCGGGCCAGCGCGCGGGCGGGCCGCATGCGCAGGTCGTCGCGGTACATCGTGATGTCGAGGGATCCGAACGGGATCTTGCCGCCGGTGATCTCTTCGAGCTTGTCGGCCAGCCGCCGGGCCAGGTAGACGCCTCGGGTGGGGATGCCGAGCAGAACCACGTCGTCGGCGCCCTTGGCGCGTTCGACGATCTCGTGGGCGATACGGGTCAGTGCCCGTGCGATGTCGGGTGCCTCCAGCACGGGGCGGGCGACATCAGAGCTGTGCGTGTCCATAAGAAACGGACCTCCTTCTCCGCCTCACAGGACGGACGTTAAAGGACGTCGGATTTGCGCCGTCGACATTACCAGGTCCGGCGGCCTTTTCCGGACTTGTGGCGGGGCGGGTCCGGACCATTCGGCTTGACGCATCCAAGTCACGCTGCGTAACCTCACAGTGAGTTACCAGCCACGCGGCGGAGCCGCAGATTTCCCAGCGTCCGGGGAGCCTTATGTCCAGCGAATACGCAAAGCAGCTCGGGGCCAAGCTCCGCGCCATCCGCACCCAGCAGGGCCTCTCCCTCCATGGCGTGGAGGAGAAGTCCCAGGGCCGTTGGAAGGCCGTTGTGGTGGGGTCGTACGAGCGCGGGGACCGCGCGGTGACCGTGCAGCGCCTCGCCGAGCTGGCCGATTTCTACGGTGTGCCGGTGCAGGAGCTCCTGCCGGGCACGACGCCGGGCGGGGCCGCCGAGCCGCCGCCGAAGCTCGTGCTGGATCTGGAGCGTCTCGCCCATGTCCCGCAGGAGAAGGCCGGCCCGCTTCAGCGGTACGCGGCGACGATCCAGAGCCAGCGCGGCGACTACAACGGCAAGGTGCTGTCGATCCGCCAGGACGACCTGCGCACCCTCGCGGTGATCTACGACCAGTCGCCGTCGGTCCTCACCGAGCAGCTGATCAGCTGGGGAGTGCTGGACGCGGACGCGCGGCGCGCCGTGGCCCACGACGAGAGCTGAGCGGCGCGGCACAGACCAGCAGAAACGTCACATCCCGTAGGGGCGGACCGCGGCGGCGGTCCGCCCCTGCGGCGTGTGTGGCCAGGGGCCGTACGCCGGCGACGCGGTCGACGCCCCCGGCAGGGGCCCTGGTCGCCCGGTGCACGCGCGGGCGGGCGCCGCGTGGCCCCGTCGGCGCCGATCCGCTCCGGGGACGCCCAGGCGGCGGTCAGCGGCCCCGCCGGCCTGGCGGCGCCGGAGGGAGCGTGCCCGCGACCGGGTGGCCGGGGCACGCCGGGAAGTACGTCACCCGGATGGCCCAGTCATGGACGACCGGGTCCGGGCCGGCGTTCAGGAGGGGCGCCGGGCCCGGCTTCGGCGGCCCCCGGCCGCGCTCAAAACGCCGGACGGGCCGCGTGTGCGGCCCGTCCGGCGCTGGAGAACACTGTCGACGCCGCTAGGGTCTGTCGTTCGGATCTTGCCGGGGTGTCCGAACGACAGGCCTAGTCGGCGCGGAGCAGGCTCGGCTTGAGGTCCTTGAAGCGGCCGAGGAGGCCGTTCACGAACGACGGTGAGTCGTCGGTGGAGAACTCCTTGGCGAGCTGCACCGCCTCGTCGATCACCACGGCGTCGGGCGTCCCGTCCACCCACACCAGCTCGTACGTGGCGAGCCGCACGATGTTCCGGTCGACGACCGGCATCCGGTCGAGCGTCCAGCCCACCGCGTAGGTGGAGATGAGTTCGTCGATCCGCTCGGCGTATTCCGCGTACCCCTCGACCAGCTCCATCGTGTATTCGCTGACCGGCGGCTGGCGGTCGTCGGTCCGGGCGTGCCGGAGCCAGTCCGCGAGGACCGTCCGCACGGGCGCCCCGCGCTGGTCGGCCTCGAAAAGGATCTGGAAGGCGCGCTTACGGGCCTTGTTGCGGGCGGCCACGGTTAGCTGTTCACCCGGCCGAGGTACTCGCCGGAGCGGGTGTCGACCTTGATCTTCTCGCCGGTCGTGATGAAGAGCGGGACACCGATCTCGTAACCGGTCTCCAGCTTGGCGGGCTTGGAGCCGCCGGTGGAGCGGTCGCCCTGCACGCCGGGGTCGGTGTGCTCGATGACCAGCTCGACGGCGGCGGGCAGCTCGACGTAGAGCGCGTTGCCCTCGTACATCGCCACCGTGGCCTCGAAGCCCTCCAGGAGGAAGTTCGCGGCGTCGCCGACGATCTCCCGGCTGATGTGGATCTGGTCGTAGGTGCCCATGTCCATGAAGACGAAGTACTCGCCGTCCATGTATGAGAACTGCATGTCGCGGCGGTCGACGCTGGCCGTCTCGACCTTCACGCCGGCGTTGAAGGTCTTGTCGACGACCTTGCCGGAGAGCACGTTCTTCAGCTTGGTGCGCACAAAGGCCGGGCCCTTGCCGGGCTTGACGTGCTGGAACTCGACGACGGACCAGAGCTGGCCAGAGTCGAGCTTGAGCACCATGCCGTTCTTGAGGTCGTTCGTGGAAGCCACGGTTGCGGAATCTCCTGGACTGAAGCTGGGTGGGACCACGGGTGCGCGCCACCGGTGCGACCGGCGAAAAAGCTTGCCGGAGCACTAGAGCGCGAGCAGTTCCTTGGTCGTAATGGTGAGTAGCTCGGGTCCGCCGTCCGCCTCGGGGCGGACGACGAGCGTGTCATCGATCCGGACACCGCCCCGGCCCGGAAGGTGGACCCCCGGTTCGACGGTGACCGGCACACAAGCGTCCAGTTTACCCATGGCAGCGGGTGCCAACTGCGGGTCCTCGTCGATTTCGAGCCCGACACCGTGTCCGGTACGGACCGCGAGCCCGTCGCCGTACCCCGCCGACTCCAGCGGCTGACGTGCCGCGCGGTCCACGTCCCGGTAGGCGGTACCGGGCGTCAGAGCCTCCCGACCTGCCCGTTGTGCGGCGAACACCAGGTCGTACAGCTCGATCTGCCAGTCGGCGGGCGACGAGCCGATGACGAAGGTACGGCCGATCTCGCAACGGTATCCGTGGTATTTGGCACCCAGGCGAACGGAGAGGAAATCCCCCTCCTCGACCCTGCGGTCCGTCGGCCGGTGACCGGGGCGGCCGGCGTTCGGCCCGGTGGCGACCGAGGTGCGGAAGGCCGGTCCGTCGGCGCCGTGGTCGACCAGGCGCCGCTCCAGCTCCAGGGCGAGATGCCGTTCGGTCCGCCCGACGAGGATCGATTCGAGTAGTTCGCCGAGTGCCTGGTCGGAGATCTCGGCGGCGATACGGAGGTGGGAGATCTCCTCCTCGTCCTTGACCGTCCGCTGCTGTTCCACGGTGCGGCCGAGGTCGGCGAGGAGCAGCCGGGGCGCCACGGAGCGGATGGCGCGGTGGCGGGCGACGGTCAGATGGTGCTCCTCGACGGCGAGGGTCCGTGCGGCGGACGGGTCGACCAGGTCCGCGGCGGCGACGGCCGGATCGCCCGTCGTGGTCGGGAGCACGCTCAGCCGCAGCCGCTCGTCGGGGCGGCCGTCGGCGGGGTCGCCGGTGGAGGTGCGGGGGCAGAGCAGTACGTCGCGCTGGTCGGCGACGCCGACCAGCAGGACGGCACCGGGAGGCGCGCCGCCCGCGAGATAGCGGACGTTCGCGGGGAGTGACACCAGGGCGGCATCGCTGCCGACCGCGGAGCACCGGTCGCGCAGCCGCCCGCGACGGACCGCATACACCTCTGACATGTATCGAGCCTATGAGCGTCGGCCCGCCTCGGCGCGCCGACGCGTCCGACCGAGCGGGCGGGCGCCAAGCGACGCCAAGAGGTGACGTTGGCGAACCGGCATCGGGGCTACCAGGCCGGTGGGCTCGCGATCGAGCGGGCGAGTACGTCGTCCAGGACCCGCGCCGTCGTCTCCACGTCGTACTTCGAGTTGTCGATGATCGGCAGTCCAGATCCGTACCAGCCGGCCATCCGGCCGTGGATGCCCGCCACTTCCTCGTCCGAGAGTCTGCGGTTGCCGCTGCGCTCCGCGTTCCGCTCCAGGACGATCTCCAGGCCGGGCAGCAGCACCACGGGCAGCAGGCCGGGGCCGACATGACGCTTCCAGCCGCCGAGCCCGACGACGGGGCGGTCGGGGAAGACCGCGTCGTCGAGGATGCAGGAGATCCCGTTGGCGAGGAAGTTACGGGCGGCGAAGCCGCAGGTGCGGCGGGCGAGGCGGTACTGGGCCTCGGAGTGCTCGTTCCACCCCGACTGCGGGTCGGCGAAGCCGGAGCAGACCCACTCGCGGACGTCGTCGAGGCTGATGTGGGCGGTGGGGACCTGTCGGCGGGCCGCCCAGTGCCTGGCGACGGTCGTCTTGCCCGCGCCGGCCGGGCCGATCAGCAGGACGGCCAGCGTGGCGGCGCCCGTACCGCTGTCGGCGAGATGCGGCACGGGGAGCGGAACCGGTCCGCCCGGCGGCAGTTGGATGTGCCCGGTCGAGTCCGGCGACGGTGACGCCGGTGGGCCCTGAGGGGGTACGGGCACCTGCGGGATCCGCTGGGGGCCGGTGGACCGGCCGGACGGCGGCGGCCCCTGCGGGGCGCGCGGCGCGCCGTGCTGGGGCGGTCCCCCGTGGGGCTGCGGGTGCGGTGCGCCGTGCGGCGGGGGGCCCGGAGGCCCGCCCGGAGCGGGCTGGGCGCCGTACGGCGCCGCGCCCGGTACGGGTGGTTGCCCGTGGGGCGCGGGAGGGCCCGCCGGGGGGCCGGAGCGAGGTGTGCCGTGCGGTGGCGGACCGTGGGGCGGGGAGCCGTGCGCCCACGCGCCCGCGCCCTGTCCGCCCGCTCCGTGCGCCGAACCATGGGGAGGCGGCAGCGGAGCCCCCACTGCGTGCTGCATCCGGTGCCACTCCGTCTCGTACGTCTGACGCTGACCGCTCGGCCACCCGGCCGACTTGCCCCCGAACGGTACCGTTCCCCGTCGCTTCCGTAAGAACGCCGGAAGCCCTCCCCGAGTGCCCGGCCGCCCGTTCGGGCTCGCCCCTCAGCCGTCCAGTTCCTCGGCGATGGCGCGCAGCGCCAGTCGGTACGAGCCGATGCCGAACCCCGCGATCGTGCCACTGGCGACACCCGAGACGACCGACGTGTGGCGGAATTCCTCGCGTGTGTACGGGTTCGAGATGTGCACCTCGATCAGCGGCGCGGTGCGCTGCGCCGCGGCGTCGCGCATTCCGTACGAATAGTGGGTGAAGGCCCCGGGGTTGATGACGACGGGGATCGATCCGTCGGCCGCCTCGTGCAGCCAGCGGATCATCTCGCCCTCGTCGTTCGTCTCGCGTACGTCGACGGCCAGACCCAGCTCCTTGCCCGTCGACTGGCAGGTCTCCACAAGACCGGCGTAGGAGACGGAGCCGTAGACGTCCGGTTCGCGGGAACCGAGGCGGCCCAGATTGGGACCGTTGAGCACCAGCACCCGACGGGTCATTCGGACACCTCCCCGTACGCGGCGAGCAGTACCGCCGGGTCCGGTCCCTCCAGCACGGTCGGCTTGGCCAGACCGTCCAGGACGATGAAACGCAGCAGGTCACCGCGGGACTTCTTGTCGAGCTTCATGGTTTCCAGCAGCTTGGGCCACTGGTCGCCGCGGTAGGTCAGCGGCAGTCCGACGGACTTCAGGACGGCGCTGTGCCGTTCGGCGGTGGCGTCGTCGAGGCGGCCCGCGAGGCGGCCCAGTTCGGCGGCGAAGACCATGCCGATGGAGACGGCCGCGCCGTGCCGCCATTTGTAGCGTTCGTTCTTCTCGATGGCGTGGGCGAGCGTGTGGCCGTAGTTGAGGATCTCGCGTACGCCTGACTCCTTGAGGTCGTTGGACACGACCTCGGCCTTGACCCGGATCGAGCGCTCGATCAGCTCGGCGGTGTGCGGTCCGGCGGGTGTGCGGGCGCCTTCGGGGTCGGCCTCGACCAGATCGAGAATGGCCGGATCGGCGATGAATCCCGCCTTGATGATCTCGGCCATGCCGCTCACGTAGTCGTGCACGGGCAGCGAGTCCAGCGCCGCGAGGTCGCAGAGGACCCCGGCGGGCGGATGGAACGCGCCCACGAGGTTCTTGCCCTCGGCGGTGTTGATGCCGGTCTTGCCGCCGATTGCCGCGTCGACCATGCCGAGGACGGTCGTCGGTACGGCGATCCACCGCACGCCGCGCAGCCAGCTCGCGGCGACGAAGCCCGCGATGTCGGTGGTGGCGCCGCCACCGACGCCGACGATGACATCGCTGCGGGTGAAGCCGGTCTGGCCGAGCGCCTTCCAGCAGTAGGCGGCGACCTCGACGGTCTTCGCCTCCTCGGCGTTCGGCAGCTGGATGGCGACCGCCTCGTACCCCTGGTCCGCCAGGTCCTGGCGCAGCGTCTCGCCGGTCTCGGCGAGCGCTTCCGGGTGCAGCACGGCGACGCGCCGGGCCCGGGTGCCGATGAGCGCGGGCAGCTCGCCCAGCAGCCGCCGGCCGACCAGGACCTCGTACGGGTCGTGGCCCGCGGTGCCGCCGACCTGGATACGGGTGACCGGCTGGTCCTCGTCCGTCGTCATGCGTGGTTCTCCTTGCCGGGGGTGGCTGACGGATCGGCGTCGGGAATGGCCGCGGCGCCCAGGTCCAGAGCCTCGATGACGGCTTCGGCGACCTCGTCGGGCGCTCGCTCGTCGGTCGGCACGACCGCGCGCGCGACCTCCGTGTAGAGGGAGCGGCGCTCCTCCATCAGCAGCTTCCACTGCTGGCGGGGATTGATGGCGAGCAGCGGGCGGGCCAGGCCCAGTCCGGTGCGCCGGACCGCCTCGTTCGCCTCCATCGAGAGATAGACGACGGGCAGCCCTTCGAGCAGTCCGCGGGTGTCCTTGTCGAGGACCGCTCCCCCGCCGAGCGCGAGGACGCCGGAGTGTTCGGCGAGCGCGGTCCGTACGGCGGCCCGCTCCAGGTCCCGGAAGTGCTGCTCGCCCTCGTCGAAGAAGATGTCCGAGATCTCCCGGCCCTCGGCGGCGACGATGTCGGCGTCGGTGTCCCGGTAGGCCGTGTCGAGGCGTTCGGCGAGCAGCGCGCCGACGGTGGTCTTGCCGACCCCCATGGGGCCGACCAGAACGATCTGCGGGCCACTCATCGGATCACCAGGTTCTCAAGGTACGACTCGACGTTGCGCCGGGTCTCCGGGACGCTGTCGCCGCCGAACTTCTCGGCCACGGCGTCCGCGAGGGTCAGCGCGACCATCGCCTCGGCGACGATGCCCGCCGCGGGCACCGCGCAGACGTCGGAGCGCTGGTGGTGCGCCTTGGCCGCCTCGCCGGTGGCGACGTCGACGGTGGCGAGTGCGCGGGGCACGGTCGCGATGGGCTTCATCGCGGCCCGTACGCGCAGCAGTTCGCCCGTCGTCAGCCCTCCCTCGGTGCCGCCGGAGCGGCCCGAGGCGCGCCTGATGCCCTCGTCGGTGATCATGATCTCGTCGTGCGCCCGGGAGCCGGGCACACGGGCGAGGCCGAAGCCGTCGCCGACCTCGACTCCCTTGATGGCCTGGATGCCCATGAGGGCGGCGGCGAGGCGGGCGTCGAGCCTGCGGTCCCAGTGGACGTGGCTGCCGAGGCCGACGGGCACGCCGTACGCCAGCACCTCGACCACACCGCCGAGGGTGTCACCGTCCTTGTGGGCCTGGTCGATCTCGGCGACCATCGCCTCGCTCGCCTCGGGGTCCAGACAGCGCACGGGGTCGGCGTCGAGCCGCTCGACGTCGCCGGGGGTCGGGTACACGCCGTACGGGGCTTTGGCCGCGGCGAGTTCGACGACATGGGACACGATCTCGATCCCGGCCGTCTCCTTCAGATACGAGCGGGCGACCGCGCCGAGCGCGACCCTGGCCGCCGTCTCGCGGGCGCTCGCGCGCTCCAGGATCGGCCGGGCCTCGGAGACGCCGTACTTCTGCATGCCCGCGAGATCGGCGTGGCCGGGGCGCGGGCGGGTCAGGGGCTCGTTCCGGGCGAGACCGGCCAGCACCTCCGGGTCGACCGGATCGGCCGACATGACCTGCTCCCACTTGGGCCACTCGGTGTTGCCGACCATGATCGCGACCGGCGATCCCATGGTCAGGCCGTGCCGTACGCCGCCGAGGAAGGTGACCTCGTCGCGCTCGAACTTCATGCGCGCGCCGCGTCCGTAGCCGAGGCGCCGCCTGGCGAGGTGATCACCCACGATCTCCGTGGTGATCGGCACACCCGCGGGAAGGCCCTCCAGCGTCGCGACGAGTGCGGGTCCGTGCGACTCCCCCGCTGTCAGCCAGCGCAACCTGCTCAACGGTGCTCCTCGGTAATTCTCGGCTACTTCGACGGTACGACTGCGGTACGCATCCTCGGGTCCCGATCCTGCCATGTCCGGCCCTCCGTCCCGTGAATCCGTCCAGCCTGCGGATACGCGTCCGGCGGAGGCCGTCAGACGGGGTGGGCCCCGAGCGCCCGCTCGCCCGCCGCGCGCATCACGGCGAGCGGGGCGGGCACGCGGCCGGTCATCAACTCGACCTGGAGGACGGCCTGGTGCACGAGGAGGTCGAGACCGCCGACCACGGGGCCGCCACGGGCTGACCAGGCGTCGGCGAGAGCGGTGGGCCAGGGGTCGTACAGAACGTCGAAAAGCGTGCCGGGGCCGACGGGGACGCGGCGGGCCAGTTCGTCGGTGGCGCCGGCGGGGGTCGTCGCGATCACCAGCGGCGCGCCGAGGGCGTCGGCCGCCCGTGACCAGTCGGCGGTACGGACGTCGACGCCGAGCCGTTCGCCCCAGCCGCGCATCTCGGTGGCGCGGGCCTGACTCCGTACATACGCGGTGACGGGCCCCGTACAGATACGGGAGAGCGCGGCGAGCGCGGACGACGCGGTCGCTCCGGCGCCGAGGACGGCCGCCGACTCCACCGTGCCGACGCCCCGCTCGCGCAGGGCGGCGAGCATGCCGGGGATATCGGTGTTGTCACCTGTGCGCCGGCCGTCGCCGTCGATGACGACGGTGTTGACGGCCTCCACCGACGCCGCCGTCCCGCTGACCATGTCGAGCAGCGGGATGACGGCCCGCTTGAGCGGCATGGTCAGCGAGAGCCCGGCCCAGGAGGGGCCGAGGCCGGTCAGAAACGCGGGGAGTCCCGCCTCGGCGACGTCGAAGCGGCCGTACGACCAGTGGGTGAGGCCCAGTTCCGCGTACGCCGCCCGGTGGAGCACCGGGGAGAGCGAGTGCGCGATGGGTGAACCGAGGACGGCCGCCCTGCGCTCGGTGGTACTAGTCGTTCGCATTCTTCCGTCGCTCGTTGAATTCCGCGACCAGCTTCTCGTGCTCGGCCAGGGTCTTGGTGAATTCGGTGGTCTTGCCGTCGATGGAGATGAAGAACATCCAGGCGCCCGGGTCCGGCGCCTTCGTGGCGTTCAGCGCGTCTGCGCCCGGATTTCCGATCGGCCCCGGCGGAAGACCCTTGTGGAAGTAGGTGTTGTACGGGTCGGGGTTGGACCTGATCTCCGCCGTGGAGATGTCGATCTCGCTCTCGTTCTTCAAGTAGTTGAACGCCGAGTCGAATTCGAGCTTCTGATTGGTGGCGGTGTTCGTCGGCTTGAGCCGGTTGAAGACGACGGATGCCATCTTCTTGAAGTCGTCGTGCGTGATGCCTTCGGCCTGCACCAGGCTGGCGACGGTGACGACGTCGAGCGGCGAGTCGAGACCGAACTTGTCGGCCGTTGCTTCCAGGTCGTACTTCTCGTACTCCTGGTTGGAGCGCGCGACCATCTGCTTGAGGACGTCCTCCGGCTTGGTCTTCTCACCGATGTCGTAACGCGCGGGATAGAGGAATCCTTCGAGCGGATCCTTTATGTTCTTGTCGTCGTCGGCCCAGTCGGGCAGGCCGAGTTTATCGGCCTCCGCCTTGGCGACATCGGCCGTGGTACCGGGATCGAGTTGGAGCTTCGTGTCGATGAGTTCGTAGACCTGAACGGCACGCCTGCCCTCCGCGATGGTCAGCGAATTCAGGTTGGCCGGGTTGGTCATCAACTCGACCGCGGCCTTCGCCGACATTTCCTTCTTCATCGGGTAGAGACCGGGCTGAATGGCGTTGCCCTTGGGGTGCTCACCGGCCGCGTCGATGAACGCCTGGGCGCTCTTGACCACACCGGCCTTCTTGAGAATGTTGCCCATTTCGGCGAGCCCGGCGTTCTTCGGGATCTCGACCTGCGCGGTGCCGGTACCGGAACCGGTGAAGTCGGCGGGCGGACCGAAGCGTTCCTGCCAGAACTGGTACGCGTAGTAACCGCCGCCGGCCGCGCCGGCGACGAGGACCAGGGAGGCCACGAGGCAGGCGCCGCCGCCACGGCGCTTCTTCTTCGGCTTGCCGCCGCGGCGGTCACGTCCGCCGCCTCCGCCGCGCCGGCCGCCGTCCTCGTCGTACTCGTCGTCGTATTCGGGGTCGTCGTCCCGGTCACGGCCTCGGTCATGGCCCCGGTCGCCACCGCGGTCGCGGTCGTCGCCGCGGTCGTCGCCGGTGAAGAACGGGTGCGTCTCCTCGGGCTGCGGCCCGTCCCAGTCGTTGTCGGGCTGGGGCGGAGGCGGGGGCTCCTGTTGACGGCGGACCTGGGGGCGGGGGGGCGGATACGCCTGCTGGCCCGCGTAGGGGTCGCCGGGGTTCTCGCCGTACGGCATGGCCGCCTGCTGGCCGGTGTCCCAACCACCGCCGTGCTGGGGGTTGTTGGGCTGTTGGCCGGCGTACTGCTGCTGATTGCCGTACTGCGGCTCGCTGTACTGCTGCTGCGGGTGTTGGGGGTGCTGCTGAGGATGCTGCGGCTGCTGGGTGTACTGCTGCTGACCCGTGTCCCAGCCGGCACCCCCGTACTGCGGGTCGTACTGCTGCTGAGCATGCTGCGGGTGCTGAGGCTGCTGCGCGTACTGCTGCTGACTCGTGTCCCAGCCACCACCGCCGTACTGCGGGTCGTACTGCTGCTGCCGATGGGGCTGCTGAGCCTGGGCGTTGTAAGGAGCCCCGCCGTCGGCGGCCTGCTGCGCTCCCCACCCCTGGTCCCCGTACAGGGGATCCTCGGGGTGCCACGGTTCGGAGCCTCTGCCCCGGCCATAGTCAGTCATCGATCCCCTAGAGCCGCGAGACGACAGGGGCCGGGCGCGGATGGCCCGGTGTCCGTGACGCCTCTCTCTGTGCGGTAGTTGTTCGAATCTCGCCGCATCGCGCGGAACGTTACCGTATCGCGACCAGGCGACCTTCATCCGCGCAGGCAGATAACCGTAAGAATGTTCCACTTTCGCCTGATCGGGCGTCTCAGGTCTGAACGTCCACGCCCTCACCGGGCGGTGCGCCCGTGGCCCTCTCGGACTCCAGCGCGTTCTGCAGAATGATGACGGCCGCCGCCTGATCGATGACGGACCTGCCCTTCTTGGACTTCACACCTGAGGCACGCAGTCCCTGGCCGGCGGTCACCGTGGTCATTCTCTCATCCACGAGCCGTACGGGGACCGGGGCGATACGGCGGGCCACTTCCTCCGCGAACGCCCGCACCTTGACCGCCGCCGGGCCCTCGCCCCCGCTGAGCGAACGCGGCAGCCCGACCACGACCTCGATCGGCTCGTACTCCTCCACCAGCTGCGCGAGCCGCCGATGGGCCGCCGGGACATCACGTCCCGGCACGGTCTCCACCGGTGTGGCGAGGACCCCGTCGGGGTCGCACGAAGCGACCCCGATCCGGGCGTCCCCGACGTCGATGGCCAGCCTGCGGCCCCGGCGCGCGAGCGCCGTCATGCGGCCACGCCCTTCGCCATGTCCTCAGGCTCCTCAGGCCGTCTCGGCCACAAGGCGCTCGACGGCGGCGGCGGCGTCGCCGATGGCCTCCGGGTTCTGACCGCCGCCCTGGGCGACGTCCGGCTTGCCGCCGCCTCCGCCACCGAGGGTCTTGGCGGCGGCGCGGACCAGCTCGCCGGCCTTGAGCCCGCGCTCACGGGCCGCCTCGTTGGTCGCGATGACCGTCAGCGGACGCCCGCCCACCGTCGTGAACAGCGCGACGACGGCCGGACGTCCGGAGGTGATCCGGCCGCGTACGTCGAGCACCAGCCTGCGCAGGTCGTCGGCGGACGTGCCGTCCGGCACCTGACCGGTGACCAGGGCCGTGCCCCGTACGTCCTTGGCACCCTCGACCAGCCCCGCGGCGGCGGCGAGCACCTTCTCCGCGCGGAACTTCTCGATCTCCTTCTCGGCGTCCTTCAGTTTGGCGAGCATGCCGGCGATCTTCTCCGGCAGTTCCTCGGAGCGGCCCTTGACCAGCTCCTGGAGCTGGGCGACGACGGTGTGCTCCCTGGCGAGGAAGTTGTAGGCGTCCACGCCCACCAGAGCCTCGATACGGCGCACGCCGGAGCCGATCGAGGACTCGCCGAGCAGCTTCACCAGACCCAGCTGGGCGGTGTTGAGCACGTGCGTACCGCCGCACAGCTCTTTGGAGAAGTCGCCGATGGTGACGACCCGGACCCGCTCACCGTACTTCTCGCCGAACTCGGCGATGGCGCCCTGCTTCTTGGCCTCGTCGATGGACATGACCTCGGCCTGGACGTCGAGTTCACGGGCGAGGACTTCGTTGATCTTCTGCTCGACGTCGGTGAGCACCGTGCCGGGTACGGCGGCGGGCGAGCCGAAGTCGAAGCGGAAGCGTCCCGGCGAGTTCTCGGAGCCGGCCTGGGCGGCCGTCGGGCCCAGCGCGTCGCGCAGCGCCTGGTGCGTCAGGTGGGTGGCGCTGTGGGCGCGGGCGATGGCGCGGCGGCGCCGGGTGTCGATGGCGGCGAACGCGGCGGAGCCGACCGTGACTTCACCGACCTGCACGGATCCCTTGTGCACGGAGACACCGGGGACCGGCTGCTGGACGTCGCGCACCTGGATGACGGCGCCGGTGTCGAGCTTGATCCGGCCCTGGTCGGCGAGTTGGCCGCCGCCCTCGGCGTAGAACGGGGTGCGGTCGAGTACGACCTCGACCTCGTCGCCCTCGGTGGCGGCGGGCGACGGCACACCGTCGACGAGCAGTCCGACGATCCGGGACTCGCCCTCGGTGCTTCCGTAGCCGGTGAATTCCGTGCTGCCGGAGGTGTCGGCGACCTCGCGGTAGGCGGAGAGGTCGGCGTGGCCGGTCTTCTTGGCCTTGGCGTCGGCCTTGGCCCGGTCCCGCTGCTCCTTCATGAGCCGGCGGAAGCCGTCCTCGTCCACGGACAGGCCCTGTTCCGCGGCCATTTCGAGGGTGAGGTCGATCGGGAAGCCCCAGGTGTCATGGAGCAGGAACGCCTTGTCGCCGGCCAGGACCGAGCCACCGGCGGCCTTGGTCTCGGTGACGGCGGTGTCGAGGATGTTGGTGCCGCCCTTGATGGCCTTGAGGAAGGCGGCTTCCTCGGCGAGGGCGACGGTCTCGATGCGCTTGCGGTCGGTGATCAGCTCGGGGTACTGCTCGCCCATGGACCTGATGACCACGTCGAGCAGGCCGGCGACGACCGGTCCGGTGGCACCGAGGAGCCGCATGTTGCGTACGGCGCGGCGCAGGATACGGCGCAGCACGTAGCCGCGGCCCTCGTTGCCGGGGGTGACGCCGTCGCCGATGAGCATCACGGAGGTGCGCATGTGGTCGGTGACGATGCGCAGCGAGACGTCGGAGGCGGGGTCGGCCCCGTAGCGGACACCGGTCAGTTCGGTGGCCTTGTCGATGACGGCCATCGACGTGTCGATCTCGAACATGTTGTGCACGTCCTGGAGGACCATGGCGAGACGTTCGAGGCCGAGACCGGTGTCGATGTTCTTGGAGGGGAGGTCGCCCAGGATCTCGAAGTTCTCCTTGCCCTCTCCCTCGCCGCGCTCGTACTGCATGAAGACCAGGTTCCAGATCTCCACGTAGCGCTCGTCGTTGACGGCGGGGCCGCCCGCCTCGCCGAACTCGGGGCCGCGGTCGTAGAAGATCTCCGAGCAGGGTCCGCAGGGGCCGGGCACGCCCATGGACCAGTAGTTCTCCTTCATACCGAGCCGCTGGATCCGCTCGGCGGGGAAGCCCACCTTGTCGGTCCAGATGTCGGCGGCCTCGTCGTCGTCCAGATAGACCGTGACCCACAGCTTCTCGGGGTCCAGGCCGTAGCCGCCGTCGGCCACCGAGGTGGTCAGCAGCTCCCAGGCGAGCGGGATGACGCCTTCCTTGAAGTAGTCACCGAAGGAGAAGTTGCCGCACATCTGGAAGAACGTGCCGTGCCGGGTGGTCTTGCCGACCTCTTCGATGTCCGGCGTACGGACGCACTTCTGGACGCTGGTCAGGCGCGGGGCGGGCGGCTTGGCCTCCCCGAGGAAGTACGGCTTGAAGGGCACCATGCCCGCGGGGACCAGCAGCAGAGTCGGGTCGTCCGCGATGAGCGACGCCGAAGGGACGACGGTGTGCCCGCGCTCCTCGAAGAAGCGCAGCCAGCGGCGGCGGATTTCGGCCGACTCCATCAGTGGTCCTCATTCCGGTTGTGCGGTGTGCGCGAGTTGACGCGGTCGCTGTGGTCGTGGACGTACTTGTCGTACGGGCTTTGGACACGGCTCTCGACGGCGAGGCGGCGCCCGGCGGGGAGTTCGGGGTCGGCGGGTGCGTCGAGCCCCAGCACCTCGCCCAGTTCGGACTCGCGCTGGGCCATGCCCGCCCGGACGTCGAGTGCGAAGTCCTTGAGCCGGTGCCCGGCGTCGACCGCCTTGTTGGCCGCCTGTGCGGCGAGACTCTCGGGCGTCAGCTGGCGGAGCTTGGCGTGGACCTTGGTGGTGGCCCACACACCGGCCGCCGCGCCCGCGGAGAACCAGAACGTACGGCGGAACATCGCTGCCTCAGCCCTTCTGCTTCCTGCTGCGTCGGGCGGACGGAACGGTCCTGCCCACGATCACCGTGCTCCGGCCGCGTGCGGCCGACGGCGCTGCCCCGCGGTCGGCGGGTGCCGGCTCGGCCGGGGCCTTGCGGCCCATCGCCCGCCGCACTCCGTAGCCGAAGGCCGCGACCTTCACCAGGGGTCCGCCGAAGGTCGACGCGACGGTCGTGGAGAGCGCGGAGGCGTTGGAGGTGACCTCCTGGACGTCCGTCGCGATGGCGTCGACCCGGTCGAGCTGGGTCTGCGCCGCGCGGACGGTCGCCGAGGCGTCCGCGAGCAGCGGTACGGCCTGGTCGGTCACGTCCGCGACGAGTTTGGTGGTCGCCTTGAGCGTCTGGGCCAGCCTCACGAGCACCACGGCGAGGAGGGTGACCAGAACCGCCCAGAAGACGGCCACCAGGATCCCGGCAACCTCTCCACCGGTCACGCTGCACCGCTCTCTGTGTCGGGACCGTCCCCACGGGCGCGGGGAACACTGTCGTTGTCGGCCGGCTCAGATCCGAGCGATCCTGGCGGCCCGGGAAAGTCGTCCCTCGACCCTATCGCGCCCGGAGTGGCTCCCCGTACCGCTTTACGGCGGTCGCGGACCCTGCCTCGTCGGCCTGGCTGCGGAAGGGGAGTTGCCGCGCCGGATTGTACGCAGCGCTGCCGGATGAGTACTCTGCGTGTCCCATGCGACCTGTCCCCGGCAATCTCCCGGCGGAGCTGAACCGGTTCGTGGGCCGTGCCGACGAACTGACCGAGCTGACACGCCTTCTCACCGGATTCCGGCTGATCACCCTGGTGGGTGTGGGCGGTGTCGGCAAGACGCGACTGGCCGTCCACGCGGCCCGGAATCCGCGGCGGTCCGCGGATCTGGAGAAACGCTACTGCGACGGTGTCTGGCTCGCCGAACTCTCCGCGATCCGCGACCCCGGACTGCTCGACCACGCGCTCGTCGACGCCCTGCGCATCACCGACCACAGCGGCCGGCATCCCCGCGAGGTGCTGCGCACCCATCTCGCCGACCGCGGCCTGCTGTTGGTGCTGGACGGCTTCGAACAGCTCGTCGACGCCTGCGCGGAGCTGGTACGGGACCTCCTGCGCCGCTGCCCCGGCCTCCAGGTGCTGGCGGTCGGCCGCAGGCCGCTCCGGCTTGGGGGCGAACGGACCGTCCCGCTCGCCCCCATGTCGGACACCGACGCGGCGCGGCTGTTCGCCGACCGGGCCGCCGACATGGCGCCCGGCAGCCGCCCCCTGGACGAACACAGCGACGCCGTACGGGAGTTGTGCCGCCGCCTGGACGGCATCCCGCTGGCGCTCGAACTGGCCGCCGCCCGGCTGCGCGCCCTGTCCGTCGACCAGATCCTCCGGCGCATCGACAACCGCTTCCAGCTGCTCACCGGGGGCGCGCGGGGCGAACTGCCGCGCCATCGCACGCTGCGCACCGCGATCGGCTGGAGCCATGAGCTGTGCACCCCGGCCGAACGGCTGCTGTGGGCACGGCTCTCGGTCTTCGCCGGACCCTTCGACCTGGAGGCGGTCGAATATGTGTGTGTCAGCCCCGATCTGCCGGACGAGAGCGTGCTCGACGTCCTCGGCGAGCTGATCGCGCAGTCCGTGGTCGTACGCGAGGAGTCGCCCGCCGGACCGCGCTACCGGATGCTGGACACGGTGCGCGCGTACGGCGCCGAGTGGCTGGCCGCCCTGGCGGACACCGACCGGATGCGCAGGAGACACCGGGACTGGTACATGGGCCTGGTGACCTGGTGCGAACTGGACTGGTTCAGCCCCCGGCAGGCGGAGATCGCCGCCTGCGCCGACAGCGCGCTGCCCAATCTCCGCGCCGCCATCGAACTCTGTCTGGAGACGGAGGGCGAGGCCTCTCTGGGCCGGCATCTGACGGGCACGCTCTGGTTCTACTGGGCGGGCTGCGGCCGGCTCACCGAGGGGCGGCACTGGCTGGAGCGGGCTCTGGCGCCGACCGACCGGGACGACGGGGCGCCGCGCGACCAGGAACAGGAACAGAACCGGGACCGGGACCGGCACGACGGAGCACGGCTCAAGGCCCTGTGGGTGCTGGGCTATGTGGCCATCCTCCAGGGCGACAACACGGCCGCCGTGGGAGCCCTGTACGAGTGCCGGGCAGAGGCCGCCCGTACGGGAGACGCCCTCGCGCACGCGTACGCGGTGCACCGGCTGGGCTGTCTCGCGCTCCTCACCGGCGACATGCCGCGCGCCGAGCGGCTGCTGCGCTCCGCGCTCGGCACGTACCGCGAGCTGGGCGAGATCAACAGCAATGTGCTCATGGGCCAGACGGAGCTGGCCCTCTCCTTGGTCTTCCAGGGCGACCTGGACACGGCCGTGGCGCTGTGCGCCGATGTGAGGGAGATCTGCGAGGACAGCGGCGAGCGCTGGGCCCGGTCGTACGCACTCTACGTCCACGCGTACGCGGCCTGGACGCGCGGCCGGCTCGGTGAGGCGCGTGCCCTGCTGACGGAGGCGGTCGCCACCCACCACACCTTCAACGATCTGGTCGGCCTGGTGCTGGCGATGGAGCTGCTGGCCCTGGTGACCGCGGCCGAGGGGGACGCGGCGGAGGCCGCGGTGCTCCAGGGCGCGGCCACCCGGCTCTGGCAGTCGGTCGGGGCGCCCCTGTTCGGCTCGCCGACCTTCGGGGCGCAGCGCGAGCAGTGCGAACGGCGGGCGACGGAGCTGCTGGGGGCCGAGTCGTACGGCGAGCATGTCGCGGAGGGGCGCGCCCTGCCGCCGGCGGCGGTGGTCGAACGGGCGCTGGCCGGGCCGCGCGGTCGATCGGCGCCGCCGCGTCAGCTGTCGCCCGGCCGGCGACCGACGCCGGAGAGCAGGGCCGATCGTGGGACGGACCGGGAAGGGGACCGGGAAACGCGAGAGCCCGCCGGCTCCCCCGGCCAGATCGGCGGGGAAGCGGCGGGCTGAAGCGCGGTCAGTCGCGCGAACTACGCCTGGATCAGCGGGCGTAGTACTCGACGACGAGCTGCTCGTCGCAGATGACCGGGATTTCCTTGCGCAGCGGGTCACGGTCCAGACGGAACGCCAGCGCCTTCAGGTTCACCTGGAGGTAGCGCGGGGTCTCGCCGTCCGTGTCGTAGCCACCCTCGCGCGCGACCTGGAAGGGAACCTTCTCGCGGCTGCGCTCGCGGACCATCACGACGTCGTCGGGACGGACACGGAACGACGGCTTGTCGACCTTGCCGCCGTTGACCTCGATGTGGCCGTGGACGACCATCTGACGGGCCTGGTAGATGGTGCGGGCGATGCCCGAACGCAGGACCAGGGCGTCGAGACGACGCTCCAGCTCGACGACCAGCGCCTCGCCGGTCTTGCCGCCGGCCTTGCGGGCGCGGTCGTAGGCGCGGGCCATCTGGCGCTCGCTGATGTCGTACTGAGCACGCAGACGCTGCTTCTCCAGCAGACGGACCTTGTAGTCACTGTTCTGCTTGCGGCCACGGCCGTGCTCGCCCGGCGGGTAGGGACGGGCCTCGAAGTACTTCACGGCCTTCGGCGTCAGCGCGATACCGAGCGCGCGCGACTTCTTGACCTTGGGACGCGACTGGTTAGGCACGTTCTCCAGACCTCCGTTGTAGGTTAGGTTAGGCTCACCTTACTCAAAGGAGATCGCATGTCTCGTCGCCCTGGGAACACCACACGCATCACAGACAGTCTCGACGCGCAGGGCATCGATTCGACGGAGGTCCGATCAGCTCATGGTCAGCCGCGTCCCAGCGGGCTTGAAATCGCCCGGATGCCGTCAGCAGCCGAGCGCACACGAACTCTCGTACAGAGTACATGCTCAAGCGTGCTGCTCCTGCCGGGCCTGGACGGCGCCCGACCCGACCAGTTGATGCCCGACGCGCGGACCGTGAACAGCGACGGTGACGTGCTGCTGGTCTTCGCCGCGGACTCCCCCGTCGTCAGGGCGGCGACGCACGCGCAGGCCGACGAGCTGCCCGTGGTGCTGGAGATCACCGATGTCGCGCCGGTCTCCGTGCCCCACCGTATCCGGGGCCGCGCCTGGGTCTCCGGCTGGCTGACCCGCGTACCGAACGCGGCCGAGCCCGGCCGGTCGACGCTGCGGCTGGAGGTCGGCGAGGCGTATGTGGACGACCTGTGGGGCGCCGAGGGGGTGGAGGCGGACGCATTCGCCGCGGCCGTGCCGGACCCGCTGTCGGAGCACGAGGCCGAACTGCTCCAGCATCTGCACGCCGCCCACAGCGCCGAGGTGGCGACGCTGCGCACGCTGCTCGGCGAGCGGACCGGCGGGGCGGCGGCCGTGCCGGTCGGCGTGGACCGCTTCGGGCTCCGGGTGCGCTACACCGGCGTCAGCTGCTTCGACGCCCGCTTCGACTTCCCCGAGCCGGTGCGTGACGTGGCCGGACTGCGCCGCGCGATGCACGCGCTCTTCGAGGCCGCGAGCAGCTGAACCGGTCGGTGGTCGGCGGTCAGTTCGCGGGGGCGTCGCCCCGCAGGCGTTCGCGGACCTTCTCGACCACGTCCGCGTAGCGCGCCTCCGCGCCGTACCGCGTCGGCTCGTAATACCGCTTGCCGCGCACCTCTTCAGGGGCGTACTGCTGCGCGGCGATACCTCCCGGCACATCGTGCGGGTAGACGTACCCCTGCGCGTGACCGAGCTTGGCCGCGCCCTTGTAGTGGCCGTCGCGCAGATGCGGCGGTACGGGACCGGCCAGCCCCTTCTTCACATCCTCCAGCGCCGCGGAGATCGCGAGCGTCGCCGCGTTCGACTTGGGGGCCAGCGCCAGCGCGATCGTGGCATGGCTCAGGGTGAGGGCGGCCTCCGGGAAACCGATCATCGCCACGGCCTGGGCCGCCGCGACGGCGGTGGGCAGAGCCGTCGGGTCGGCGAGGCCGATGTCCTCGCTGGCCGAGATCATCAGCCGGCGGGCGATGAACCGGGGGTCCTCACCCGCCTCGATCATGCGCGCCAGATAGTGCAGGGCCGCGTCCACGTCGGAGCCGCGGATGGACTTGATGAGGGCGCTCGCCACGTCGTAGTGCTGGTCGCCCTCGCGGTCGTACTTCACGGCGGCCCGGTCGACCGTCTCCTCCACCGTGGCGAGGCCGATCTCCTTCTCACCCTTGGAGATCGCGGCGCCGGCCGCCGCCTCCAGGGCGGTCAGGGCCCGCCGGGCGTCTCCCCCGGCGATCCGCAGCAGATGTGCCTCGGAGTCGTCGGGCAGTGAGACCGCGCCGCCGAGCCCGCGCTCCTCGGTGAGCGCGCGGCGCAGCAGGGCGCGCAGGTCGTCGTCCGTCAGCGGCTCCAGCGTCAGCAGCAGGGAGCGTGAGAGCAGTGGTGAGATGACCGAGAAGTACGGATTCTCGGTGGTGGCCGCGATGAGTGTGATCCAGCGGTTCTCCACGGCGGGCAGCAGCGAGTCCTGCTGGGCCTTGCTGAAGCGGTGGATCTCGTCCAGGAAGAGGACGGTCTCCTTGCCGAAGCCGCCGGAGGCACGCCGGGCGCCGTCGATGACGGCGCGGACTTCCTTGACGCCCGCGGTGATCGCGGACAGCTCCACGAAACGCGCGTCGGTCGCCTTGGAGACGACATAGGCGAGCGTCGTCTTGCCCGTACCGGGCGGTCCCCACAGGAGCACCGACGAGGGGCCCGCCGGTCCCCGGCCCTGCGCGGCCTGTTCGACCAGGCGGCGCATCGGGGAGCCGGGCTTCAGCAGATGACCCTGGCCGACCACCTCGTCCAGGACGCGCGGACGCATCCGTACAGCGAGCGGGCTGCTGGACGGGTCCTTCTCCTGGCGGTCTTCGGCCGCTGCGGTAAAGAGGTCGGGCTCCACATTCCGAACCCTATGTCAGCCCACTGACAGTGCGGACCGGCGCGGTCAGCTGGTCCAGAAGTCCCACCAGCGGGTCAGGATGAGCATCCCGATGATCCCGATCCACAGCACCGGCACCACCCAGTGGAACTCCCCCAGCGCCCCGCGCAGCCACCTCGGCGCCGGGATGATCCCGCGTGTGACGTTGTACGTCGAGACGTAGCAGAACATCACGATCGTGGCGACCCAGGCGAGACAGCACCACAGGCAGAGCGAGCTGATGTTGTAGAGCGACTGGTACTGAAGCCAGGTGCAGAAGCCGACACCGAACAGCATCCCCGCGTTGAGCCCCAGCCAGAACCACCGCCGGTACCGCGCCCCCGCGAGCAGCCCCAGCCCCACGCACACCACGACCGCGTACGTCACCAGACCCAGCATCGGGTTCGGGAACCCGAACGCCGACGCCTGGTCGCTCTTCATGATGTTCCCGCACGACACCACCGGGTTCAGACTGCATCCCGGCGTGAAACCCGGATCCTCCAGCAGCTTGAACTTGTCGATCGTGATCACCCACGACGCCAGCACACCCGCCGCACCCGTCACCACCAACAACCACGCCAGCACCCGCCCCGCCCCGAAGAGACCGGGGGTGCCGTGCTCCTCCCGGTCTGCGGACACGTCGTCCAGTGCCGTACTCGTCATATCGCCGTTCCATCACTCGTGTCCTGCGTCCGCAGAGGCCCAGCCCATTCTGCCGCACCCGCCCCCGTGTCCACCGTTCGATGGACATAAGGACGTACGGACGGTCGTCCCGGAACCATCCGTTCCGCACGAGGCTCAAGGGCATGAGAGAAGCAGTGGCAGCGAGAGCGGCGTCGGGGGACCTCGCGGTGGACGTACGCGGGCTCCACAAGCGGTACGGCGGCGTGACGGCGGTCCAGGACCTGGACCTGGGCATCGGACGCGGTGAGGTCTTCGGCATCCTCGGGCCCAACGGCGCGGGCAAGAGCACGACGGTGGAGATCCTGCAGGGCCACCACGACCGGGACGGCGGCGAGGTAACGGTCCTCGGGGCGGATCCCGCCACCGGCGGCAGGCTGTGGCGCTCCGGAATCGGCATTGTGTGGCAGGACGAATCCGCGCCCGCCGAGTTGACGGTCCGTGAGACCGTGTCCCGTTTCGCCGCGTATTACCCGACGCCGCGTGATCCCGACGAGGTCATCCGTCTGGTGGGCCTCGGCGAGAAGGCGACGAGCCGGGTCAAGAGCCTGTCCGGCGGACAGCGTCGTCGGCTGGACGTGGCGCTGGGTGTGATCGGCGGCCCCGAACCGCTGCTCCTCGACGAGCCGACGACCGGTTTCGACCCGGCGGCCCGCCGCCAGTTCTGGGAGCTGATCCGCTGGCTGGCGGACGAGGGCACCACGATCGTCCTCACCACGCACTGTCTGGACGAGGCCGAGGCGCTGGCCGACCGCCTCGCCGTGATCGCGGCGGGCCGACTGGTGGCCGAGGGCACCCCGTCCGCTCTGCGCGCGAAGTACGGCGCGGCGGCCGTGGTCGGCCCGCACCACGGCCGGCCGCGTCGCGAACACTGGCCGGGGCGAGGCCGCACAACACGGCCCGACAACGACCCGGCAAGTGTCGGCAACCCGGCAACACGGCGCTTCACGCACCCACGGAGCCGCCAGGAGGCATGCCCCGCAGCACGCGGCGCGGCCCGGCGACATCGGCAACGACCAGGCAGGCCCCGGACGTTGGAAACGTCCGGGGCCTGTCGGGCACCTGGGCCGTCAGGCGAGTCTCGCCGTCAGGTCCGCCACCAGCGCGTCGAGCGGTACGGGCTTCTGCTCGCCGCTCTCCATGTCCTTGACCTGCGCCACGCCTTCGGCGAGATCGCGCTCACCGGCGACGATCGTGAAGCGCGCCCCCGACCGGTTCGCGTTCTTCATCGCGCCCTTGAGCCCCTTGCCGCCGTAGCTGAAGTCGGCCGCGATCCCGGCCCTGCGCAGCTCGGTGACCAAGCCGAACAGCAGCCGGCGCGCCTCCTCGCCGAGCGGCACCGCGAACACGCTGGTGGCGGGCGGCAGTTGGAGCGTGATGCCCTCGGCCTCCAGCGCCAGCACCGTACGGTCCACCCCCAGCGCCCAGCCGACCGACGGCAGCGCGGGGCCGCCGATCATCTCCGAGAGCCCGTCGTAGCGCCCGCCGCCGCCCACCGCGGACTGCGCGCCGAGACCGTCGTGGACGAACTCGAAGGTGGTGCGGGTGTAGTAGTCCAGTCCCCGTACGAGCCGTTCGTCGTCCTCGTACGCGACACCCGCCGCCGTCAGCAGATCGCGCACCTCCGCGTGGTACGCCCGGCAGGCGTCGCACAGATAGTCGCGCAGCTTCGGTGCGGCGGTCAGCTGCCGCTGCACCTCCCGGCGCTTGTCGTCGAGGACCCGCAGGGGGTTGATCTCGACACGCCGGCGCGTCTCCTCGTCCAGGTCGAGATCGCGCAGGAAGCCCTGCAGCGCCTCGCGGTAGACGGGGCGGCACTCCTTGTCGCCCAGGGAGTTCAGCAGGATGCGGAAGCCGCGCAGCCCCAGCGCCCGGTACGCCTGGTCGGCGAGGATGATCAACTCGGCGTCGAGCGCCGGGTCCTCGGCGCCGATGGCCTCCGCGCCGACCTGCGAGAAGTGGCGGTAGCGGCCCTTCTGCGGGCGCTCGTAGCGGTAGTACGAGCCCGAGTACCAGAGCTTGACGGGGAGGTTGCCGGCCTTGTGCAGGTTGGCCTCCAGCGCGGCGCGCAGCACGGAGGCCGTGCCCTCGGGGCGCAGCGCCAGTTCGGAGCCGCCCTTGGTGGTGAGGGTGTACATCTCTTTGGTGACGATGTCGGTGGACTCGCCGACACCGCGGGCGAAGAGTTCGACGTCCTCGAAGCCGGGCGTCTCGATGTAGCCGTAACCGGAGTTCTTCAGCGGTGCGGAGATCGCCTCGCGCACCGCGAGGAACACGGCGGATTGCGGCGGAAGCAGGTCGTACGTGCCCTTGGGGGCCTGAAAGGTGTTCATGGGTTTCGCTGCGTCACATTCCTCGTCGCGGAGCGGCGTTCGCGCCGCTTCCGTAGCCTGCGGCCACCTCGCGCAGATAGGGGTTGGTGGCTCGCTCCCGGCCGATGGTCGTCTGGGGGCCGTGGCCGGACAGCACCACGGTCGAGTCGTCGAGCGGCAGGCACACCCGGCCCAGCGACTCGAGCAGCTCGGCCGCGTCGCCGCCGGGCAGGTCCGAGCGTCCGACGGAGCCGGCGAACAGCAGGTCACCCGAGAACAGGACGGGCGGGATGTCCGCCGCCTCGGGCATCCCGAAGGTCACCGACCCCTTCGTATGGCCGGGCGCGTGCGCGACGCCGAAGCGCAGGCCCGCGAGGTCCAGCTCGGCGCCGTCGCCCAGTTCCTTGACGTCGTCGGGCTCTCCCACGGTCAGCTCGCCCATGAGCGGCATCCCGATGGCGCGGCCGATGCCCTTCTCGGGGTCGTTCATCATGTACCGGTCGGCCGGGTGGATCCACGCGGGCACGTCGTGGGCGCCGCACACGGGGACGACCGACGCGACATGGTCGATGTGGCCGTGGGTGAGGATGACGGCGACGGGCTTGAGGCGATGCTTCTTGAGCGTCTCCTCGACGCCCTCGGTGGCCTGGTGGCCCGGATCGATGATCACGCACTCCTCACCTGCGGCAGGGGCGACCAGATAACAGTTGGTCCCCCAGGCCCCGGCGGGGAACCCGGCAATAAGCACGATCGTCCTCAAATGTCGTCCGTCGGGAGATTGCAGCAGATCAGAGCCTACCGGCGCTCCTCAGCACACAGGTAACCCATATACCGTACGGGGCTAGTTACGCGTTCATGAGGACGTGGTTCTGAGGACTGCCTTCACAGGGCCCACGAAGACACGAGGAGACGACCCGGTGGTCAACAGCGAGCAGCGCCGGCGCCAGCTTGCCAGGGAGAAGTTCGAGCGGCAGCAGCAGCGCCGGGCGGAGATCCGCACCAAGGCCAGGCGCCGTAACGTGATCATCGCTTCCGCGCTGGCCGTCGTGCTGGCGGCGGGGGGTGGCGCGTACGCCATCGCGGGCCTGACGGACGACAACGGCGAGAAGGATGCCGCGCAGGACAATCCTTCGGCGCCGCCGTCGCCGAGCGAGAGCAAGCCGGCCGGGCCGAAGATGACGATCGACGCCAAGGCCAAGTACACGATGACCCTGAAGACGAGCCAGGGCGACATCGGGATCGCGATGGACGCGGCGAAGACGCCGGAGACGGTGAACTCCTTCAAGTCCCTCTCGGACAAGAAGTTCTTCGACGGCACCAAGTGTCACCGTCTGACCACGGAGAACATCTTCGTGCTCCAGTGCGGCGACCCGAAGGGCGACGGCACGGGCGGTCCCGGCTACACGATCGCGGACGAGAATCTCGACGCGCTCGGCAAGCCCGCCGCGGACGGTGCGGTGACCTACCCCGCAGGGTCGGTGGCGATGGCGAATACCGGCCAGCCGAACAGCGGTGGCAGCCAGTTCTTCCTGGTATTCAAGGACACCAAGCTGCCGCCCTCCTACACCCCGTTCGGGACGCTGGACGCCGACGGCCTGAAGACGGTGAAGGAGGTGGCGGCGGCGGGTGTCACCGGCGACAACAAGGGTGACGGTCCGCCGAAGAAGACCGTCACGATCGAGAAGGGCACCGTCGACAAGACGTGACCACAGGTGACCGGCGGGCCGGCCCGCGGCGTGGGGGCCTCGGGCGGCCCGTCGCCGTACCCCGTGAATTTCGGCCGTGCGGAGTGCGGACAGCCGGGCCGCCGGTCACCTAGATTGGCGTTGTGCGACGTGCGGATCGGTTTTACGGATCCGCTCCGGCGTCGCGGAAGACGGGCGAGGCCCGTCCAGGAAACTGTGGACGATGCCCGGGGGGCACCCCTCGCAGGCATCAGGTGGAGGAGGCGCTGTGAGCAGCGACCCGTGGGGCCGTGTCGACGAGACAGGCACCGTGTACGTGCGTACGGCCGAGGGCGAGCAGGTCGTCGGATCGTGGCAGGCAGGCTCTCCCGAAGAGGCACTGGCCTACTTCGAGCGCAAGTACGAGGGCTTGGTGGTCGAGATCGGCCTTCTCGAACGGCGGGTGAAGACCACCGATCTCTCGGCCAAGGACGCGCAGGCCGCCATCGACCATCTGCGGGCGCAGGTGGACGAGCATCACGCCGTCGGCGATCTCGCCGCTCTGCGTACGCGGCTCGACGGGCTTGTCGCCACGGTCGAGGCGCGCCGTGAGGAGCGCAAGGTCCAGAAGGCCAAGCAGACGGACGCCGCGCGCGAGGCGAAGCAGGCGCTGGTCGCGGAGGCCGAGGAGCTGGCGCGGAGCGACCAGTGGCGGTCCGCCGGTGAGCGGCTGCGCGCGCTGGTGGACACCTGGAAGGGCCTGCCGCGGCTCGACCGGAAGTCCGACGACGAGCTGTGGCACCGCTTCTCGCACGCGCGGTCGGCGTTCTCCAAGCGCCGCAAGGCGCACTTCGCCTCGCTGGACGCGCAGCGCGAGGAGGCCCGTAAGGCCAAGGAGAAGCTGGTCGCCGAGGCCGAGTCGCTGTCGGGCTCCCGCGACTGGGGCGGGACGGCGGCGCGCTACCGCGAGCTGATGACCGAGTGGAAGGCCGCGGGCCGCGCGCAGCGCGAGGCCGAGGACGACCTGTGGAACCGCTTCCGCGGCGCCCAGGACGTCTTCTTCGCCGCCCGTGGTGAGGTCTTCGCCGAGCGCGACGCGGAGCAGACCGAGAATCTGAAGGTCAAGGAGGAGCTGGCGGCCGAGGCCGAGCGGCTGCTCCCGGTGAAGGACCTGAAGGCGGCGCGTGCCGCGTTCCGGGCCCTGAACGAACGGTGGGAGGCCGTCGGGCATGTGCCGCGCGACGCCAGGCCCAAGGTCGAGGGCCGGATGCAGACGGTCGAGCGGGCGCTGCAGGAGTCCGAGGAGACCGAGTGGCGCCGTACGAACCCGGAGGCGCGTGCGCGTGCCGCAGGTCTGACGGGCCAGCTCCAGGCGGCCGTCGACAAGCTGCGCACGCAGATCGACACGGCACGCGCCTCGGGCAACAACGCCAAGGCGGACAAGCTGGCGAAGGAGCTGGAGGGCCGGCAGGCGCTGCTGGACCAGGCGCTGAAGGGTCTGCAGGAGTTCGGCGGCTGACACCCGCGTGTACGACGAAGGAGCGGCCCGGCGGTGATCTCACCGCCGGGCCGCTCCTTCGTGCAGTGTCTTACGGCCTACGGCCTGCGGGCGGAGGTGACGCGGTAGACGTCGTAGACGCCCTCCACGCCCCGTACCGCCTTCAGCACATGCCCCAGGTGCTTCGGGTCACCCATCTCGAAGGTGAAGCGCGAGGTGGCGACCCGGTCGCGGGACGTCTGGACGGCGGCCGAGAGGATGTTGACGTGCTGGTCGGACAGGACGCGGGTGACGTCGGACAGCAGCCGGGACCGGTCCAGCGCCTCGACCTGGATGGCGACGAGGAAGACGGACGACTGGGTGGGCGCCCACTCGACCTCCAGGATCCGCTCCGGCTGCTGCGACAGCGAGTCGACGTTGACGCAGTCCGCGCGGTGCACGGAGACGCCGCTGCCGCGCGTGACGAAGCCGATGATCGGGTCGCCCGGAACCGGCGTACAGCAGCGGGCGAGCTTGACCCACACGTCCTCGACGCCCTTGACGACCACACCGGGGTCGCTGCTGGAGCGGCGCTTGGAGCGTCCGCGCGAGGGCGGCGCGCTCTCGGCGATGTCCTCGTTGGCGGCCTCCTCGCCGCCGAGGGCCTGCACGAGTTTCTGTACGACGCCCTGCGCGGCGACATGGCCCTCGCCGATCGCCGCGTACAGGGACGAGATGTCGGGATAGCGCATCTCGTGCGCGAGCGTGACGAGCGAGTCACCGGTGAGAATGCGCTGGATCGGCAGGTTCTGCTTGCGCATCGCCTTGGCGATGGCGTCCTTGCCGTGCTCGATCGCCTCGTCGCGGCGCTCCTTGGAGAACCACGCGCGGATCTTGTTCCTGGCCCGTGGTGACTTGACGAAGCCCAGCCAGTCCCGCGAGGGTCCGGCGCCGGACGCCTTGGAGGTGAAGACCTCCACCAGGTCACCGTTGTCGAGGGTCGATTCCAGGGGGACGAGCCGCCCGTTGACCCGCGCCCCTATGGTGCGGTGGCCGACCTCCGTATGGACGGCGTACGCGAAGTCGACGGGGGTGGCCCCGGCGGGCAGCGCTATGACATCGCCCTTGGGTGTGAAGACGAAGACCTCGTTGCGCGACAGGTCGAAGCGCAGGGACTCCAGGAACTCGCTGGGGTCCTCGGTCTCCTTCTGCCAGTCGAGCAGCTGGCGCAGCCACGCCATGTCGTTGACGGTGTCCTGGCTCGCGCCCTTGCCGGCGTTCTTGGGGATGTCGGTGCGGACCTTGGACGCCCCGGCGACGGCTTCCTGCTTGTACTTCCAGTGCGCGGCGATGCCGTACTCGGCCCGGCGGTGCATGTCGAACGTACGGATCTGGAGCTCGACCGGCTTGCCGCTGGGCCCGATGACCGTCGTGTGCAGCGACTGGTACATGTTGAACTTGGGCATCGCGATGTAGTCCTTGAACCGTCCCGGTACCGGATTCCACCGGGCGTGGACGGTGCCGAGCGCCGCGTAGCAGTCGCGGACCGTGTCGACGAGGACCCGAATGCCCACCAGGTCGTAGATCTCGGCGAAGTCCCGGCCCCGCACGATCATCTTCTGGTAGACGCTGTAGTAGTGCTTCGGCCTGCCGGTGACGGTGGCCTTGATCCGGGCGGCGCGCAGATCGGACTGGACCTCGTCGGTCACTATGGCCAGATACTCGTCGCGCTTGGGCGCCCGCTCGGCGACGAGCCGGACGATCTCGTCGTACATCTTGGGGTAGAGGATCGCGAAGGCGAGGTCCTCCAGCTCCCACTTGATGGTGTTCATGCCCAGGCGGTGGGCGAGCGGCGCGTAGATCTCCAGCGTCTCGCGGGCCTTCTTCTCCTGCTTCTCCCGCTTGAGATAGCGCATGGTGCGCATGTTGTGCAGCCGGTCGGCGAGCTTGATGACCAGGACACGGGGGTCCTTGGCCATGGCGACGACCATCTTGCGTACGGTCTCGGCCTGGGCGGCCTCGCCGAACTTGACCTTGTCGAGCTTGGTGACGCCGTCGACGAGGAGGGCGACCTGCTCGCCGAAGTCCTTGCGCAGCGTGTCCAGGCCGTACTCGGTGTCCTCGACGGTGTCGTGCAGCAGTCCCGCCATGAGGGTGGCGGGGTCCATGCCGAGTTCGGCGAGGATGGTGGTCACGGCGAGCGGGTGGGTGATGTACGGGTCGCCGCTCTTGCGCTTCTGGCCCCGGTGCCAGCGTTCGGCGACCTGGTAGGCGCGCTCGATCTGGCGCAGGACGGCGGTGTCGATCTTGGGGTCGTTGCCGCGTACGGTCCGCAGCAGCGGTTCGAGGACCGGGTTGTACGGCGACGAGCGCTGCACGCCGAGCCGGGCCAGCCGGGCGCGTACGCGGTTGGAGGAGCCGCCGGAACGCGAGGGGGCTGCCGGGGCGGGCTTGGGTGCGGTGACGGGGACCGGGAGCTGGTTCTTCGCGGGCGTGGAGCCCGGTGTCGGGGCGGGGGCCGAGCCGGGGGCCGATGCCGGGGTGGTCGCCGGCCGGGGCTTGGACCCGTTGGGGGCGGACCCGTTGCGCTCGGCGGGGGTGTGCGCAGCCGTCCTCGCCCCGTCCGCCGGATTCTGCGGCGGGGCAGGCGCTGCCGAGGCCCGGTCTACGTGCGGATCGGGCTGGGCGGCGAGTGGCTGGGCCTCGTCTGGCAAGAGCGCTCCTCGTGCGTTTCCGGGTCCCCCGGTCAGGTCCGGAACGGCCATGGTAACGACCTCGTGGCGTGGCCGCTCACGGGACCGGCGCCCGCACGGACTCCCGGCTAGTCACGGGAACGCGAACGCTCCGGGTGGAATTCCCGGAGCGTCCGCTTTTGTCGCGCTTCATCGCACGTGACCGACTGGGTCAGACCTTGATCAATGCCTCCAGCGGCGCGCCCCGCAGATGCGGCTCCAGGCGCGCCCTGCCACCGAGGAAGCCCAGCTCCAGCAGGACGGCCACGGCCACCACCTCGGCGCCGGCCCGGCGTACGAGTTCGACCGAGGCCTCGGCCGTGCCTCCGGTGGCGAGCACGTCGTCGATGACGATGACGCGGTCGCCCTCCCGCAGGTCCTCAGCGTGGACCTCCACCTCGGCGCTGCCGTACTCCAGGTCGTACGTCTGCGAGAGCGTCGCACCGGGCAGCTTCCCCGCCTTGCGGACGGGGATGAAGCCGATGCCGGAACGGACGGCGACCGGTGCGGCCAGGATGAAGCCGCGCGCCTCCAGGCCGACGATCCTCGTGGCACCGTGCCGTACGGCCAGCTCCGCGAGCGCGTCGGTAAGCACCGTGAACGCCTTCGGATCCGCGAGCAGGGGCGTGATGTCCTTGAACATCACGCCCTGCTTCGGATAGTCGGGCACATCGCGGATACGGCTGAGGAGCAGTTCCCTCGTGCTGTCGTCGGTCATCGACGCTTCCCCGACGGACGGCCCCGGCCACGGCCGTGGCTCCGGGGACCCGCGACCACGGCGGCGGGCGGGGTGTCCTGCATCGGTGCCGCGCCGTCGTCCGGCTCGGTGTCCGTCGGCCCGTCGGAGCCCTCCGGCGCGTCATCGGCGCTCTGGCCCTTGGCCGCGGCGGCCTTCCGCTTGGCCAGCACCCGCTTCTTCAGCGCCTTGATCTGCGGCTCGCGCTCCTTGAGGTCGGCGACCAGCGGAGTGGCGATGAAGATCGACGAGTAGGCGCCGGCGGCGAGGCCGACGAACAGCGACAGCGAGATGTCGTTCAGCATGCCGGCGCCGAGGACACCGCCACCGATGAAGAGCAGACCGGCGACCGGCAGCAGCGCGACCACGGTGGTGTTGATGGAACGCACCAGGGTCGAGTTGATGCTGCGGTTGGCGACCTCGCTGTAGGTGAAGCGTGTCTGCTTGGTGATGTCCTTCGACCCCTCCTTGAGGCTGTCGAAGACCACCACCGTGTCGTAGAGCGAGTAACCGAGAATGGTCAACAGACCGATCACCGTGCCCGGTGTGACCTCGAAGCCGACCAGCGCGTACACACCGACCGTGATCGTGAGGTCATGGATCAGGGCGATCAGCGCGGCGACCGCCATTCTCCATTCGAAGGCGATCGCCAGATAGATCACCACCAGGATCATGAAGATCCCGAGCCCCGTCCACGCCTTGTTGGCGATCTGCTTGCCCCAACTCGGCCCGACCAGGTCGGCGTTGATCTTCTCCTTGGGGATGTCCAGATCCTTGGAGAGCTGGTTCTGCACCTTGTCGGCCTGCGCCGTGTTCAGCTCGGTGACCTGGATACGCAGGCCGCCGTTGCCGAGCTTCTGGACGATCGCGTCATGGCCGGAGGCCTTCTCCGCGTGCTCCTGGGCAGCTGCCACGGAGATGCTCGTCTGCGGGGTGTTGAAGACGGCACCGCCCTTGAACTCGATGCCCATGTTGAGTCCCCGCACCGCCAGGCCCGCGATGGCCGTGATGGTGATGAGGATCGAGAGCGCGTACCAGAACATGCGCTTCCCGACGAAGTCGTAGCCGACCTCGCCGCGGTAGAGCCGGGCGCCGAGATCTCCGAGTCGCGACATCTCACGCCTCCTTCGGGTCGGTGGGGGCGCTGAGACGACGGGTGCTGCGGCGCAGCGGCGGCTTGGCTCCGAGGCGCTTGGGGTCGAGACCCGACCACGAACCACCGCTTGAGAAGAACTTCGTACGGGCGACCAGAGTCATTATCGGCTTCGTGAAGAAGAAGACGACGACGACGTCGAGCACCGTGGTCAGGCCGAGCGTGAACGCGAAGCCCTGCACCTTGCCGACGGTGACGGTGAACAGCACGGCCGCGGCGAGGAACGACACGAAGTCGGACACCAGGATCGTGCGCCGGGCGCGCGGCCAGGCCCGTTCGACGGCGGGCCGGAGCGTACGGCCCTCTCTGATCTCGTCGCGGATTCGTTCGAAGTACACGATGAACGAGTCCGCGGTGATACCGATCGCAACGATCGCACCACACACCGCTGGGAGGTTGAGGGCGAAGCCGATACCCGGTCCGAGCAGAGTCATGATCGCGTACGTCATGACCGCCGAGGCCAGGAGGCTGACGATGGCGATCAGCGCGAGACCCCGGTAGTAGAGCACCAGGTAGATGATCACCAGCGCGAGGCCGATGGCGCCCGCGATCAGACCGGCCTCCAGCTGCTCACCGCCGAGTGCGGCGGTGACCGTGGTGACGGTCTCCTCCTGGAAGGTGAGCGGGAGCGCGCCGTACGACAGGATGTTGCCCAGGTCCTGCGCGGACTCCTGGGTGAAGTTGCCGGAGATCTCCGCGTTGGCGCTCAGCGTCTGGCGTACCGAGGGCGCCGAGACGACCTCGCCGTCGAGGACGATGGCGAACTGGTTCTGCGGGGCCTGCTGCTGCGAGAGCTTGCTGGTGATCGCCTGGAACTTCTTCGAGCCACCGCTCGTGAAGTCCATCTGGACGATCCACTGGCCGGTCTGCTGGTTGATGGTGGCGTTGGCGTCGTCGACGTCCTTGCCGCCCACCTCGGCCGGGCCGAGGATGTACTTCTCCCACACGCCGTCGTTCTCACCACAGGCGAGTGTCGGCTGGCTGGGCTTCGCGTTGTCGCCGAGCGCGCCCCTGGCCTTCTCGTTCGTGCAGTCGAGCGCCGTGAAGTCGGCCTGCAGCTTCTCCGTCGCGGGGTCCGCGGGCGGCGCAGCGCTCTCGCTCGGCGCGGGGCTCTTGGAGGCGTCGGGCTTGGCGTCGGCCGAGCCGCTGGGAGTGGGCGTCTCTTCGGCGGCCTTCAGGTCGTCCGTGAGGGCACGGCCCTGGGTCGTCTCCGAGGCGCTGGGGGCGCCGGCGGCGGGCGGGGCGGCGGACTCCTTGTCCGGCTTGCCGCTCCCGGAGGGATCCGGGCTCGGGCTCTCGCTCGAACCGGCGCTCGGAGTCGCCTCCGGCTGCGGCTGCTGCGCGGAGGGGTCACCCGGTCCGAGGGTCAGGACCGGCCGGAAGTACAGCTGAGCGGTGGTGCCGACCTGCTCACGAGCCTGCTCGGAGTTCGTGCCCTTGGGGATGTTGACAATGATGTTGTCGGATCCCTGGGTCTGAACCTCGGCCTCCTGAACGCCGAGACCATTCACACGACGCTCGATGATGCCGACCGCGGTGTTCATGTTGGTCTCGTTGACCGCGTTCGCCTGGCCCGGCGAGCTCTTGGCCTTGAGCGTGATGGTCGTGCCGCCGGCGAGGTCGATGCCGAGGCGCGGCGTCATCTCGCCCGTCCCGAACATCCCCCCGACGAGGGCGATCATCGCGATCAGGAACAGGATCAGGGTGCGCCCCGGCTTTCCCGGGGCCCCCGCCTGCCTTCGGCCCTTCTGAGGTGCTGCCACCTTTTCGTTTCTCCCTGTCCGACCGCTCCACGCCGGGTGAGCGACGGAGCGGCAACGAAGTGTTGTGGGGACCTGCCCACGCGAATGCCGACGACGTCCGGGGACCGCGGCGCGCCCGGAGGCGCGGTGCGGTGCCGGACGTGACTACTTCGCGCCGCTCTCGCCGTCGGCCTTGGCGTCCTTGGGCTCCGCCTTCTCGGCGTCGGCGTCGGCCTTGGGCGCCTCGACGTCGTCGGTGGCATCGGCCGCGGCGTCGGTGTCGGCGGCGCCGTCCTTCTTGCCCAGGTCGATCCCCGACGCGTCACCGTCGGTCAGCGAGGAGGCGTCGTCGGGCACGACGGGGCTGTCGTCCTCGTACTCTTCCTCGTCGCCGTGGACGATGCGGTTGTACTCCTCGTCGGTGAGGACCGCGCCAATGGCGTTCTTCGCGTACACGGCGTGCACGGCCGGGGCGACCTCAAGGAGGACCGTGTCGTCGTGAACTTCCTTGACGGTGGCGTACATGCCCCCGATCGTCCGGACGCCGGTGCCGGGCTGCATCTCATTGCGCATCTGCACAGCCGCCTGCTGCTTCTTCTTGGCGGACCGGGTCATCAGGAACATGGCCCCGATGAGCACGATGAAGGGGAGGAGGGTCACGAGACTCACGGGAGGGAACTTCCTTCGCACGACCGCGCTGTCGGGCGGCCTGATATACGGGGGTGGGTAAGCCGTCTTTATAAGGGCGGCATCGGCGGAGTCTAAGCGAGTCCGCATCAATGGAACAACGCCCAGCATGGCACCGGGGTTCCTGCCCGGGCGAGTGCCTGTGCGCTCACGCCCCGAACAGCCCCGGTTGTCCGCCCGCGCCGGGGCTCCGCGGGGGTGGGTCGAGCCCCAGATGCGCCCAGGCGGCGGGGGTCGCGACCCGGCCGCGCGGGGTGCGGGCGAGCAGCCCCTCCCGTACGAGGAAGGGCTCGGCGACCTCCTCGACCGTCTCGCGCTCCTCCCCCACCGCGACGGCGAGGGTCGACAGACCGACCGGGCCGCCGCCGAACAGCTTGAGCAGGGCCTGGAGCACGGCACGGTCGAGCCGGTCGAGGCCCCGTTCGTCCACCTCGTACACCTGAAGGGCGACGGCGGCGATGTCGCGGTCGATCCAGCCCTCGGCCTTGACCTGGGCGTAGTCGCGGACCCGGCGCAGCAGCCGGTTGGCGATACGGGGTGTGCCGCGGGAGCGTCCGGCGATCTCGGCGGCCCCGTCCGCGTCGATCTCCAGGTCGAGGAGGTGCGCGGAGCGGTGGATCACCCGTTCCAGCTCGGCCGGCTCGTAGAACTCCATCTGCGCGGTGAAGCCGAAGCGGTCGCGCAGCGGGGGCGGCAGCAGACCGGCCCTGGTGGTGGCGCCGACGAGGGTGAAGGGGGGCAGCTCCAGCGGGATGGCGGTGGCGCCGGGGCCCTTGCCGACGATGACGTCGACGCGGAAGTCCTCCATCGCCATGTAGAGCATTTCTTCGGCGGGCCGGGACATCCGGTGGATCTCGTCCAGGAAAAGGACCTCGCCCTCCTGGAGGGAAGAGAGGATCGCGGCGAGGTCGCCCGCGTGCTGGATGGCGGGGCCCGAGGTGATACGGATCGGGGCGCCCATCTCGGCCGCGATGATCATGGACAGGGTGGTCTTGCCGAGGCCCGGCGCGCCCGACAGCAGGACGTGGTCGGCGGTGGCGCCGCGGGCGAGGGCGGCTTTGAGCACGAGGTCGAGCTGTTCGCGTACGCGCTCCTGCCCGACGAACTCGTCCAGCGACTTGGGCCGCAGCGCCGCCTCGACCGCCTGGTCCTCGCCGTCGGCCGACGCGGCGACGAGCCGGTCCGGCCCGTCCGTCGGCGGGGGGCCGCCTCCCGGCGTCCCGGTGCTGCTGTCGTCCCAGTTCACTGTCGCTCACCTCGTGGAATCGGGACGTCCCTGGACGGTCCCGTGGAATTCGGCCCCGGCGCGTACCCGAGTGTGCGTCCGGGTCAGCGTGTCCGGTTCAGCGACTGGAGCGCTGCCCGCAGGAGTCGCGGTACGGCGGGTGCCTCGCCGGCCTTGATCGCCTCATCGGCCTGGGGTGTGACCAGGGCGACCGCCTCGTCGGCCTCCCTGGTCGCGTAACCGAGGCCGATCAGGGCGGAGTGCAGCTGATCGTTCCAGGCGGCGGAGACGGGGGTGCCGATGCCCTGTCTGCCGATATGGCTGCCGACGGGCTCGCCGAGCCGGTCCTTCAGCTCCAGCAGCAGCTTCTGCGCGCCCTTCTTGCCGATGCCGGGGACGGCGGTCAGCGCCTTCTCGTCGCCCGTGGCGACCGCGACGCGGAGGGCGTCGGGCGCGTGTACCGCGATCATCGCCTGGGCCAGCCGCGGACCGACACCGCTCGCGGTCTGGAGCAGCTCGAACGTCTGCCGCTCGTCGTCGTCGGCGAAGCCGTACAGCGTGAGCGAGTCCTCCCGCACCACCAGCGACGTGGCGATCTTCGCCTGCTCGCCGATCCGCAGCGCGGCGAGGGTGGCCGGGGTGCACTGGACCAGCATGCCGACGCCGCCGACCTCGATCACCGCGGAGGTCGGGGCGAGGGCGGCCACCGGGCCGCTGACGAAGGCGATCATCGGGGGACCTTCCGTACGGGGACGTGGCTGGTGGGGCGGGACTCCTTGGCCGCGGCGTGCGCCTGCTGGAGTCGGTTGACGGCGGGGGCGCGCCAGATGTGACAGATCGCCAGGGCGAGGGCGTCGGCGGCGTCGGCCGGTTTGGGCGGGGCGTCCAGCCGCAGCAGCCGGGTCACCATGGCGCCGACCTGTGCCTTGTCGGCGCGCCCGCTGCCCGTGACGGCGGCCTTGACCTCGCTGGGGGTGTGCAGGGCGACGGGGATCCCCCGGCGTGCGGCGCAGAGCATGGCGACGGCGCTGGCCTGGGCCGTCCCCATCACCGTGCGGACATTGTGCTGGCTGAACACCCGCTCCACCGCGACCAGTTCGGGCTGGTGCTCGTCCAGCCAGGCTTCCACGCCCTGCTCGATGGCGACCAGGCGCGAGCCGAGGTCCAAGTCGGCGGCCGTACGCACCACACCGACGCCGAGCATCGTCAACGGGCGTCCCGCGACGCCCTCGACGACACCGACGCCGCACCGCGTCAGTCCGGGGTCCACGCCCAGTACCCGCATCGTGCCCCTCCCCCTCACACTCTCGGTCCTGCTCGATCACACGTTCTGCCGGTGAGTCAGAACCCCTGATCGGCACAGTATCGGTCGGCACCGACAACGCGGCGGGCCGACGGGGGTGTGTCCCCGTCGGCCCGCCGCGTACAACCGAGTTGACGCTGTGCGCCGGTCAGGCGTCGACCTTCTCCATGACGTCGTCCGAGACGTCGAAGTTGGCGAAGACGTTCTGCACGTCGTCGCTGTCCTCCAGCGCGTCGATCAGCTTGAAGATCTTCCGCGCCCCGTCCTCGTCCAGCTCGACCTGCATGGTCGGCACGAAGTTGGTGTCGGCGGAGTCGTAGTCGATCCCGGCCTGCTGGAGCGCCGTGCGGACCTCGACCAGGTCGGTGGCCTCACTGAGCACCTCGAAGGACTCACCCAGGTCGTTGACCTCCTCGGCGCCCGCGTCGAGGACCGCGCCCAGGACGTCGTCCTCCCCCAACTCGCCCTTGGGGACGATCACGACGCCCTTGCGGTGGAACAGGTACGAGACGGAGCCGGGGTCGGCCATCGAGCCGCCGTTGCGGGTCATCGCGACGCGGACGTCGGAGGCGGCGCGGTTGCGGTTGTCGGTCAGGCACTCGATGAGCACCGCGACACCGTTGGGCCCGTACCCCTCGTACATGATCGTCTCGTAGTCGGCGCCACCGGCCTCAAGGCCGGCGCCGCGCTTGACGGCGGAGTCGATGTTCTTGTTCGGCACCGAGCTCTTCTTCGCCTTCTGGATGGCGTCGAAAAGGGTCGGATTACCGTCGACGTCGGCGCCCCCGGTGCGGGCCGCGACCTCGATGTTCTTGATCAGCTTCGCGAAGAGCTTGCCGCGCTTGGCATCGATCACGGCCTTCTTGTGCTTCGTCGTAGCCCATTTAGAGTGGCCGGACATCTGCCTGTCTCCTTCGCGTAACCAATCCTGCTCCGTTCGGCAGAGATCCTACCGGGATCCCCTCACCCCGCGGAGCGCACCATCTCCGTGAAGTAGCCGTGCAGCCGGTGGTCGCCGGTGAGTTCCGGGTGGAACGCCGTCGCGAGGGCGTCGCCCTGCCGCACGGCGACCACATGCCCGTCGTGCTCGGCGAGCACCCGCGCCTCGGCGCCCACGGACTCGACCCACGGCGCCCGGATGAAGACCCCGTCGACCGGTCCCACACCCACGACGTCGACGGCCGCCTCGAAGGACTCGTTCTGCCGTCCGAAGGCGTTCCTGCGGACGATCATGTCGATACCGCCGACGGTCTCCTGTCCGGAGCGCGGGTCGAGGATCTTCTCGGCGAGCATGATCATCCCCGCGCAGGTGCCGTAGACCGGCATCCCGGCGCGTACGCGCTCGCGCAGCGGCTCCAGCATCCCGAAGAGGACGGCCAGTTTGGACATGGTGGTCGACTCGCCGCCGGGGATCACCAGGCCGTCGACGGCGGCCAGTTCGTCCGGCCGCCGTACGGTCGTGGCCACGGCACCGGCCGCCGCCAGGGCGGCCAGATGCTCCCGTACGTCGCCCTGGAGGGCCAGGACGCCGATCAGCGGGCCGGGTGCGGCGGCCTGGTCACCAGCCACGGTTGGCATAGTGCTCGGACTCGGGCAGGGAGTCGATGTTGATGCCGACCATGGCCTCACCGAGGTTGCGCGAGGCGTCCGCGACGATCTTGGGGTCGTCGTAGAAGGTGGTGGCCTTGACGATGGCGGCGGCGCGCTTGGCCGGGTCGCCGGACTTGAAGATGCCGGAGCCGACGAAGACGCCCTCGGCGCCGAGCTGGCGCATCAGCGCGGCGTCCGCCGGGGTGGCCACGCCGCCGGCAGAGAACAGCACGACGGGCAGCTTGCCCAGGTCGGCGACCTCCTTGACGATCTCGTACGGGGCGCGCAGCTCCTTCGCGGCGGCGTACAGCTCGTTGTTGTCGTAGCCGCGCAGCCGGGCGATCTCGTTCTTGATCTGGCGCAGATGACGGACGGCCTCGACGACGTTGCCGGTGCCGGCCTCGCCCTTGGAGCGGATCATGGCCGCGCCCTCGGCGATACGGCGCAGGGCCTCGCCCAGGTTGGTCGCGCCACAGACGAACGGCGTGGTGAAGGCCCACTTGTCCGCGTGGTTGACCTCGTCGGCCGGGGTCAGCACCTCGGACTCGTCGATGTAGTCGACGCCGAGGGACTGCAGGACCTGGGCCTCCACGAAGTGGCCGATGCGGGACTTGGCCATCACCGGGATCGAGACGGCCTCGATGATGCCCTCGATCATGTCGGGGTCGGACATCCGCGCGACGCCGCCGTCCTTACGGATGTCGGCGGGAACCCGCTCCAGCGCCATCACGGCGACCGCGCCGGCATCCTCGGCGATCTTCGCCTGCTCGGGCGTGACGACGTCCATGATCACGCCGCCCTTGAGCTGCTCGGCCATGCCGCGCTTCACGCGCGCGGTGCCGGTCTCGGGGGTCTGGCCGGTGGTGGGAAGCGTGCTGGACACGGTGACGACCTCACTGGAACGGGGACGGGAGCTGTTCGACGAGGCGAGCAAACCTCTCCGGACCAGTCCACAGCAAGGGCCAATAAGTGGCCGGTGGATCGTTCTCCCAAGCTGCCTAGGTGCCGGGGCGGTCGGCGAGCGCGACCGGCGGCTCGTCGTCCATCTCGAAGGCGAGCGGGAACGGGGCGTGGCCGGCGAGCCGGAACCAGCGGACCGTGCGGTGGCGGCGCAGGGCGCGTGCCGCGCGTACGGAGTCGTTGTGGAAGCGACGGGCCATGGGGACCCGGCGTACGGCCGCGGCCAGCTCGGTCGCGGCCTCCTCGCCGCCCGGCGCGGCCCGTACGGCCTCGACCTGCGCGACCTCGCCGAACACGGCCCGCAGCGCCTCGCTCAGCTCGCTCTCGGCCACTTCGCGCGCCTCCTCCTCCGCCTGCCGGGCGGCGTGCGCGCCCTGGTAGAGCACCATCGAGGCGGCGGGATCGAGGACGCCCGCGGTGGCCAGCTCCTGGGCGACCGAGGCACGGCGCAGCAGTTGGGCGTCAAGGGAGGCACGTGCGGCGTCGATCCGTGAGTGGAGGCGGTCGAGGCGGCCGGCGGTCCAGCTGAGGTACAGGCCGATCGCCAACAGCACGACGAAGATCCAGATCAGGGTTTCGGTCACGCACGGCAGGCTACTGGTGGCGGGGGCGTGTTCCCCCACCCCGCCCCTTCCCGAGACCCGGGGGCGAGCCCCCAGACCCCCGGTGTCCTCAATCGCCGAACGGGCTCATTCGAGCCCCGCCCGGCGATTGAGGGCACGACACCGCGACCCGCCCTGCGATCCGGCGCACAGCACGCAGCCCGCCGGGCATTCGGGAAGAGGTCCCCGGCCCGACGCCGGGGCAGCTCAGTCGCGGCCCGTCAGGCCGAAGCGGGCGCGCAGGCCCAGCCGTTCGTCCGTGGCCACCGACGCCGCGCCGTCGGCCACGGTCTCGTAGACCGCCAGAATGTCCGCGCCCACCGTCGACCAGTCGAAGCGCCGCACATGCGCGCTCCCCCGCTCCCGCAGCTCCTTGCGCCGCTCCGGGTCCCGCAGGAGCCGTACCGCCGCCTCCGCCAGCGCGTCCGCGTCCTCGTTGGCGAACAGCTCCCCGGCCGCGCCCTGGTCCAGGACCTGTGCGAACGCGTCAAGGTCGCTCGCCAACACCGCCGCGCCCGCCGACATGGCCTCGACCAGGATGATGCCGAAGCTCTCACCCCCGGTGTTCGGCGCGACGTACAGGTCGACGCTGCGCAGCAGCCGCGCCTTGTCCTCGTCGCTGACCATGCCGAGGAATTCGACGCGCCCGCGCATCTCCTTGGGAAGCGACTCCACGGCCTCCTTCTCGTCCCCGCGCCCGGCGACCAGGAGCCGGGTCTCCGGGAAGGCGTCGAGGATCTTCGGCAGGGCCTTCATCAGGACGGGCAGCCCCTTGCGGGGTTCGTCGATGCGCCCTATGAAGCCGATCGTGCCGCCCTGCCACTCGGGGTTGATCTCGGCCTTGGAGAAGAAGCCGACGTCGACGCCGTTGGGGATGACGACCGCGTCGCCGCCCAGATGCTCGACCAGCGTGCGCCGCGCGTACTCGCTGACGGCGATCCGCGCGCTTATTTTCTCCAGCGCCGGCTGGAGGATCGGGTATGCGGCGAGCATCACGCGCGAGCGCGGGTTCGACGTGTGGAACGTCGCGACGATCGGCCCCTGCGCCGCCCAGCAGGCGAGCAGCCCCAGCGAGGGAGCGGTGGGCTCGTGGATGTGGATGACGTCGAACGTGCCGTCGTGCAGCCAGCGCCGTACGCGGGCCGCCGCCACGAAGCCGAAGTTCAGCCGGGCGACCGAGCCGTTGTACGGCACGGGCACCGCCCGCCCGGCGGAGACCACGAACGGGGGGAGCGGCGTCTCGTCGTCGGCGGGCGCGAGCACGGAGACGTCGTGGCCCAGCCGGATCAGGTGGTCCGCGAGGTCCCTGATGTGGAACTGCACGCCGCCCGGCACGTCCCAGGAGTACGGGCAGACGATGCCGATCTTCACCCGGCCTCCCCGGCGTCGGGGCGTGGTTCGAGGTCGGCGAGCCAGAGCCGTTGCAGCATGTGCCAGTCCTCCGGGTGCTCCGCGATGCCCGTGGCGAACATGTCCGCCATGGCCTGTGTCATCACAGACGACTTTTCGGCCCGCGTACCTGTCTGCGGCACCTCGACGGCCGGATACACCCGCCCCCGCATGAGCTTGGGCCCGTCGAAGTGGAGCTCCACCGGAAACAGCAGCGCCCCGGTCTGCTGCGCCAGTATCGCGGGCCCGGCCGGCATCCGCGTCTTCTCACCGAAGAACGTCACCTCGATGCCCGACGCCGACAGATCGCGGTCGGCGACCAGACAGACCAGGCCACCGGAGCGCAGCCGCCTGGCGAGCGTCCCGAAGGCGCTGCCCCCGGTGTGCGGCAGCACCTCCATACCAAGGCTCTCGCGGTACGCCACGAAGCGGTCGAAGAGCGACGCGGGCTTGAGCCGTTCCACGACCGTGGTGAACGGAACGCCCATCCCCCGGGTCAGCCAGGCCCCGGCCAGATCCCAGTTGGCCATGTGCGGCAGCGCCAGCACGACGCCCCGCCCGCTCTCCAGACCCTCCGTCAGCAGATGGATGTCCTTGATCTCGACACTGTCCCGCACCCGCTGGTCGCTCCAGACGGGCAGCCGGAACGACTCCATCCAGTACCGCATGTACGAGCGCATGCCGGCCTTCGACAGTTCCCGGAGGCGTTCGGGGCTCGCGTCGGGCACCACGCGGGCCAGATTCGATTCGAGCCGCAGCACGTTCGTGCCGCGCCGCTTCCACACGCTGTCGGCGATGGTCCTGCCGAGTGCCACGGCCGCCGGTTCGGGCAGCTTCTTGACGGTGCTCCAGCCGACTCCGTACAGGGCGTCGACGAGCCGGTCCCGCCCGCCGCTCATGAAGCGGATCCGCCGGCCTTGGCCGCGTCGGCCGCCGCGTCCGCCTCGGCGGACTCGCGCCGTACGGTCACGACGCGCTGCCCGAGTGTCACCAGACTGCCCGCGGCCACCACCCACAGCGCGATCGGCAGCAGGATCTCGATACCGGGCACCCCGAACGTCTTGTGCATCCCCGCGAGACCCGCCGCCACCAGCGAGATGACAAGACGCTCGGCCCGCTCGATGAGCCCGTTGACCGCCACCGGCAGCCCTATCGACTCACCGCGGGCCTTCGTGTACGAGACGACCTGGCCGCTCGCCAGGCAGAAGATCGACACGGCGCACAGCACGTTGTTGTCGCCCGTCCCCGCGTACCAGAGCGCGAATCCGCCGAAGACCGCGCTGTCGGCGACCCGGTCGAGCGTGGAGTCGAGGAACGCCCCCCACCGGCTGGAGATCCCGGCCTGCCGCGCCATGTTGCCGTCGACGAGGTCGGAGAAGACGAAGAGCGTGATGACGATCGTGCCCCAGAAGAACTCTCCGCGGGGGAAGAAGAACAGCGCTCCCGCCATCACTCCCGCCGTACCGATGAGCGTCACAGCGTCGGGACTCACCCCCCGGCGGAGCAGAAACGCGGCGAACGGGGTGAGGACACGCGTAAAAAATGCACGCGCGTACTTGTTCAGCATGGCCTTCCCGACGGTCGTTGGGCAGGCGGCCCCATCGGCCACCGGCTGGCCCATCGTAGCCACGACCGAAGCCCTCCACCGCCGGGGCCGCCCGCCTCGACGGCGCCCGGCCCCGGCGACGGAGCCGACCACGACCCCGACCACGGACTCGGCGCCCGGACGCGACGTATGGACGCGGGCCGACCCGAGTGGAAAGCTCGAAGAACCACCGTGGGCATCGCAGGAGCTGCCACGCGCGGCTCCCACCGCCCGCGCCCGGCTCCTCACCGTGCGATCGATCGGGAGGCATGATCATGGGCGACAAGGCGAACGGACATCCCGGAGCCGCCGGCAGGGCTACGACGGCCGACCAGCCATCCTCCGTACGGAACGTGGTGCTGGTCGGCCACAGCGGATCCGGCAAGACGACTCTGGTCGAGGCCCTGGCACTGACCGCCGGGGCCCTCACGCGGGCGGGCCGTGTGGAGGACGGCGGCACCGTCTCGGACTACGACGAGATCGAGCACCGGCAACAACGTTCCGTACAGCTGTCCCTCGTCCCACTGGAGTGGGGAGGATGCAAGATCAATCTGCTGGACACCCCCGGCTACGCGGATTTCGTCGGGGAGCTGAGGGCCGGTCTGCGCGCCGCGGACGCGGCCCTCTTCGTCGTCTCGGCGGCCCAGGAGGCGGAGGCGGTGGCCGGGTCCACCCGCGCGGTGTGGGAGGAGTGCGCCGCCGTCGGCATGCCGCGCGCGATCGTCGTCACGCATCTGGAGACCGCCCGCACCGGCTTCGACGAGCTGACCCGGATCTGCGGCACGATCTTCGGCGGCGACGACCCCGACGCCGTCCTGCCGCTGTATCTGCCCGTGTACGGCGCCGAGGGACCCGACGGGCACGCGCCGGTCACCGGGCTCACGGGACTGCTCTCGCGGACGGTCCACGACTACTCGTCGGGCACACGCGAGGCGCTGGCGCCCGACCCCGGCCGGCTGCCGGTCATCGACGAGGCCCGCGCCCGGCTGATCGAGGGGATCATCGCCGAGAGCGAGGACGAGACCCTCATGGACCACTATCTGGGCGGCGGCGAGATCGACGAGCAGACCCTCGTGGACGATCTGGAGAAGGCCGTCGCCCGCGGCGTCTTCCACCCCGTCCTCGCGGCGGCGCCGGCCGCCGACGGCGCGCGTCAGGGCCTCGGCACGGTCGAGCTGCTCGAACTGATCACCGGCGGCTTCCCCACCCCGCTGGAGCGCCGGGCCCCCGAGGTGACCACCCCGCACGGTTCGGCCCGCCCGCACCTGAGCTGCGATCCGCGCGGTCCGCTGGTCGCCGAGGTGGTGAAGACGGCGTCCGACCCGTACGTCGGCCGGATCTCCCTCGTCCGGGTCTTCTCCGGCACCCTGCGGCCCGACGAGACAGTGCATGTCTCAGGGCACGGGCTGGCCGACCGCGGCCACGAGGACCACGACGTCGACGAGCGGATCGGCGCGCTGTCGGCGCCCTTCGGCAAGCAGCAGCGCGTCCTCGACAGCTGTATCGCGGGCGATCTGGCGTGTGTGGCGAAGCTGTCGCGCGCCGAGACGGGCGACACGCTCTCCGCCAAGGACGACCCGCTGCTCATGCGGCCCTGGGACATGCCCGACCCGCTGCTGCCGCTCGCCGTCGAGGCGCACAGCACGTCGGACGAGGACAAGCTGTCGCAGGGCCTCGCGCGGCTCGCGGCCGAGGATCCGACGATGCGTCTGGAGCAGAACCCGGCCACCCGTCAGGTCGTCCTGTGGTGTCTCGGCGAGGCGCACGTGGACGTCGCCCTGGAGCGGCTGCGCAACCGGTACGGCGTCCAGGTGGATGTCGTACCGCACAAGGTGCCGCTCCAGGAGACCTTCGGCGGGCCGGCCTCGGGACGCGGCCGGCATGTCAAACAGTCGGGCGGCCACGGCCAGTTCGCGATCTGCGAGATCGAGGTCGAGCCGCTGCCCGTCGGCTCCGGTGTCGAATTCGTCGACCGGGTCGTCGGCGGCTCGGTGCCCCGGCAGTTCATCCCTTCCGTGGAGAAGGGCATACGGGCCCAGGCGGCCCGCGGCGTCGCCGCCGGGCATCCGCTCGTGGACGTGCGGGTGACGCTGGTCGACGGGAAGTCGCACTCGGTGGACTCCTCCGACGGCGCCTTCCAGACGGCGGGGGCGCTCGCGCTGCGCGAGGCGTCCGCGGAGGCGCGTATCGAACTGCTGGAGCCGGTCGCCACGGTGGAGGTCGTGGTCCCCGACGAGTACGTGGGCCCCGTGATGAGCGACCTGTCGGGGCGGCGTGGCCGCGTGGTCGGCACCGACCGGGCGGGGGCGGGCCGGACGGTCGTACGGGCCGAGGTGCCGGAGATCGAGATCGGCCGGTACGCGATCGATCTGCGGTCGGTGTCGCACGGGACGGGCCGGTTCAGCCGCTCGTACACCCGGCACGAGGCGATGCCGGCGCATGTGGCCGACCGGTTCCGGACAAGCACCGGCGCCGCCGTGGTGGCCTGAGGCGCGGATGAGCGGGGCGCGGGGGCTGGTTTCTCCCTGACGCGGAGGCTGTGCCCCGGTTACGCTGTGGTGCGCCCCAGCTCAGCAGGTGTGCGGGGCGCGGTAGTTGGGAAAAGGGCGCAGCAGCGGATGCTCGCGGCGATGGGGGCGGACAGTGGCGCACGACGGATTCGATTTCTCTCCTGGGGCTCAGGTTCCGCTCCAGGGGTCGGCGGGTCAGACGGCGGCGACGCATGCCCTGGCCTCGGCGGCGTACCGGGACAGTCCGGTGGAGGAAATCCTCAAGGCGAACAGCGAGTGGCACAAGTCCGAGGTGAAGAAGGGCAAGGTGTCGCTCTTCGAGCCGAATCTGGGCGAGGCGTTCTCCCGCGCCGTGCAGACGCGGATGCTGGGCGGCGGCCGTGCCGCGCTCATCCAGTCCTTCGGTACGGAGCCGCAGACCGTGGTCGAGCACTGTCTGGCGGCGATCCGCATCCGTAAGGAGCGCGACACCCGGCTCACCCTGGTGACCGTCCTGTTCGGTGTGCTGTTCCTGCCGGGCACGTTGCTGTGGATCGGTGTCTTCCAGCTGCGCAGGACGCTGGCGGGGTCGAAGGACAAGAAGGCGGGCGCGATCGGCGGCGCCCTTCTGTTCGGCGTCGCCGCGCTGGCGGCGGTGTTCTTGATCGCGCTGCCGTTCACGGGCTTCCTCGGCTGGTATCTGCGCGGTGTGATCCTCGCGCCCGTCATCGGCTGGCTGCTCGCCAAGCGGATCTGCGAGACGACGGCGAAGGACCTGCGCGCACGCTGGACCGACCTGCTGGAGGGCGGCGGTCTCGGCGCCAAGGTGCCCGAGGCGGTGCCGGGGCATCCCGACGAGACCGCGCGGGAGGAGCTGCGCCACGGGCTGGAGAAGCTGACCGCCGAGCAGCGTTCCAACGCGGTCTTCTACGCGGGCCCCAAGGGGATACTGGGCATGGGCACCCGGTGGGGCAACTGGACGCTCGCGGAGGATCTGGTTCCCAAGGAGGCCGGCAAGGAGATCCACCAGTTCCGCAGTTACGACGTGATACGGGCGATGCACGACCAGCTGAAGATGCTGGAGCGCGGCCCGCTCAACTCCGGTGGTTTCACCAAGCCCGAGGTGAAGCACTGGATCGTACGGCCGGTCGACGAGAACGCCGGATCGGTCAGCAGGCCGGAAGGTCAGGACGTCGAGACGTACCAGGTCAAACCGCACGAGATACAGCGGATCTGCAACCACCAGCAGTTCGGCGCGGGTGACCGGCACTATCTGGGCGTGCAGTTCGTGCTGTGGGACGGCCAGTTGGTCATCACGATGATGATCACGGTGACGGTCCTGCACGAAACGCTGCGTATCGAGGTGACGGGTCACGCGCTGGGGCCGGTGAACCCCCTCTTCTTCTCGAAGCCGTCGCCCAAGACGGTCACCAAGGCCAAGCCGATCAGGTTCTGGGAGACCACGAAGCACAATCTGCCGCTGGTGGAGCCGAAGGAGGCGGTGCGCCTCGCGGTCCGCGCCCCGTTCACCTGGTATCCGCCGATCCTCGACTTCCTCGGCGGCAAGCTGGCGCTGCCCGAGCCGTTCGGTCTGCGGCACGCCTGGGCGGACAAGCCGTGGCGCCACCGCTTCATGGCCGACGACGCGATGCGCGCGGCCACGCCGGTGCTGCGGGTGGCGCACGCGGCGGCCCTGCGGGTGCTGAACGAGAACGGCGTGGACACCGAGCGCTTCGGCAGCCGCTCCTCGTCCCTCAGCGGCGCCGTCCAGGACCCGACGCCGAAGAAGGCCGACGTGTACGACGCGTAAGGCCGCGTGCCGGGACTACGAGGGGTCGGGCGCCGGCCACGCGTCGGCCAGCATCTGCCGGGTGTCGGCCAGCAGTTGGGGCAGCACCCGCGTATGGGCGACGACGGGCATGAAGTTGGCGTCGCCGCCCCAGCGCGGCACGACGTGCTGGTGCAGATGGGCGGCGATGCCCGCCCCGGCGACGGTGCCCTGGTTCATGCCGATGTTGAAGCCGTGCGCCCCGGAGGCCGTACGCAGCGCGGTCATCGCCTGCTTGGTGAGCGCGGCCAGTTCCGCGGTCTCGGCGTCGTCCAGCTCCGTGAAGTCGGCGACGTGCCGGAACGGGACGACCATGAGATGGCCGCCGTTGTACGGATAGAGGTTCAGCACCGCGTAGACCGACTCGCCGCGGGCGATGACGAGCCCGTCCTCGTCGGACTTGCGCGGGATCGAGCAGAAGGGGCAGCCGTCGTCCGCGTTCGGGCCGCTGGGCTTGTTCTCGCCCTGGATGTAGGCCATCCGGTGGGGCGTCCACAGGCGCTGGAACGCGTCCTGGGTGCCCACTCCGATCTGCTGCTCCGGCTCACTCGTCATGCTGTTCAGCATATGACTTCGGCCCGCCGAGGCGTGTCGCCGGGCCCGCCCGGCGCACCGCCCGGCCATGCTGGCGCGATGCATGTCCGCAACAGAACCGACCGCCTGCGTGAGTGGGAGCGGCGCCTCGAACTGCCGCTGCTCATCGGCTCGCTGCTCTTCCTCGCCTGCTACGCGGTGCTCGTACTGAACCACAGCCCCGACCCCCTCCCGCGCGAGGTCGCGTTCTACGTCCTCCTCGCGATCTGGGCGGTGTTCGCGGTGGACTACGCGGTGCGTCTGGTGCTGAGCAGCCGGGGCGTCCGCTTCGTGACGTCGCACTGGCTGGACACGGTCGTCCTGCTGCTGCCCCTGCTGCGCCCGGTGCGCATCGTCAACACGTACGTGGCGGTCCAGCGCCGCCGTGACCAGCCCCGGCTGACTCTGTACGGGCGGGTGATGATGTACGCGGGGATCACGGCCGGCCTGCTCAGCTTCGCCGCGGCGCTCGCGGTCTACCAGCAGGAGCGCGGTGCGCCGGGCGCCACCATCCGGACGTTCGGGGACTCCGTGTGGTGGGCCTGCTCGGCGATCACCACGGTCGGATACGGCGACGTCACACCGGTGACGCCGTGGGGCCGGGTGTTCGCGGTCTTCCTCATGGTCTGCGGTGTGGCGCTGCTGGGCGCGGTGACGGGTTCGTTCTCGTCGTGGCTGATCCAGGTCTTCGACCGCGAGGACCGCGCGAACCGGGCGAGCGCCGCGAACCGGCCGCCGGGCGACGTACGGCCCCCGGGGGGCTGACGCCTCCCGGGGGCCGTACGGCACGCCTGTGTCCCTGGGTCTCAGACCTGTACGCGGCGCTCCACGACGTCCAGCAGCTCGGCCAGCGCCTCGTCGGCGGGGATGCCGTTCTTCTGTGTCCCGTCCCGGTAGCGGAAGGACACCGCGCCGTTGGCGACGTCCTCGTCACCGGCGATGATCATGAACGGCGTCTTGGCCTTCTGGTGGTTACGGATCTTCTTCTGCATCCGGTCGGCGGACGCGTCCACCTCGACCCGCAGGCCCTTGGCCCTCGCCCGCCCGGCGAACTCCTGGAGGTAGGGCACATGCGCGTCACCGATCGGGATGCCGACCGCCTGGACGGGCGCCAGCCAGGCCGGGAACGCGCCCGCGTAGTGCTCCAGGAGCACCGCGAAGAAGCGCTCGATCGAGCCGAACAGCGCCCGGTGGATCATGACGGGCTGCTGCTTGGTGCCGTCGGACGCGGTGTACTCAAGCTCGAACCGCTTCGGCTGCTGGAAGTCGACCTGGATGGTGGACATCTGCCAGGACCGGCCGATGGCGTCCTTGGCCTGCACGGAGATCTTGGGGCCGTAGTACGCGGCGCCGCCCGGGTCCGGGACCAGCGGCAGCCCCTGCTTGTCGGCGGCCTCCTGGAGCGCCGCGGTGGCCTCCTCCCACTCGGCGTCCTCGCCCATGAACTTGTCGGACTCGGGGTCGCGGGTGGACAGCTCCAGCTCGAAGTCGGACAGGCCGTAGTCGCGCAGCAGCTCCAGCACGAAGGTGAGCAGGGAGTCCAGCTCCTGCGCCATCTCCTCCTTGGTGCAGTAGATGTGCGCGTCGTCCTGGGTGAAGCCGCGTGAGCGGGTGAGGCCGTGCACGACGCCGGACTTCTCGTAGCGGTAGACCGTGCCGAACTCGAAGAGGCGCAGCGGCAGCTCGCGGTAGGACCGCCCGCGCGCCTTGAAGATCAGGTTGTGCATCGGGCAGTTCATGGCCTTGAGGTAGTAGTCCTGGCCGTCGAACTCCATGGGCGGGAACATGCCCTCCGCGTAGTGCGGCAGGTGCCCCGAGGTCTCGAAGAGCTTCTTCTTCGAGATGTGCGGGGTGTTGACGAACTCGTACCCGGACACCTCGTGGCGGTGGCGCGAGTACTGCTCCATCTCCTTGCGGATCACCCCGCCCTTGGGGTGGAAGACCGCGAGTCCGGAGCCCAGCTCGTCGGGGAAGGAGAACAGGTCCAGCTCGCTGCCCAGCCTGCGGTGGTCGCGGCGCTCGGCCTCGGCGAGGAAGTCGAGGTGGGCCTTCAGCTCGTCCTTGGACGGCCAGGCGGTGCCGTAGATCCGCTGGAGCTGCGGGTTCTTCTCGCTGCCGCGCCAGTAGGCGGCGGCGGAGCGCATCAGCTTGAAGGCCGGGATGTTACGGGTGGTGGGCAGGTGCGGACCGCGGCACAGGTCCTTCCAGCACAGCTCGCCGGTCTTGGCGTCCAGGTTGTCGTAGATGGTCAGCTCACCGGCGCCGACCTCGGCCGAAGCGCCCTCGGCTGCGTCGGCGGCCTTGCCCTTGAGCCCGATCAGTTCGAGCTTGTACGGCTCGTCGGCCAGCTCGGCCCGCGCGTCCTCGTCGGTGGTGACCCGGCGGGAGAACCGCTGCCCCCGCTTCTGGATCTCCTGCATCTTCTTCTCGACGCGCTTGATGTCGTCGGGGGTGAAGGGCTCGGCGACGTCGAAGTCGTAGTAGAAGCCGTCCTTGATCGGCGGGCCGATGCCCAGCTTCGCCTCGGGGAACAGCTCCTGCACGGCCTGCGCCATGACATGCGCGGTGGAGTGGCGCAGGATGTTCAGGCCGTCCTGGGAGGACATCTCGACGGGCTCGACGCTCTCGCCGTCGGCGACCTCGTAGCTGAGGTCCTTCAGCTCCCCGCCCACCCGGGCGGCGATCACGATGCGCTCGCCGGGGAAGAGTTCGGCCGCCGTAGTGCCCGTCGTCACCACGCGCTCTTCCCGCTCGGAATCGCGTACGACGGTCACACGGACATCTGACACCGGTCTCTCCTTCACTCATGGGACGCGCACGCTCGATTCCGTACGCGACGGGAATCGTACCGAGCCGAAGGGGCCCCTCGCTAAACGGTTGAATTGTGCTGTCATCTCCGGCGTACGCCGCAAAGGGCGCGGGTATCACCGATTCGGGCAGTCGGCCGGATGCCATCTGCCAAGCGTGCGCGAGGAGTTCGGGGATGACGCACTGGTACGAGGGGCCCCTGGCCGCATTCGACATCGAGACGACAGGCACCGACGCCGAGGAGGACCGGATCATCTCGGCCGCCCTCGTCGTCCAGGACATCTCGGGCGCCCGGGCCCGGGTCACCCGCTGGCTGGTCAATCCGGGGATTCCGATACCGGTCGAGGCGGCCGAAGTGCACGGTCTCACCGACGCGTTGGTCCAGCGCACGGGCCGCTGGCCGGCGCCGGTCATCGAGGAGGTGGGGCGGGCGCTGGCCGAGCAGTGCATGGCGGGCCGGCCGCTGGTGGTGATGAACGCGCCGTACGGTCTGACGGTGCTCGACCGCGAGATGCGGCGCCACCGCGACTCGTCACTGGCCCGCTATCTGGAGAACGCGCCGTTCTGCGTGCTCGATCCGAGTGTGCTGGACCGGCATCTCGACGCGGTCCGCAAGGGCCGCAGACGGCTGGTCGATCTCTGTTCGCTGTACGGGGTGGTGCTGGACGGCTCGCACGACGCCGCGGCCGACGCGGCGGCGGCGCTCGAAGTGGTCCGGTCGGTGGGGCGCCGGTTCGCCACGACGACGCAGCAGCTCACCCCGGCCCAACTGCACACGCGACAGGCGATCTGGCACGCGGCGCAGGCGCGCGGCCAGCAGGAGTGGTTCGCCCGCGGCGGCACCCGGGCGGCGCCGAACCCGGCATGGCCGCTGCGGCCCCAAATGCCCCTGGTGGCCTGAGGATCAGGGCAGCGAAAAGGCCGGTCCGTCAGTGACGGACCGGCCTTTCCCGGTGGGCGATACTGGGTTCGAACCAGTGACCTCTTCGGTGTGAACGAAGCGCTCTCCCACTGAGCTAATCGCCCGGGAACGGACTGAACCATACAGGTCTCGGCGGGTTTCGTTCAAACCGTATGCGGGCGTGCGAGGACCTTCCGCAGCCCCCGCCGTCCGGCCCTCATCATCAGCGCGTGATTGGCGAGGAAGAAGGGGCGCCCGGCCACCGCGAGGCGCCGCAGCAGCGGCTTGTTGACGTCGACCTCCTGCTCGTACAGGGCGCGTGTGCCGCTCCCTCGCGCGCTCAGGGTCCAGCGCGCCCACCCTTCGAGGTCGCCGGTCATCTCCATCTCCAGGACACGGGCGCGCGGGTCGTTCCTGCTCTCACGGGCGCGGACGAAGAGGTCGTACGGAATCACGGACCGGAACCGCGCGATCCCGCTGCGCTCGTCGAGGGGCGTCACCTCGCGGACCTGCGGCCACCAGTCCGGATAGTCAGCGGCCCGCTTGAGCACGCCGAACACGGCGTCCGGGGCGGCGTCGAGGTCCCAGACGCTGCGGAAGCGGTAGTGGTGCCAGTCCATGGGTCAAGTGTGGGGCCCCGCGCACGTACTCACACCCGTATCTGAGTACGGCAGCCGATGGACTGTGCTGTGGCGCGGAGCACACTCCAGCCCATGAAGAACGTTCCGAGACCGGCCGAGGAGCTAGCGGTCCTCGATGGCGAACTGGCCCGAATCGAGGCGCGCAGAGCGCAGTTGCTCGCCCGCAGGTCCTATCTGTTGACGCTGCTGACACCGCAGACCCCGCAGGCACCGGCGGCATCGGGACCGCCGACCCCGCCGGCGGCGTGGCCCGCCGCGAGAGCACCGGAGACGTCCCCGCCGAGCGTGCAGAACGTGCTGCTCGCGCTGGGCAGTGTGCTGCTGACGATCGCGGCGATCGCCTTCACCGTGGTCAGCTGGGGCGCCATGGGCATCGGCGGCCGGTCCGTCGTGCTGGGCACCGTCACCCTGGCCGCGCTCGCGGCGCCCGCCGTCCTGCTGCGCCGGGGTCTGACCTCGACCGCCGAGGCCGTCGCCGCGCTGGCGCTGGTGCTGACGGTCCTCGACGCCTACACCCTGCACCGGGTGGCGCTCGCCGGCACGGACCCGCTCGGCTACACGGCCACCGCGTGCGCCGTGCTGGCCACGGTCTGGGCCGGATACGGCCTGCTCGTCGACCGGCTGCGTATCCCGCTGCCCGGCGCGGTCCTCACTGCCCAACTCCCGCTGCCGCTCTGGGCGCTGGCCACCGGCGCGAGCGAGTTGACGCTGGCGTGGGCGCTGCTGGCGACCGCTGCCGGGGACGCCGCGATCGCGCTGTGGACGAAGCCCGCGCCGGCCAGGTCGGTCGCGGGTGTCACCGCCTGGATGGCGGGCGGCTGGGCGCTGCTGATCGCGGGCTGGCACTCGGTGACGGCCGACGCGCCGCTCGACGCGGTGTGGCCCGGCGTCCTGCTGGTCGCGGGGGCCGGTCTGGGTCTCGTCGTGGCCGTGCGCGTTCCCGCCGTCTCGTTCGCCGGCGCCCTGGTGGCCGGTCTGGCCGCGATCACCGCGACCGGCGGTGTGCTGCGGCCGTCGGTGCCGTTCGGCTGGGCCGTCGTCGGGTATCTGCTGTGCGGCGCGGCCCTGTTGACGGCCGTACGGGCTCCGCTGCCGCGTGCGGTGGTGCGCGGGCTGTGCATCGCCGCCGGTGCCGTCGTGGCGGGGGCCGTCCTGTGGGCGCTGCCCCCGGTGGTCGCGACGCTGCTCGGCCCGCTGTCCCGGGCCGACGACGTCTGGTCGGGCGCACCGGGCGGCGTACGGGAGGCGATCGGGATGGATCCGGGATGGTCGGCCATGGCCACGGCGCCGCTGGTGCTGCTGATCGCCGCGGGGCTCCTCGCGGCGGCGTACCGCCGGCTGCCCGCCGCCTCACGACCCGCCGCGCTCGGTGCCGCGACGGCGCTGGGCTGGGCCGCGGTGCTCGTCCTTCCGGGGGCGCTGGACGTCGGGTACGCGGCGGCCGTGGCGACACAACTCGCGCTGACGGCGGGCGCGTTGGGGCTCGCGGTGTACGCGTGCCTGCCCACCGCGCCGCACCGACCGGACCCCTCGGTACTGCCGGCGGTCTCGACGACGGCCATGGTCTGCGCGCTGTCCGGCGCCGCGGGTGTCTCGCTGCTGGCGCTGGCCACGGAGACGACGACACTGGTCACCCTCGGGGTGCTGCTCGCCCTGCTCTGCGGCGGCGCGTCGGCCCTGAACGCCACCGTGCCCGAAACCGGCACCGGTACGGACACCGCGACCGACAGCGACACGGACGGCACGGCCCCCGCCCCGCCCACGCCCGAGGCACGGGTCGCCTTCCTGGCACGGTCCTTCCGGACCCTCCTCGCCTGCTTGTCCGTCGCGACAGCCGTGGCCCTGCTGTGCGCCATCGGCGCGTCCGCCGGACTGCCGCGTGAGCACGTCGCCCTGGTCGTCCTCGTGATACCGGCCGCCGTCGCGCTGCTCGGCGCGCGCCTGCGCCGCCACTGCGTGGCCCTGCCGATCGAGCTGACGGCGGCCGGAGCCGGTCCGCTCGCCGTCGTCCTCGCCTCGGGCCACCCGGAGATCGTCGCCCTCGTGCTCGCCCTCTGCGCGGTCGTCGCGGCGGGCACCGCGCTGCGCCCGGAGCGCCGCCCGACGGCCGGACATCTCGCGGCGGCACTGTTCGTCCTGGCCACCTGGGTGCGGCTGTACGCCTCCGACGTGGCCACCCCGGAGGCGTACACCCTGCCGGTGACCGTCCCCGCGCTCGTCGTGGGTGTCCTGCGGCGCCGCCGGGACCCCGAGGCGTCGTCCTGGACCGCGTACGGCCCCGGCCTCGCCGCGACGCTCCTGCCGAGCCTCGTCGCCGCCTGGGGCGACACGCACTGGCTGCGCCCGCTGGCCCTGGGGGTCGCCGCGCTCGCCGTCACGCTCGCCGGCGCCCGGCTGCGGCTCCAGGCGCCGCTGGTCCTCGGCGCCTCCGTGCTCGCCCTGGACACGCTGCACGAGCTGGCGCCGTACGTCGTCCAGGTCGTGGACGCCCTGCCGCGCTGGCTGCCGCCCGCGCTCGCCGGACTGCTGCTGCTGGCGGTGGGCGCGACCTACGAACGGCGCCTGCACGACGCCCGGCGGTTCCGGCAGTCCCTGGGCCGCATGCGCTGACGGGCCCGCGCCGGAAAGCCGGGGCGTCACGTACCGGAAAAGGCCGATGCCCCGGAGACGGTGAAGTCTCCGGGGCATCGATTCCGGGTGGGCGATACTGGTTTCGAACCAGTGACCTCTTCGGTGTGAACGAAGCGCTCTCCCACTGAGCTAATCGCCCGGACGCGGGGCAAACATTACCCCATGTCAGTGGCTCCCCCGGACCGTTCCTCGCTCACTCCTCGATCTTCCAGGGCATGGTCAATCCGAACTTCCAGAGGTAAATCGCGCCGAGTACCGCGATGATCACCACACCGATGGTCGTGAGGATGAGATTGCGCCGCCGCACCTTGGGATCGAGTGCTTTCTGCGCCGCCTCGGTGACCTTGCGCCGCGTCCACCGGAGCACCAGCTGGGCCCAGACGAACTCGGTCGCCCAGATCGCCATTCCGCCGAAGATCACGAGCCAGCCGGGGCCCGGCAGCACCAGCATCGCGGCCCCCGCCACGACCACCGCGAGCCCGACGACGAATACGCCGACCTGCCAGCTCACATGGAGCGTCTTCGAACTCTTGATAAAGCCTGGAGCACGTGAGCCCAGCTCACGCTCGGCCGACTCGTCGACCGATTCCCCCGCGGATTTCTCTGCCGTCGGCACGACGACATCCCCCCGTTCGTCACTCTCCGCATGCATGACTCCCAACTTACCCGACGCCGAGTCGTCACCGGAATGGCGGCATAAGTCGAAGTTAGGCACCGCTGTACGAGCTACCTGAAGGATCACAAAACAGACAGAGGGGTTTACAACGGCACCGTAGGTGGCATGTCGATTTCGCCGACGTGCGAATCCCCGAGCGCACACTGAGCGAAAGGCCCTGGCGCTTATGAACACCACGGTCAGCTGCGAGCTGCACCTGCGCCTCGTTGTGTCGAGCGAGTCCTCACTGCCTGTACCCGCGGGCCTGCGGTATGACACGGCCGATCCCTATGCCGTGCACGCCACCTTCCACACCGGAGCCGAGGAGACGGTCGAGTGGGTGTTCGCCCGCGACCTTCTGGCCGAGGGGCTTCACCGGCCCACCGGCACCGGCGACGTCCGAGTATGGCCCTCCCGCAGCCAGGGCCAAGGCGTCGTCTGCATCGCGCTCAGCTCCCCCGAAGGAGAGGCGCTGCTGGAGGCGCCGGCGCGAGCCCTGGAATCCTTCCTCAAGCGAACAGACGCCGCGGTGCCACCCGGCACCGAGCATCGGCACTTCGACCTCGACACAGAGCTTTCCCACATCCTGGCCGACAGCTGAGCCAGGCCGAGAACTGCACGGCGCCGTCCGACTCGGGGAGACGGCGCCGCGCTGACAACCACATACAGGCGGACAGTGACGCCGTCGCCGCGGACCCCCGCGACGACGGCGTCACCGCGTTCCCTCGCACACCCTAGGATCTGCTGAACCCGGCGGGCACCGGTCCGCAGCAGGCCAGGGAGCGAATCGTGCAGATCCCCCACGACACCCGCAACGCCCTTGAGACCGTCGTCAGTCTCGTCAACACGATCCCCGAGGCCGACGGCCCGGACGGGCTCCCCGATGTCGAGGCCCTGTACGGCTTCGCACGGGCCCACCGTATGAGTGGAGTGGGTGATCTCGGCCCGCGCGATCTGCGGGCCGTACAGGCCGTGCGCGGGCGCTTCGCCGAGGTGTTCGCGGCGCCCGGTCCCCGTGAGGCTTCCGAGCTGCTCAATCACCTGGTGGCCGCCGCCGGGACGACCCCACAGCTGACGGATCACGACGGCTACGACTGGCACGTGCACTACTTCGCGCCCGACGCGTCGATGGCCGACCATCTCGCCGCCGACTGCGGCATGGCGCTCGCGTTCATCGTCGTGGCGGGTGAACAGGAGCGGCTGCGGCGCTGCGAGGCGCCGGACTGCGGGCACGCCTTCGTCGACCTCTCTCGCAATCGCTCCCGCCGTTACTGCGACAGCCGCACCTGCGGCAACAGGCTGCACGTGGCCGCCTACCGGGCGCGCCGCAAGGAAGCGGCCGGCTGAGCGTCACAGCAGGAACAGATCATGGACCGCCGCCATCAGAAGCAGGGCGCCGATCACCGCCAGGAAGATCATCAACGGCGGCTGGGAGAGCGCGAAGAGGCAACCGCGCGGCTCTTCGGTGGGTGCGGGGGTTTGGCCCCGTGAGGTATCGAGCATCGCGGGGTGATCATGACGCAGGCGACGGTCCGCCGAACAACCAACACGCTTCCCGGTGAGGCGAGTTCGTCAGATTCCCGGCAAACGTCCAGCCCCTGAGACGGACGGGCCTCCTGGAGGGTCCCGGTCAGATGCCGTGCTTCTTGAGGATGGCCTCGACATCGCTGAAATCGTCGCCGGAGTCAGTGCCGGAATGGTTGCCGCCGGACTTCTTCGTCTTGGCCGACTTCGGCTGCGTGGCGGGGGCCGCGGACGTCCCGAGCGAGGGCGCGGAGGCCGTCGGCGCGACCGCGTCGCGCTGCGCGGCCCTGGCCGCCTCCTTGCGTTCCTTACGGGTGCCGACACCCGCGCGCCGCTCCACCATCCGTGTCGTCATGAAGAGCAGCCACGAGACTCCGAGGAGCCCCACACCCACCCAGGCAGTCGGGCTGAACGCCTTGTCGGCGAGCCACTGGACCACGCCGGTCATCACCAGGGCGACCGGCACCAGCGAGTAGGCGGCGATCCGGGTGGCCGCCAGGAAACGCTTGCGGTACGCGGTGATCGCCGCGATACCGAGGCCGGCAGCGGACACCGCGGAACAAATGGTCTCGGCAATCATCCGGTCCTCCAGGCGTGGGCGCCGTCGTCGGTCGTGGGCGGTCTCGTCGGGCAGGACGGTCCGTGCCGACCTGTCGACACTTCCATCCTGCACCCCCCGGCGGGGTAGGGGCCACGGTCCGGAGGGACCTCAGGGAGATCTCGGGGATCCGTCTCCTCCCCAGGTCCCGGTCGGGAGCGGGTCCGCCGACCTGGAAGACTGATCGCATGAGTGACTTCCCCACCGCGGGCCCCGTCGTGCTCGACGTCTGGTGCGAGCTGCAGTGCGCCGACTGCCACACCGCCCTGACGGACCTGCGCGCGCTGCGGGCACGCTACGGCGACCGGCTCGACGTACGGCTGCGGCACTTCCCCCTGGACAAGCACCAGCACTCCTTCGCCGCCGCCCAGGCGGCCGAGGAGGCGGTGGAGCAGGGCCAGGGCTGGCCCTACGCGGAGGCGGTCCTGGCCCGCCACGCGGAGCTGGCCACCAGGGGCGAGCCGCTGCTGATCGAGGTCGCCCGCCAACTGGGGCTGGACGACGAGGAGTTCGACACCGCGCTGATCGACGGCAGGCACACCCTGATCGTCGACGCCGACCAGGCCGAGGGCAAGGCGATCGGCGTGACCGGCACCCCCACGTATGTCATCGGCGGCGAACGGCTCGACGGCGGCAAGAGCCAGGAGGGGCTGCGCGAGCGCGTCGAGGAAATCGCGGACCGGCTGCTCGCCGAGGGCTGAGCGGTCCGGGCGGGCGGTCGCCGGACACCCTGCGAGGAGTGCTCAGAGCAGGGTTTTGAAGACGTTGCGGTGCGTGGTCGCGTATCCGAGGGATTCGTAGAGGCCGATCGCCGGGGTGTTGCCCGCGAAGACGTGCAGGCCGAGCACCTTCCGGCCGTCGGAGAGGGCGATCCTCTCGGCGTGCAGCATCAACGCGCGGCCGTAGCCCTTGCCGCGCTGCTCCTCGGCGACCTCCACGTCGAACACGTACGGGAGGACCGAACCGGGGGCGATCTCCCTGCTGCTCACCCACACATGGCCCACCACGTCCCCGGCGTGCATCAGCACCTCTATCCGGCTGCCGGGGGTGGCCGGGCCGTCGGGCAGGTTCTGCCGGCGGCCGGCCTCCGCCTTGGCGTGGGCCTGGTCCGCCGGCAGCCCCCGGTCGATCCAGCTCCGGCGGAAACCGTCGAGCGAGTGCTCCTGCCAGACCTCGTACTCCGCCTCGTCCATCGGTCTGCCGACGAGTCCGGCAGGCAGGGCCGGCGGGTCCTGCGGGAGGTCCTTGATCATGTTCCTGCTGCGCTCGGTGTAGCCCAGGGTCTCCAGCAGCGGCAGTATGCCTCCGGCCTCGGTGGGGACGGAGGCGATCACCTGGCCGCAGCCCCAGCCGCGCAGGACCTCCTCGGCGGCCAGCGCGGCGATCGTGCCACGGCCGCGGCGCCGGCCGGCCTCGTCGATCCGCAGTCGGCGCAGCACACCCGCGGGCGTGCCGAACGCACCGTCCATGCCGAGTTCGATCACGCCTGTGGGGCGGCTGTTGTCGCACACGTCGTACGTACGCGACTTCATGCCGTCGTCGGTCTGCTGAAGCGGCCCGGTCGGCCGCAGAGTGGTGGTCATCAGGGGAGTTGTACCCATCTCGCGGGCACGCGTCATCCGGTTTTACGGATCGAGGTCGCTCGCGGCGCGCTCCTCGAAAACGCGCATGGCCTTGGCGGTGACCGGACCGGGAGCGCCGGGCAGCGCACGGCCGTCGACCCGGTGGACCGCCTGCACGTCGCGCGTCGACGACGTCAGGAAGATCTCGTCGGCGCGGTCGAGCGCGTCGAACGGCAGCCGGGTCTCGTGGGCTCCCGTCCAGTCCACCGTGAGTGCCCGTGTGATCCCGGCCAGACAGCCCGATGAGACGGGCGGGGTGTGCAGTTGCCCGTCCAGGACGACGAAGACGTTGGTGCCCGTGCCCTCGCAGAGATCTCCCACGGTGTTGGCGAACAGCGCCTCGGAGGCGTCCTGTTCGCGGGCTCGGGCGAGGGCGACGACGTTCTCCGCGTACGACGTGGTCTTGAGCCCCGTCAGCGCGCCGCGTTCGTTGCGGGTCCAGGGGACGGTGATCACCGCCGTGGTGTCGGGGCGGCGCTTCGTCTCGCTGACGGCCACGACCAGCGTCGGACCGGCGTCACCGCGGTCCGAACCGAGCGGTGACAGACCGCCGGTGTAGGTGATCCGCAGCCGGCCCATCGCCATCGGGTTGGCGTCCAGGACGGCGGCGCAGGCGGCGCGCACCTCGTCGTGGTCGGGGTCGGGCAGCCCGAGGCCGCGCGCCGAGCGGGTGAGCCGGTCCAGATGCCGGGTGAGGGCGAAGGTCCGTCCCTCGACGGACTTCACCGTCTCGAAGATTCCGTCGCCCACCGTCAGCCCGTGGTCGAGCACGGACACCTGCGCGGCGTCGGCCGCCCGCAGTCCGCCGTTGACCCAGATCATCATCTAGCCGGTCCTTCCCGTCTCCTCGTACACTGCCGACGCTACCGCCAGCAGCCGTGATGCCTTGAGTTCTGTCTCCTGCCACTCACGCTCGGGGTCGGATCCCCAGGTGATGCCCGCGCCGGTGCCGAAGCGGACGACGGGCCCGTGCGGCGGGTCGCGTTCGATCCAGAACGTCCTTATCCCGACGGCCAGTTCGGCGGTGCCGCGGTCGGCGTCCACCCAGCCGACAGCGCCGCAGTACGGCCCTCGGGGCGCCGTCTCCAGCTCCTCGATGATCTTCAAAGCGCTGGATTTCGGCGCGCCGGTGACTGAGCCGGGAGGGAATGTCGCGCCCAGCAGTTCCGCCCAGCCGGCGCCCTCGGCGAGTTCCCCGCGCACCGTCGAGACGAGATGGACGAGTCCGGGGTGGGGCTCGACTGCGCAGAGGGCGGGCACGGTCACGGATCCGGTGGCGCTGACACGGCCGAGGTCGTTGCGGACCAGGTCCACGATCATCACGTTCTCGGCGTGGTCCTTCTCCAGCAGATCGGCGGCGGTCCGGCCGGTGCCCTTGATGGGGCCGGACTCCACGGTGCGGCCGGTGCGCCGCAGATACAGCTCCGGGGAGGCGGTGGCGATCTCCACACCGTGGGCGGGCAGCCGGATCGTGCCCGCGTACGGGGCGGGGTTGCCGCGCGCCAGAAGGGCCGTCAGCGCGTCGACATCGGCCGCGTCCGGGTCGGGCAGCGGCGCCGTCAGGACGCGGCAGAGATTGGCCTGGTAGACCTCGCCGGCCGCGATGAGTTCGCGCACGCGCCGTACGCCCGAGACGTACGCGGCACGGTCGAGCGACGACGTCCAGTCGCCCGGCGCGGGCCCGCTCCACCGGCCGGGGGCGGGAGCGGGCACCGGTTCTGGGCGTACGTCGCCGAACCGGGCGCAGGTGAGGCGGCCTTCGAAGTCCATGACCACGGCCCAGAAGCCGGTCGAGTCGAGGGCTTCCGGGTCACGGGTGACATCGCGCAGATCGGTGGCGAGGAGATCACCGAAGCGGGCCAGCGGAGGGAGGTCGTGCACGGTGCCGAGTCTAGGACGGCTCACGGGACGCACCGCGAAGGTGTCACGACCGTGCCGTAAAGGTGCCGCAGTGTGAACGCACGGCAGCACGCTGCACAAACGCGTTTTTGTACTGGCCCCGTAATCCGCTAGAGTTCACCACGTCGCCGGGCCGCGCAGGAGGGGTCCGGAAACGGCACGCGGACGTAGCTCAGTTGGTAGAGCGCAACCTTGCCAAGGTTGAGGTCGCCAGTTCGAACCTGGTCGTCCGCTCGATGGGGGATTCAGTCCCGGCCCCCGTACTCCTGGTGGAGTGGCCGAGAGGCGAGGCAACGGCCTGCAAAGCCGTCTACACGGGTTCAAATCCCGTCTCCACCTCCAAGGACGATTAGCTCAGCGGGAGAGCGCTTCCCTGACACGGAAGAGGTCACTGGTTCAATCCCAGTATCGTCCACTGGATCCACTTGGATTCCCGCGCGATTAGCTCAGCGGGAGAGCGCTTCCCTGACACGGAAGAGGTCACTGGTTCAATCCCAGTATCGCGCACGCAGTACACGCGGGGTCACCCTGCGCGATTAGCTCAGCGGGAGAGCGCTTCCCTGACACGGAAGAGGTCACTGGTTCAATCCCAGTATCGCGCACAGCCCGAAGCCCCCGGCCACTTTGGCCGGGGGCTTCGTCGTGCGTGGGCGCTTCCCTCAGGAGGAGAAGAGCATCCGGCCGAAGCCCTTCTGACGGTGGTGGCCGCCGTGATGACCACCGTGCGGCGCGCCCCACGCGGGAGCCGGCGCCGCCGGGGCGGGATAGCCGGGGGCCGCGGGCGGCGGCGGGGCCTGCTGTCCCCACTGGGCCTCGAGGCGGGTCAGGGACTCCAGCTCGCCGTAGTCGAGGAAGATCCCCCGGCAGCCGCTGCACTGCTCTATCTGGACACCGTTGCGGTTGTACGTGTGCATCGCCGCATGACACTTGGGGCACTGCATTGGTCGGCTCAGCTCCTCGCCGTTCGATCGGCATCGCCGGAATGCCTCCCGGCGACGGTCAGTTCACCTTACGACGACGGCCCGGCCGCCAACTCCGTTGGGAGTGTGGCAATTCGGGCACAGGTCTCGATCATCGTCTCTTCCACCTCGTCCAACTCACGGCCCTGCTCGGTCGATTTGGCGACAGCGAGGGCGGCTGTCTGGACGGTGAGGGCGCGGGCGGCGACGTCGAGCCGGGGCCAGGGGTCGCCGTCGTACGGTACGGCGGGCCCGCCCGCCGACCGGTAGGCGCCGAGGAAGCGCTGCCACTCGTCGGGGGCCAGCAGTCCGGCGGCGTACCAGGCGGCGGGGCGGGCCAAGTCCCAGGCGGCGTCGCCGAGTCCGAGGTCGTCGACGTCGATCAGCAGCCACGGTCCGTCCGGTGCGGGGTGCCGTACGAGCTGGCCGAGGTGCAGGTCTCCGTGGCACAGCAGCCCGCCCGTGGGTGCTGGCGCCTCGCCCCTGGCCCAGGCGGGCAGCCCCGCCCAGGCGCGCTCCACATCGGCGGTGGCCGGGTGGCGGCCGGCGGCCCGCATCCGGGTCAGGGCCAGGGCGGCTTTGCGGGGGCCGCGCATGGCCGGGATCGCCGACGGCGCGAGGGCGGCGGGCGGTACGGCGTGCAGCCGGGCCAGCAGCGTCGCCGCCGCTTCCCAGGGCGCGTCGTCGGGGCGGTCGGGGTCGACGGGGGTGCCGTACGGCCAGGCTGTGACGGGCCGGTCCTCGACAGGCGGGGCCGGCGCCGGGAGGGGTGGGAGCAGGATGCCGGCGAGCAGCGGATGCGCGGCGACGGCGAGCCGGGCGCGGTGGTCGGCCGGATCGGTGCCGGGCGCGTGCGCCTTGGCGACGGCGGCCCCGTGCCGTACGACGACGCCGTCGGTCCGGTCGGCCAGAACGGTCCCGGCTGCTCCGCAGGCGTGGCAGGGCTGTGGGGGCGTGACGGGGTGGGCGGCGTGGCGGGCGGTGTCGGCGAGCGCGCGTACGACGGACGTGCTCGTGGCTGTGGGCGCGGATGTGGTCACGGCGGTGTCCCCCGGTGCGGTGTGTTTCCGCCCGGAGCCTACGCGGGGCGTCTCGGCGACGGGTCCGGAACGGGTCCGGACAGCGCGATGGCCGGTCAGCTCCCCAGCTGACCGGCCAAACGCTGCCGTCCGCCGCACCCCCGTCCCCACGGGGTTGTTGGCCGGATGTCCCTGGCTCGGGCCGCTCTCCCGAACCTGGGGCGCCGCTCAGCGCCCCAGCATCACGCCCACGGACGACGCTTGTGTGACCACTGCTTCCCAGCCGCCGAATACGACGACCAGCAGGGCCGCGAGAGGGAGGACCATGGCTGTCGCCACCAAGGGGTGGCGCGGACCGGAACTCCGCCCGCCGAACGCGTCGAATGCCCTGCGTCCCTGCGTGCGGATCATCGCTCGCGATGCCGTGTCGGCCATGGTCCCTCTCCTGTCGTGTCTGGCAGCGGCGAGTGTCTGACCTCGGGGGACGAGTGCTGCACTCGCCGCTGACAACAACATTAGGTAAGCGCCGCCGCCGGGTCGTCATGCCCGCGTACCGATTGACGGGCCTCCCGGAGGATGAGCGATACCCCCGACACGTACTCCCCTGGGTGGAGAAGGGGGCTCAGGCCTTGGGGTCTTCCCGGAGGGGTCGCTCCGAGAGGTCCTCCCTGGGTACTGGTTGTTCGACCAGAGCGAGCACTCGCGTGGCCATGAAGCGCGCCGTGCGCACCACCGAACCGTTGCGGGTGACTTCACTCACTTCCACCACTCCTCGACGCACCGCCGTCTCCACCCGGCGGCCTGCCCGACTTGCCACGACTTCGTACGTACGAGTCGTGTCACCCGCGTCCACCACTATCTCCACGCGGTCACCCTTCATTGATCCAATCCCCCTTCTGCGACGGACCTTTGAGATCTCGCACGGGCCTGAGGACCTTGGATCCGCGGTCCCCTGACCACCTCTCAAGTTTCTCACCCAGCACTGACAATCGATCCGTTCGCGAGGGCGCGGCCTATGAGCGGCCCGGGGCGCGGGTACGTAAGCTGTGCCACGGCACACGGACGACCGGGCAGCGGGGATGGACATGGCGATGATGCGGCTCCGGCGCGAGGACCCGCGTGTCGTCGGTTCTTTCAGGATTCACCGGCGGCTGGGCCAGGGCGGTATGGGGGTCGTCTATCTGGGTTCGGACCGCCGAGGCCAGCGGGTCGCGCTGAAGGTGATCAGGCCCGATCTCGCCGAGGACCAGGAGTTCCGCTCGCGGTTCGCCCGCGAGGTGTCGGCGGCCCGGCGGATCCGCGGGGGCTGTACGGCGAGGCTGGTGGCCGCCGATCTCGACGCGGACCGGCCGTGGTTCGCCACCCAGTACGTGCCGGGGCCCTCGCTGCACGACAAGGTGGCCGAGGACGGGCCGCTGACCGCCGCCGAGGTCGCCTCCGTGGGAGCCGCGCTCTCCGAGGGCCTGCTGGCGGTCCACGAGGCGGGGGTCGTCCACCGCGATCTGAAGCCGTCGAACATCCTGCTCTCCCCCAAGGGCCCGCGCATCATCGACTTCGGGATCGCCTGGGCCACCGGGGCGAGCACACTCACGCACGTCGGTACGGCGGTGGGGTCGCCCGGCTTCCTGGCGCCCGAGCAGGTGCGTGGCGCGGTGGTGACCCCGTCGACCGACGTCTTCGCGCTCGGTGCGACGCTGGCCTACGCCGCGACGGCCGACTCGCCCTTCGGGCACGGCAGTTCGGAGGTCATGCTGTACCGGGTGGTGCACGAGGAGGCGCAGCTGTACGGGGTGCCGGACGCGCTGGCGCCGCTGGTGCGGGCCTGTCTGGCGAAGGACCCCGAGGAGCGGCCGAGCACGCTCCAGTTGTCGATGCGGCTCAAGGAGATCGCGGCACGGGAGGCGCAGGGGCTGCCGGACGGCCGGCCGCCGGCACAGCGGGAGCGGACCGGGCAGGACATGGCGACGGGCCGGCTTCCGGAGCGTACGGCGCGGATGCCGCAGCGGACCGAGCGCACGGAACGTTCGGAGCGGTCGGGGCCGATCGAGCGGCAACACCGGAACGACCACCGGCCGGAGCGGTCCACGCAGGGCCGTGCGGTCGGCGGGTCCGACTCGCGTACGCACGAATCGCGTGCGCATGAGTCTCGTGGTTCGGCGCAGCGTACGGGTGGCGGGCGTCCCCCGAGGCCCCGTGACGGCTCGTCACGTACGGGTTCACGGACGGGCTCGCGTCCCGGCGGCCGTCAGGGCACCAGGCCGGGGGCGCGTACGACCTCCGGTGGACGCGGCGGGCGCAGGCCGGCCAATCCCCGGCTGCTGCGCCAGCGGCTGATCGTCTTCGTGGTGGTGACGCTGATCGTCGCGCTGGGGATCGCGGCAGCGCAGCAGTTGTAGGCCGGATCAGTCTCTGGGCCGCGTCATGTAGAGCGGCGAGCGCGTCAAGAGTGATCGACTTCTCGTCCGGACAGAGGGCGGCGGTGACGAATCCCGCCTCGCGCAGCAGACCGGCGTCCTTCGGCCAGGACTCCAGCCGGGTCCAGAGGACGGCGTCGACGCCGAATGCCGCCGCGTTACGGAAGGCGGCCCCGAGGTTGGTGGTGTTCCAAGTCCGCTCTCCGCCCAGGACGGTCGCCCGTTGACGTCGTGAACCACCTGCAGTCTGCAACTGGTTCAGGGGCTACCTGGACCTCCATGAGAACGGACTCCCGACTGGCGGTGACGAAACATCGCGCAGTGGAAGCCTTTTGCGCATTATTATTGCGCGCAGGAAGTCCTTCACTCCATTCTTTGCAATCGCATGCTGTGCCAACTGCCCTAACGTTGCTCCACAACCAGTGGACGACGAGAGGCAAGACATGACGACAGTTTCGGGTGAGCGCCAGGCCGAGAGTTCCCTTCAGTCAACGGAGGAATTCTGGGACAGTGCGCGACGTCATTTGATCCGCTACGGTCCGGCCGGCTTCATCCCGTCGATCATCGAACGTGCGGACGGCTGTTTCCTGTATGACGAGAACGGACGCGCCATTCTCGACTTCACGTCTGGGCAGATGAGCTCTCTGTTGGGCCATTCCTACCCGGCAGTCGTGGAGACCGTGTCGCGATCGATCGCCACACTGGACCATCTGTTCAGCGGAATGCTGAGTCGCCCGCTCGTCGACCTGGCCGAAGCGCTGTCGCGCACGCTTCCCGAGGCGTTGAGCAAGGCCATGATCCTCAGTACCGGTGGCGAGTCGAATGAAGCCGCCATCAAGATGGCCAAGCTCTACACGCAGAAGCACGAGATCGTCTCATTCGACCAGTCCTATCATGGTTCCACGCACGCGGCCGGCGCGGCGACCTACAGCCTGTCTCGCGCGGGATACGGTCCCCTCGCCCCGGGGAATCTCATCATTCCCACCCCGAACCCGTATCGCTCGGTGTTCAGGGACGAGGAGGGAGCGCATGACTGGCAGGCCGAGCTGGACTTCGGATTCGCTATGGTCGACCGTCAGTCCGTGGGCAGCTTGGCGGCCTTCATCGCCGAGCCCATCCTCGGCACCGGAGGGCTGATCGCCCCTCCCGACGGATACTTCGCCGCCCTGCGAAAGAAGTGCGACGAGCGCGGCATGCTCCTCATCATCGACGAGGCACAGACCGGCCTGTGCCGCACCGGTGACTGGTACGCGTTCCAACACCAGGGAATCGTTCCGGACATCCTTACCCTGTCCAAGACCTTGGGTGCGGGTCTGCCGGTGTCGGCGGTGGTCACCACCGAGGAGATCGAAGCCACGTGCAGTGACCGAAGGTTCATGTTCACGACGACCCACGTCTCCGACCCCCTGGCCGCGGCTGTGGGCCTGACGGTCGTCCAGACGCTCGAAGAAGGAAAGTTCGACGCCACCGCGCGCCGGCTCGGCGAGCGACTGCGACAGGGACTCCTGGACCTTCAGAACCGGCACGAGCGCATCGGGGACGTTCGTGGCCGCGGCCTGTTTCAGGGCATCGAGCTCGTCATGGACAGGGAAACGAAAGAACCGGCGGACAGCTATGGCACCGCAGTCACTGCGGCCTGCTTCGAGCTCGGACTGCACCTCAACATCGCCCAGATGCCCGGCGTCAACAGCATCCTGCGCATTGCACCCCCGCTGACGATCCCTGAGGCTGCCCTCGATTCGGGGCTGGCGATTCTCGACGAAGCGCTCACGATTGCCCGGAAGCGCGGATAGCCGTGCGAGCGGTCCCGGATGAAGTGCTTCGTCAGATCGTGCGAACTCGCGAGGGGACGTCGGACTTGATGAGCAACATCGGGAACCGCGAATGGAGCCTGCCGAAGCCCGGCAACGTCAGGAGCTTGGTGGTCATGAACAGCTCGTATGCGGCAAGATCCCTCGTCGCCACCACCACCTCGAAGTCCGGCGAGCCGAACATGCGCCGCGCCTCGACCACCTCTGTGTAGGAGATCAGCTCCGACTCGAACCGCTTGGTAATGGCGGGCGATTGATTCTCGAGCTCGATGTCCACCAGCACCTCGAATCCGCGACCGACGGCCGATGGTGCAAAACTCGCATGGTAGCCAGTGATGATGCCCTCGTCCTCAAGGCGCTTGACGCGCCGTAGGCACGGCGAGGGCGTCAGCCCGACAGTCTCGGCCAGTTCGAGGTTGGACTGCCGACAGTTACGTCTGAGTTGATCAATTATTGCGCGATCGATGCCATCCATTGGCCAACTATGCCACGAGGACAGGAGGGACCGATGTGAGCAACAGCATCGACTTCAGTTCCTCCACGACAACATGCAGCGCCCACTGCCTCACGGAAAGCGGCTGGTAGGCCGGGGCAGGGACCCATCTTCCTTCAGGCAGCAGTGGCTCAGAACACGAACGCATCGAGGTATGGAGCATGACGAAGTTCCCGACGTTGGACCCTGAACTCGCGGCTGCCGTCGCGACGATCCCCTGTCTCGACATCTCGGACGTCGCCGCAGCGCGCGAGCTGAACAACACACTGTCCGAGCCTGCGCTAGCGGCTCTGTCGTACGACGGGGTGGACGTCTTCGACGTCTCGGCCCCGGGCCTGGGCGATGCTCCCGATGTCCCGATCCGGCTGCTGAGACCGGCGGGCGTACGTGGTGAGCTTCCCGTCGTGCTCGCGATACATGGCGGCGGTTTCGTGCTCGGGCGTGCGCAGGACTACGAGTACTTCTGTCTGGACGTCGTCCGGGAGCTGGGGATCGCGGTGGCCAACGTGGAGTACCGCCTCGCGCCGGAGACGCCGTTCCCCGGTCCGCTGGACGACTGCTACGCGGCCTTGAGCTATGTCCACGCCAACAGTGAGAAGCTGGGGATCGACCCGGCCCGTATCGCCGTGGGTGGCTCGAGCGCCGGCGCGGGACTTGCCGCCGGAACGGTCCTGAAGGCGCGCGACGAAGGTGGCGCCCCGATCGCGTTCCAGTACCTGGTCAGCCCCGCGCTTGACGATCGTCTCAGCACTCCGTCGTCGATCCAGTTCGTCGACACGCCTGTGGTGAACCGCCGCACCGGGGTCCTGTCCTGGCAGCACTACCTCGGTGGTGACTACACCGGGCCGGACGATCCCGATGTCTCCGTCTACGCGGCGCCCGGACGCGCCGCCGACCTGTCCGGTCTGCCGCCGACCTACATCGCCGCGATGGAGCTCGATCCGCTGCGCGACGAGAACATCCAGTACGCGCTCCGCCTGCTCCAAGCAGGCGTCAGCGTGGAGCTGCACTCCCATCCCGGTGCATTTCACGGGTCGACTGAGCTTGCGCCGCTCGCCCAGAGCAGCGTCAGGGCTCAGCGGGAGATCATCGATGCGCTGGGCCGAGGGTTGCGGGCCAGGACACCGACTTCATGGACATCTCCCTGAGAGCTCGAAGAAGAACATGCGGGCGCACGGCTCATCGACCAGCGAGGTCAAGTCGCAGAACCCACAAGTTACTTCTCTGCAATCCCTGAGGGCTGTCCCGTAACCCCTGGTGGATCAGCGCGCACGGGACCGGCGCGGCCCCCAGTGAGGCCCACGCGCGTGCCTGGACTCGGCCTCACAGGGGCCGGGTCAGATGTGAACTTCTTGCTACCGCACCACACCACACCACACCACCCATCCTTTGAAAGCGGGAGACGATCAGCCATGCCGGTAGAGAATCCTCGGAGTAGGAAACACCCTGAACCCAACGCGCCAGCACCGGAACCTGCTGCGATAAGCCTCGGCGATCTGAATACCAGTCCCATTCCCGAGGACAGACTGAGGTTCCGGATCGGAATCCTCGGTGCTTTCATCGCCCCGGCGGTCTTCTTGGCCGGAGTGGTTGCCTACTTCGTGATATTCGGAGTCTTCGACTTGAACGCCCTCACGGCCTCGGGGCTGGCCGGGCTGCTTGTCGCCGCGCTGTTCGCCACGTCCTACTCCCGGTTCTGGGATTGCGTCATCGCTGGTGTCTCTTCGCGGAACTCCGTCACTCTGCTGCTGATCCTTCTTTCAGTGAGCCTGGTCCCGGCGATGATCACTCAGACGGACGTTGCCGGTGGGTTCGTGTGGCTCGCGGGGCAGATCGGGATCGGCGGCGGCGAGTTCGTCGCGGTGACTTTCGTGATGGTGTGCACCATCTCGATGTCGACGGGCACCTCGCTCGGCACCATGTTCACAGCCTTCCCGATCTTCTACCCGGCCGGCGCCCTGCTCGGAGCAGATCCGCTGTTGTTGGCCGGAGCTGTGTTGTCCGGAGCCTTGTTCGGCGACAACCTTGCCCCCATCTCGGACTCGACCGTCGTCTCGGCCTCGACGCAGCGCTATCGCCGCCGTGAGGGGGTTGCCGAGGTCGGCGGGGTGGTGCGGTCCCGAGCTCGATACGCTCTGGTGGCGGCCGGGGTCAGCGGCATCCTGTTCCTGGTGTTGGGGCTGCTCCGGTCGGGCGACGCCGTCGCCCTTTCCTCCGTCGACGGCGGAAAGGGCGACCCGCTCAGTCTGATTATGGTCGTGCCTGTCGCCGTCCTGCTGGTGGTGGCCTTCTGGAAGCGTGACATCTTCCTGGCCACGACTGTCGGTCTGCTGGTCGGCATCACAACTGGCCTGGTGACCGGGCTACTGAGCCCGGCCGACGTCATCTCAGCCAACGATGACGGAACTCCGGGAGGTTTCCTGGTCGCCGGGATAAGCGACATGTTGCCGCTTCTCGGACTGGGGATCGTTGTCTTCGGCATCGTCGGCGTATTCCAGGGCGCAGGAGTCTTCGATCTCATCGTCGACCTTGCCAGTCGCTCCGATCGGACCCGTACACCAGTCAGAGCCGAGCTGACCATTGGCCTGGGGGCCGCGGCCGCGGCCGCTGTCTTCGCGGGAGTCAACAGCCCGTCGATGCTGATGTTCGGCCCTGTGGCTGACCGGCTCGGGGCACGGGCCCAGTTGCACCCATACCGGCGGGCCAACGTTATGGATTGCTTTGCCCTCAGCATTGGGGCGGTGGTGCCGGTGGGCAGCGTGTTTCTGCTGGTCTCGAGTCAGCTGACCCAGGGGTACGGAGAGGGCGCGCCCGAGTTGTCCGCAGTGTCGATCTTCACCACAGCGTTCTATCCACTCGTACTCACCGTCGTGATGTTCCTGGCAGTGCTGACCGGGTGGGGCCGTCGCTTCGAGGGCGAGGGCGGAGCCGAGTTGCGCAAGCCGCCTGGCCGAGTCGACAGCGACTGATGCCGGTGACCCCTGGGCGAGCTCGACCACGTCGCCGGGGCCCGCTGGGCGATCGAGGAGACCGCAACGTCGTCGGCGATCTTGTTCACGTTGAGGGGACTGGCGTACTCGACCGTCACGTCCTGCGGGAAATGTCAGTAATCAAAGTCGCTGGTTCCCGGCCCTTCCCCGATGAGGCCAGGACGACGGTCTCTACCGGGTCGCGTAGAAGGCGACCGCGGACGAGGCCGCGACGTTCAGCGAGTCGACCCCGTGCATCATGGGGATGGTGACCCGTGCGTCGAGGAGTCGATCGGCGCCGGGCGTCAATCCACGCCCTTCGGTGCCGAAGACCAGCGCCAAGTTCTGATGGTCTTGTGCGACCAGTTCATCGACAGTGATCGCACCCTCTCCTAGCGTCATGCCTGCCACGACGTAACCCGCCTCCTTCAACAACTGGATGCCGTCGGGCCACGGCTCGATGCGCGTCCACGGCACCTGGAAGACAGTGCCCATCGAGACGCGCACCGAGCGACGGTACAGCGGGTCGGCACAACTCGGTGTCACCAGCACAGCGTCGACTCCGAGCGCCGCGGCAGACCGAAACGCCGCACCTATGTTTGTATGATCGACCAAATCTTCCAAGATGGCGATCCTCGATCGCCGCGGGGCGCCGCTGACCCGCGGTTCCTGCGCCGCGTTGGCGTGGTCGACCATGTCCTCGAAGACGACGGCGCGTTGTGCCTTCTTCAGGAGGTCGGCGGGCGGCGGCAGGGGCTTGCGGCGCATGGAGGCGAGCGCGCCGCGGTGGACGTGGTAGCCGGTGACGCGTTCGGCCAGGTCCGGGGTGACCTGGTAGACGGGGGCGGGGGTCCGGTCGATGACATCGCGCATGACGTCGGTCCACTTGGCCGTCAGGAGCATGGACCGCATCTCGTAACCGGCCGCGACCGCACGGCGGATGACCTTCTCGCCCTCGGCGATGAACAGGCCTTCGGCGGGCTCGCGGCGACGGCGGAGTTCGACGTCCGTGAGGTCGGTGTAGTCGGCGAGGCGAAGGTCGGCGGAGCCGTCGGGGGCCGCTTCGACGGTGACGATCTCAGCCACGGTCGGTGTCCCGGTGGGTGTTCCGGTCGGCATCGGGGTCGGTGCCGGGGTTCGCGCCGATGGAGACCACGTCGCCGATGACGATGACGGCCGGGGGCCGTACGTCCTGAGTACGGACGGCTTCGGCGGCCGTTCCGAGCGTCGCGTCGACGCGGCGCTGGGTCGCCGTGGTGCCCTCCTGGATGAGCGCCACCGGGGTGGACGGCGGCCTGCCGTGGGAGATGAGGGTCAGGGCGATGGCACCGATCTTGTCGACAGCCATCAGCAGCACGAGTGTGCCGCGCAGCCGGGCGAGTGCCGGCCAGTCGACCAGGGAGCGCGGGTCGTCGGGAGCGACATGGCCGCTGACCACCGTGAACTCGTGCGCCACGCCCCGGTGTGTGACGGGGATGCCCGCCGCGCCGGGGACGCTGATGGAGCTGGAGATGCCGGGGACGACGGTGCAGGTGATGCCCGCGTCTGCGAGAGCCTGTGCCTCCTCCATGCCGCGCCCGAAGACGAAGGGGTCGCCGCCCTTGAGCCGTACGACAGCCTTGCCCGCCTTGGCGTGCTCGATCAGCGCGTTGTTGATCGCCTCCTGGGCCATGTAGCGGCCGTACGGGATCTTCGCCGCGTCGATCACCTCGACGTGCGGCGGGAGTTCGTCGAGGAGGTCGCGCGGGCCGAGTCGGTCGGCGATGACGACGTCGGCCTCGGCGAGGAGACGCCGGCCGCGGACGGTGATCAGCTCCGGGTCGCCGGGGCCGCCGCCGACGAGGGCGACTCCGGGAGTCCGGGTGCGGTGGCGGGGGGCGGCGAGGGTGCCGTCGCGCAGGCCCTCGACGATGGCGTCACGTACGCCGGCGGAGCGTCGCGGGTCGCGTCCGGTGAGGACGGCGACGGTGACGCCCTCGCTGCGGCCGGTGGCCGGGGTCCAGGCTGTGGCGGCGTCGGCGTCGTCGCTCCGTACGCACCAGGTTCTGTTCCGCTCGGCCTCGGCGGAGGCACGGGCGTTCGCCTCGGGGTCGCTGGAGGTGACGAGGACGTACCACGCGTCGCTCAGGTCGCCGTCGGCGAACGCGCGGCGTTCCCAGCGCAGTTCGCCGGCGTCGGCCATGGCTTCGACCGAGGGCGTGGCGGACGGCGACACGAGCAGGATGTCGGCGCCGGTCGCGATGAGCGCCGGCAATCGGCGCTGGGCGACCTGTCCGCCCCCGATGACGACGACGCGCCGCCCGGCAAGACGGAGTCCGACGGGGTAGGCGGGATGCTCGGCCATGGCGCTACGGGCTCCTCTGGGGACGGTGCGGGGTGCTGAAGGGGCTGGTGGGACGCGGGGTTCCAGCTTAGTGCGGGGCGTGAGGGCTCGGGGTGGCCTGTCGCCTCGCCCCGGCGGCCCGCACGGGTCCGGGTGCGGGTGCGGGTGCGGGTGCGGGTGCGGGTGCGGGTGCGGGTGCGGGCGGCGGAGCTTTCCCCTACCCGCCCCTTCCCGAAACCGGGGCTCTGCCCCGGACCCCGCACGGCCTTCGGTCGTGCCCTCAAACGCCGGGCAGGCTGGGGTTTCGGGGCTCCACCCCGGACCCCGCTCCTCTAACGCCGGAGGGCTGGGATTGCCCGCCCGGCCCCAGGCCTCAGGAGAGGGCTGGGAGGGGTGGGGTGGGGGAGGCCGCCGGCTACTTCTCCGTCACTCCCGCCGAGTCGAACGTCGCCACCTCGTGCATCGCCCGCGCCGCGCTCTGCACCACCGGGAGCGCCAGCAGGGCACCCGTGCCCTCGCCCAGGCGGAGGTCAAGGTCGACCAGCGGGCGCAGGCCCAGCTTGTTGAGGGCGGCCACATGGCCCGGTTCGGCGCTGCGGTGGCCCGCGATGCAGGCCGCCAGCGCCTCGGGGGCGATGGCGCGCGCGACGAGGGCCGCCGCTCCCGCGCTCACTCCATCGAGAATCACCGGCGTACGCAGCGAGGCACCGCCCAGCAGGAAGCCGACGAGTGCGGCCTGTTCCAGGCCGCCGAAGGCCGCGAGGACGCCGATGGGGTCGGCGGGGTCGGGGCGGTGGAGTTCGAGACCGCGTCGGACGACGTCGACCTTGCGCGCGTGCGTCTCGTCGCTGATGCCCGTGCCGCGTCCGGTGACCTCGGCCGGGTCCAGCTCCGTGTAGACGGAGATCAGCGCCGCGCAGGCCGTGGTGTTCGCGATGCCCATCTCGCCGGTGATCAGGCCCTTGTTGCCCGCCGCCACCAGGTCGCGGGCAGTCTCGATGCCCGTGTCGATCGCGGCCAGCACCTCTTCGCGGGTCAGCGCGGGGCCGGTGGTGAAGTCGGCCGTGCCCGCCCGGACCTTGCGGGGCAACAGGCCGGGGGTGGCGGGCAGTTCGCCCGCTACGCCGACGTCGATGACACAGACCTCCGCGCCGACCTGATTCGCGAAGGCGTTGCAGACCGCCCCGCCGCCAAGGAAGTTGGCGACCATCTGCGCCGTCACCTCCTGGGGCCAGTGCGTGACGCCCTGCGCGTGCACGCCGTGGTCGCCGGCGAAGACCGCGACGGCGGCGGGCTCCGGAATCGGTGGCGGGCACATCCGGGAAAGACCGCTGAGCTGTGCGGAGATGATCTCCAGCATGCCGAGCGCCCCCGCGGGCTTGGTCATCCGCTTCTGCCGCTCCCACGCCTCGCCGAGCGCCTTCGCGTCGAGAGGGCGGATACCGGTGATGGTCTCCTTCAGGAGGTCGTGGGGCTCCTCGCCGGGCAGCGCCCGGCGGCCGTACGTCTCCTCGTGGACGACCCAGGACAGCGGGCGGCGCTTGGACCAGCCCGCCTGCGTCAGCTCGGGCTCCTCCGGGAACTCGTCGACGTACCCGACGCACAGATACGCCACGACGTCCAGGTGCTCGGGGAGGCCGAGCGCGCGGACCATCTCGCGTTCGTCGAAGAAGCTGACCCAGCCGACGCCCAGTCCTTCGGCGCGGGCGGCGAGCCACAGGTTCTCGACCGCGAGGGCGGAAGAGTACGGCGCCATCTGCGGCTGCGTGTGGCGGCCGAGGGTGTGCCGGCCGCCGCGGGTGGGGTCGGCGGTGACGACGATGTTCACCGGGGTGTCGAGGATGGCCTCGATCTTCAGTTCCTTGAACTGCTTGGCCCGGCCCTTGGGGAGCGACTTGGCGAAGGCGTCGCGCTGGCGCTGGGCCAGTTCGTGCATGGTCTGCCGGGTCTCGGCAGAACGGATGACCACGAAATCCCACGGCTGTGAGTGGCCGACGCTGGGGGCGGTGTGCGCGGCTTCGAGGACGCGCAGCAGCACCTCGTGCGGGATCGGGTCGGGGCGGAACCCGTTGCGGATGTCCCGTCGCTCGCGCATGACGCGCAGGACGGCCTCGCGCTCGGCGTCGTCGTAGCCGGGGGCGGGAGCGGTGGCGGTCACGGTGGCGGCAGGGAGTGAGGCGTCGTCCGCGACGGCGGGGGGCTCAGGCTCGGGCTCCGCGTCGGGCACGGGGGCCGGGGCCGGGGTCACGACGGGGACGGCCGCGGCCACCGGTGTGGGTTCCTCCTCCACCGCGGCGGGCTGGGGCTCCGGCTCCGCAGGTACGGGCTCCGGCTCGGGCTGGGCCTCGGCGGCCGGCGCGGGCTCGACCGGCTCGACCCGCTCGACCGGGGCGGGCGGTACCGGGTCGGCACCGGGCAGCGCTATCGGCTCGCGCTTCTCCTCGGCCTCGACCGGCTCGACGACCGGGGACTCGTCCACGACGACGGCTTCGGGTACGGGGACGGGCTCGGGCTCGGGCTCGGGCTCCGCCACAGGCTCCTCGGCCACCGGCGCGGGCGTCGACGCGGGCTGGGGCTGCGGCTCAGGTGCCGGCTCGGGCTCGGGCTCCGGCTCGGCCACTGCTTCGAGCACCGGTTCGGGCTCCGGTTCAGGCTCGGGCTCCGGTGCGACTTCCTGCACCGGTACGGGCACAGGCTCAGGGTCCGGCACCGGCACGGGGGCGAACTCCGGTCCGAAATCGGGGACGACCGTTTCCGCCGGCGTCTCCGGGACGGCGGCTTCCTCCGGCACCACCTCGGCGACCGCGACCGCGACCGCCGCCTCCGCCATCGGCGTCTCGGACTGCGGCGGCAGGGACGCCCACGGGTCCGCACCCTGCACGGGAATCGCGCCGAGCTGGGGCCCCGGCAGTACGGCGGCCTCCTCACGCGGGATGTCCAGATACTCGGGGCCGGTCGTGGACGGCCCCTGAGTCTGGACAGGCACCGGAGTCGGCGGCGTGGTCGTGGGACCACGGTCGGCGAGCGAACGCACCACGCCACCCGTGGAGTCGGGCATCGGCGGGCCCATGTGCAGCGGTCGGCGCGCGGGCGGCGGCGCCGGCGTGGACGTGGCGGTCGGGACACGTACGGCCCCGAGGTCGACCGAGCCCGAGTCGCGCCCACCGGCTTCGTGAGCGCCCGGTTCAGGGGCCGGTGCCGACGCGGGTTCAGGTGCGGGTTCCGGTGCCGGTGCTTCGGCGGCCAGCGGCGGTGCGGGCGCCTCGGCGACTGCGTGCGGCGCCTCCCGTACGGCCTCCTGGGCCAACTCCGGTGCTGGTTGCGATGCGACCTCAGGAACCGGAATCTCCACAGGAGCGGCGGCCGGTGCGTACGTCTCCGGCGCCACCGTGAACTCGGCCTGCCGCACCTGCATGTGGGCCACGTCCGGCGCGGGGTACTCCGGCTGCGAGTACGTCGCGAGCTGCGACTGCGGCTGCTGCGACTGCGGCGCGAACTCGGTCTGTCCCAACTGCTCCGGAATCTGCGCGGCGGGAACGGGCTCGGCCACAGGCACCGGCTGCGGATGCGGATCGCCCCACGCACCCTGCGAACTCGGCATCAACAGAAGGTCGTCGTCCTCGGGAGCACTCTCGGAGGGGTCCAGGTAGGCGTAGGAGCCGGCAGCGGGGTCGCCCGGCTTCTCCACCATGCCTGCGTTCTCCGGCTGTCCCTCGCCCAGGACCTGGCCGGTGTCAGTCATGCGTACCCCTCGCCCATTGGTTGTGCTCCTTCGGCCCTTCGACCGGGACGCCCGATCCGGCGGCCCGTCCGGCGCCCGTCAGTGTCAACGAGCGTGGGCGTCGCGCGGCACGAATCGAGCCGCGACCCGCACGTATTCTCGCGGCCGTTCGCGGTCGACACGCGGTGATCTGCGGCGGCCGTCTGTGGGCTGCGCCACGTCGCGCGTCCCCCGTGCAGCCGTACCACATGAGGGTCCAAAAGGACCCCCTTTTCCGGACATTGACGAACGAAGCGACGAACGACCGGCTGCGGCACAACGGTCGCTCAGCCTACCTCGCGCCGCTGACAACGGGGTCAGGGGGCGCGGTCCGGCCGCTTCCCCGAGACCAGGAAAACCACGGAGCGTTCGCGCTCCGACCACGCCCCGGTGTCCATGTCGACGGACTGGAGCAGGACGCATTCCACGGCGTAACCGCCCTCGCGGAGCGCGGTGCAGACGGCCTCCGCCTCGTCGCGCGTCGCGGCGTGGGTCACGATGCGCGCGGGCCTGCGGTCGGCGCAGGCGATGACGACATCCACTCCCCCGCCGCCGATGCGTACGACATCGGGTTCGGGCAGATTCTCCAGCACATGGGGCGCACGGCCTTCCACGACTTCCAGTTGTACGCCGGCGCGACGGGCGGCGGCAGCGGTGCTCGCGCACGCCCCCGGTTCCGCGTCGACGGCGATCACGGCCGCTCCGAAGCGCCCCGCCTCCGCGGCGAGTGCGCCGCTGCCGGACCCGATGTCCCAGACCAGGTCGCCGGTACGGGCGCCCAGCCGGGCGAGTTGGGCCGCGCGCAGCCAGGTCGACTCGCCCTCGTCGAGGTCGACGCCGTACTCCTCGGTGGGCAGCGCCCAACCCCGTTCGGCGGGTGGGTACTCGGGGTCGTGGCCCGCGATCCAGCCACCGGTGCGGACGGACGCGGCGCCGATGCCGCCGATGACGATGACGACGTTGGGATCGCGCCAGACATGGTCCGCGACCTTGTCGGAGGTGAGGACGGTGACCTGTTCGCGTTCGGTGCCCAGCTCCTCGCAGATGACGAAGGTGCGGTGAACTCCCTGGAGCAGCAGGGCGAGTTCGGCGGGCCCGGCGCCCGGGGAGGTGAGGACGGCGACCTTGGTGTGTGCCCGGCACACGTTGACGGCGCGACGGAGTGTGCGCCGCTGGGCGACCACCACCTGTGCGTCGTCCCAGGGCATTCCGGCGCGGGCGAAGGCGGTGGCGACGGCGGAGACCGCGGGGACGACTTCGACCTCAAGTCCGTGCTCGGGCGCGCGCAGGGTGCGTACGACGCCGAAGAAGCCCGGATCGCCGTCGGCCAGGACGACGGCGCTGCCGCGGTGTCCGGCGATCCTGCGGGCGGCGAGGTCGACGCTGCCGAGGCGGACGCGTTCGGCGTCCGGCGGTATTTCCGGCAGGGCGAGATGGTGGGCCGCGCCGGCCACCAGAGTCGCGGCGGCGAGGGCGGACGTGGCCGCGGGCGTGAGGGGCGAGCCGTCCCAGCCGATCACCGTGACGCGGTCGGCCATCGTCGTCAGTCTCCCCAGGGGTTGTCAGGTCGTTTCGTCGCAGGCCGGAGGTGCCGCGGTTCTGCTGTGTCTTGAGGGGGTCCGCACCGTGGCGGTCGTGTGAGGGTACCCGTCGGCCGTCGCGCCGTCTGCCGTGGGTGCGGGCAGCCGCCGGGGTTCAGTTCCAGTCGGTGAACGAGGCGTAGCCGCCCGCGTCCGCCATCTGGTCGGCCACGCCTTCGAGGTCTTCCGGCAGCAGGCTCCACACGATGAGGTCCGTGCGGATGTCGATCCAGCCGCCGGTCTCCGTCTGCGAACGTGCTATCCACGCGTTGCGCAGGACGCCCTCGCTGATACAGCCGGCCTTCTGCGCGACCTGCTGGGCGGCCGTGTTGTCCGCGGCCGTGCGCAACTCGATGCGCTCGAAGCCCTGGTCGCGGAAGAGCCACTGCGCGACGGCGAGCACCGACTCGGTCGCGTAGCCCTCACCGCGCGCCCAGGGGGCGGTGACGTAGGAGATCTCGGTCGCGCGGGTGCGCCAGTTGGTGTTCTTCAGTCGCGCGAGACCGACGAGGCGCTGGGTCAGGAACTCGGTGACGGCGAGGACCAGTCCGCGCCCCTCGGTGCGTTCCGCGGGAGCGATTCGGCCCACCCACTCCTCGGCGTGCCGAGTGCTGTACGGGTGCGGCGCCGACATCCACGCGATGACCGGTTCGTCATTCATCATCTCGATGTGCGCCGGGATGTCCGCGGCCTCGAACGGGCGCAGCACCAGCCGCTCGGTGCTGATGGAGACGTCCGGAAAGGTGGTAGTCATGCTCAGCTCCATGCCTCAGTCCGTCGTAAATGCACAGCATGCAGCATCGGGTGAGCCCCGCACACGACCGGGGTGTGCGGGGCTCGTACCGGATTGACGGCCGGGTTACGCGGGCGCGTTGCGCGGCGCGCTACGCCGGCGGGCCGAACGCGGGCAGGACCGCGCCGTTCTTGTAGGTGTCCTTGATGTACGTCTCCACCTCTGGCGAGTTGAGGAGCTTCGCGAGCTTCAGCACCCGCGGGTCCTTCTCGCTGCCCTCCTTCACGGCGAGGAAGTTGGCGTACGGGTTGTCCGCGGTCTTCTCCAGCGCCAGGGAGTCCTCGGCGGGGTTGAGGTCGGCCTCGATCGCGTAGTTGCCATTGATGACGGCGGCGTCCACGTCGTTCAGCGCGCGGGGCAGGGTGGCTGCCTCCAACTCCTTGAACTTCAGGCCCTTGTCGTCCGTGATGTCGGCGAGCGTGCCGTTGCCCGTCACACCGTCCGCGAGCGTGATCACGCCGTTGTCGGCGAGGAGCTTCAGGGCGCGCCCCTCGTTGACGGTGTCGTTCGGGATGGCCACGGTCTGGCCGGACTTGAGGCCGCTCAGGTCCTTGACGGTCTTGGAGTAGAGGGCGAGCGGTTCCAGGTGGACATTGACGACCGGCACGATGTGGGTGTCGTTCTTCTTGTTGAAGTCGTCGAGATAGGGCTTGTTCTGGAAGAAGTTGGCGTCGACCTCGCCACTCTCGGTGGCGGTGTTCGGCAGGACGTAGTCCGTGAACTCCTTGACGTCGAGCTTGAGTCCGGCGTCCGCCGCCAGTTCGTCCTTGACGAAGTTCAGGATGTCGGCGTGCGGGGTCGGGGACGCGGCGACGAGCAGGGGCTTCGACTCGTCGGCCTTGGCGCCGTCCGCCGACTTCTCGGCGGGGTCGGACGCGGTGCCGCAGGCGCTCAGGCCGATGGCGAGGGCGGTGGTGGCCGCGGCGGCGGCGATCTTGAGGTGAGTGCGCACGAAAAGTGCCTCTTTCCGGGTGTGTGGTGGTCAGGTCCGCACAAGGAGTGCGGGCCGGTGGGACATCTGGGGAGTCGGGCGCGGGGCGCCGTACGGTCGGGCTATGCCGTACGGGTCCGGCGGGTCAGCAGCCGTACGGCGAGGTCGCCGATCAGCTGGATCACGGTGACGATCACGATCAGCACGACGACTGTGGCGATCATGAAGTCGTTCTCGAACCGCTGGAATCCGTAGGTGACGGCCTTGGAACCGAGACCTTCGCCGCCGACCGCGCCGGCCATCGCCGAGTAGCCGATGAGCGCGATGACGGTGGTGGTCGTGCCCGAGACGATCGACGGCAGGGCCTGCGGGAGAAGCACCTTGCGGATGATGGTGGGAATGGAGCCGCCCATGGCCTGGACGGCTTCGACCAGGCCGTGGTCGACCTCCCGGATCGCCGTCTCGACCAGCCGCGCGAAGAACGGGATGGCGCCGATGGCGAGCGGCACGATCATCGCCGTGGGACCGATGAAGGTGCCGACGACGAAGGTGGTGAAGGGGATCAGCGCAATCAGCAGGATGATGAAGGGCAGCGAGCGGCCGATGTTCACAATCACGCCGACGACCTTGTTGACGGCGGTGTTCTGGAGCAGGCCGCCCTTGTCGGTGAGGACGAGCAGGACGCCCAGCGGCAGTCCGCCGGCGACGGTGACCAGGGCCGACCACAGCACCATGTAGAGGGTGTCGAGAGTCCCCTGAGTGAGCAGGGGCTCCATTTCGGACCAGGTCACTTGGCACCATCCTTGGTGAGCGGGGCCCTGGTGAGCACGGGCTCGGCGGTCACGCCGCCGTCGGCCGTCACGCCACCGCCGGCCGTCACGCCGCCGTCGGCCGGCTCCACGAACTCGACCTGGAGTCCCTGCTCGCGCAGGAAGCCGACGGGCACGACGTTCTCCTCGAAGGGGCCGGGCAGTTCGATCCGCATCCGGCCGATCTGGCGGCCTCCGACGGTGTCCATCGCCGCGCCGAGGATCGAGATGTCGATGTTGTAGGTGCGCGACAGCTGGGAGATGACCGGCTGGGTGGCCGCCTCGCCGTGGAACGTCACGTCGATGACCGTGCTGCCGGGTCCGGACCCGGTGCCGTCGACCGGGAACAGCTCGCGCGCGAGCCGCGAGCCGGGGGTGGCGAGCAGTCCGCCGACCGTGCCGGACTCCGTGATCCGGCCCTGCTCCATCAGCGCGGCCGAGTCGCAGATCGTCTTGACGACCTCCATCTCGTGCGTGATCAGCAGGATGGTGAGGCCGAGCTGCTGGTTGATGTCGCGCAGGAGTCCCAGGATCGAGCGGGTGGTTCCGGGGTCGAGCGCGCTTGTCGCCTCGTCGGAGAGCAGCACCTTCGGCTTGCCCGCCAGCGCGCGGGCGATACCGACGCGCTGCTTCTGGCCGCCGGAGAGCTGGGCCGGGTAGACCTTTGCCTTGTCGGCGAGGCCGACGAGGTCGAGCAGTTCGCGCGCCCTGCGTGAACGTTCCTGCCCGGTGTGGCCCAGGATCTCCAGCGGCAGTTCGATGTTGTCCTGGACGGTGCGCGACGACAGCAGGTTGAAGTGCTGGAAGACCATGCCGATGGAGCTGCGTGCGCGGCGCAGTTCCCTGCCGGCCCGCCGGCCGCGGCCGGCGAGCGCGGTCAGGTCGGTCCCGTCGACGCTCACGGTGCCGGCGGTGGGACGTTCGAGGAGGTTGACGCAGCGGATGAGCGAGGACTTGCCGGCGCCGCTGCGGCCGACGACTCCGAAGACCTCGCCCTCGCGTACGTGCAGGTCGACGCCGTCCAGAGCGGTGATCTCATGGTCGCGCGACCTGCCGGTCCGGGCGGCCCGATAAACCTTCGTCAGGCCCGTAGTGGTGATCACAGGAGGTTTCCGTCACTGTCGGGTGCGCGGCACGGCGGCCGGCGGGGTACGGGGATTCGGGCGGTCCGACAGGGCTCGGCACGTCGACTCACGGCACAGCACGTCAACTCATGGCGGCTCACGGCCGGCCATGTGTCAGGGACGTACGGGTGCTACGAGACGTGACCACGGACGTGGCGTCGCTTCTGTCGGGTCTCGCTTCGGGGCGCGAGGCTCAGGCAGGGGCCCTCAGTGGGCGCACATTCGACACAGACAGCGAGCACCGGGCGTCGTGATCGCCTCGGTCGCAAGGGTGCGGCTGCTCGTCGTGGTCATGTCGGTAAGTAAAGCAGACGTATAGGCACGGTTCGGCTGGCTGTCCGAATAGCGGATACGCGGGAAGGCGGCCCGTCGATCTTCCGATTCACCGCTCTGACCTGCATGGATATACCCGCGAGGTCGTCGGCGAGGTGTCGGCACCCGGTCGGTGGCGGTCGTGGGCTGTGGCCAAGACCACGGTCAGGGTCACGATCACGGCAAAGCCGATGGCGACGACGACGGCGGTTGCGGCGCCCAGTCGGCGGCCCACTGCCCCCCAGGGGCGATCGCACCGGGTTTTTCAGGCCGTAATACTCTCGTCGTCATGCTTGTCGCCCTGACGGTCGCGGTCTCCGTGGCCGCTCTCGTCCTCGCCGCCTGGTGCGGTTTCGCCGCGTACCGGGACCAGCCCACCAAGGACTGGCACTTCATGGGCATGGCCGTGGTCACGGTGCTGGCGTTGGCCCAACTGATCGTCGGGATCGTTCAGTTGGCGCGTGGCGAGGACCCGGCCCAGGGTTCGGTGATCTTCGTCTCGTATCTGATCGGCGCGTTGGCCGCCATTCCGGCGGCCGGGTTCCTGTCCCTGGCCGAGCGGACCCGCTGGGGCTCGGTGACGGTCTCCGCCGGCGCCGTCGTCCTCGCCGTACTGGAAGTGCGTCTGTACGACATCTGGGGAGGCTGACAGTGGAGACCGGAACAGGCGCCGCCGACGCGGGCACGGGCGAGCGGCCGGCGGGGCGGACCAGGCTCGTCCAGGGGCCCGGACTGCTGCTCGTCTGGCTGTACGGAGTGATGTCGGTCGGCGCGGTGTCGCGGACGGCCTTCGAGATCTCCACCAAGTTCGACCGGGCACCGCTGGCGTACACGCTGTCGGGCGTCGCTGCCCTCGTGTACGTGTTCATCACCTACACGCTGGTACGGGGCGGCGAGACGGCCCGGAAGGCGGCGCTGGTGTGCTGCGGCGGCGAACTCGTCGGCGTGCTCACCGTCGGGACCTGGACGATCGTGGACCCCTCCGCCTTCCCCGACGCGACCGTGTGGTCCGGGTTCGGCTGGGGGTATCTCTTCATTCCCGTGCTGCTGCCGATCACGGGGATGCTGTGGCTGCGCAGGTCCCGACGGAGTTGAGCGGGCTTGACCGGTTGAGCGGGCTTGGACCGGTGACCGGTGACCGGGTGACGGCTTGAGAGGTGAGGGGCCGACGGTCAGGCGCTGGCGACGAACGCCCCCGTGGCCGCTTCCTTCTCCAGCGTCACGACCGTGAGACCGGGACCGGCCGACTCGCTGGCCACCGGCGCGTACCCCTTGCTCCGGTACAGCCGCAGATTGCCCTCGCTGCGATGGCCGGTGAACAACTGAAAGCGCTTGGCCGCCTCGTCCCCGGCGAAGCTCCCCTCGATAGCGTCGAGCAGCCGGCCGCCGAGACCGTGGTGCCGCATCCGCGGGTGGACGATGAGCTTGCCGATCCTGGCCGTGCCCTCGGTGTCGATGACGCCCCGTACGGAGGCCACGACTTCGCCGCCGAGCCTGGCCACGAGAGCGTGGCCGCGGGCGATTTCGTCCTTGAGGTCGTCGAGGGTCTGGGTCAACGGTTCGATGGTGTAGTCACCGTAGAGCTCGGCCTCGCTCTGGTAACAGAGATACTGGAGCTTGAGGATGTGCTCCGCGTCCTGCGCACTCGCTGCTGAGATGGTCACGCTCATGCCCATGTGTGCATGCCTCCCGCTCACCTGCCGCCGCCGGTTGTCTACCGCTCCTTTCCCCGGAGTTCAGGAGCTGCAACCTCTGTGACGAGCATTGTGCGCAGGCATCACAGGCAAGCGGAACGCAACGACTCCAATTCACCCTGTGAGATACCCAACTCTCCTGTGATTTCTCGGTGGGTGGACCCGTCGGGTGCCAACTTCGCAGCCGCCGGGGCACGACGGGGGCCAGGTGTACGTTCTGCGGCCCCGTGCCCAACTCGGCGCCCAACTCGGAGCCCACGACACGCGGTTGTGCCCCGGCGAATTCAAGATCACCCGGCCGGGGCACAACCGACACGTCAGGGACGGGGACTCACTTCTTCTTGTTGAAGTCGGCCGCCGCCAGCAGACCCGTGTCCGGGTTGTCGGTGAAGATGCCGTCGACGCCCTGCTCGAAGTAGACCTTGAAGGCGCCGAAGGCGTCGCCGTACGCGTGGGGATCCGTACCGATCCGGAAGTCGGCCGGCAGGAAGCTGTTCTCGTTGCGCATCGTGTACGGGTGCAGGATCAGGCCCTTGGCGTGGGCGTCACGCACCAGCGTGGTGGGCTCGCCGAGCTTGCCGGCCTTGTCCTTCGGAATGATCAGGTCCACCCACGGGCCGATGCCCTGCGCGAAGGACGCGATCCACTTCAGCCCCTCGGGCTTGATGAGGTCGGCCACGAAGCGAGGGTCGCCCGACTGCTTGAGGTCCCACGGCTGGGTGTTCGCGGCGTCGAACAGCACGACGCGCGGGGTCGAGACCAGCTTCGCCATGCGCTGCATGCTGGTGGGTTCGAAGGACTGGAGGAACAGCGGCGAGTCGCTGCGGTCCCTGCCGTACCGGCGCAGCAGCTTCGCGAGCGGCTCCTCAAGGCCGAGGCCCAGCCCCCGGAAGTAGGTGGGGTGCTTCGTCTCGACGTACAGCCACACGGGCTCGCCCCGGCGACGACCCTCGTCGTCGGCCCAGCGCAGGACCTCCTCGAAGGTGGGGATCTCCCAGCGGCCGTTGTAGAGGGTGCTCTGCTGACGCGACTGCGGGATGCGCTCCTTGGCGCGCAGCGTCTTCAGCTCGGCGAGTGTGAAGTCCTCGGTGAACCAGCCGGTGAGGCTGACCCCGTCGACGCTCTTGGTCGTCTTGCGGCCGGCGAACTCCGGGTGGTCGGCCACGTCCGTGGTCGCGGTGATGTCGTTCTCGTGACGGCAGACGAGATGACCGTCCTTGGTCGGCACGAGGTCCTGCTCGATCACGTGCGCGCCGAGGTCGAGCGCGAGCTGGTACGAACCGAGGGTGTGCTCGGGCCGGTAGCCGCTGGCGCCGCGGTGTCCGATGATCGTGGGCACCGGCAGGCCCTTGTGGGGCGGGCGGTTGCTGCCGCCGCGCGCGTCGGCGGCCGGCGCGGCCTGCGCCGTGCCGGCCGTGCCTGCGGAAAGACCGAGTGCGGCCGAGCCGAGCACCGCCGCTCCCAGCACGGTCCGTCGTCCCGGTATGTTCCGCGCACCCTGTGTCATGAACGCTCCTTCATGTGATGTCCATGTTGCTGTCCCGCACCTGTCAAGCGAGGGCTTGATCGTAGGCAGTCACCCCCTACACCGGGCAGACCTGGCGCGAACACACCACAAACTCGTGTCAACACTGCGTAACCGATCGATGAACCCGATGTGCGCGGGGGCCCGGCCCGCGAGTATCGTCCTCACCTGCAGAGAGTTCGTCGGCTCGATACGACCGCTCACCAACCGGAGGACCCCGTTGTCCCGCTTTGCGCTCGTCAAGGCAGTGCTCGGACCGATCTTGCGTCTGATGTTCCGGCCACGGGTGGAGGGCGCGGAGAACATTCCGGGGACGGGTCCGGTGATCCTCGCCGGCAACCACCTCACGTTCATCGACTCGATGGTTCTTCCGCTCGTCTGCGGCAGCCGTCAGGTGTTCTTCATCGGCAAGGACGAGTACGTCACCGGCAAGGGCCTCAAGGGCCGGCTGATGGCCTGGTTCTTCACCGGCTGCGGCATGATCCCGGTGGACCGTGACGGCGGGCGCGGCGGTGTGGCGGCGCTGATGACCGGCCGCCGGGTGCTGGAGGACGGCCATATGTTCGGTATCTACCCGGAGGGCACACGCTCCCCCGACGGACGGCTGTACCGGGGCCGTACGGGTATCGCGCGGCTCACGCTGATGACCGGCGCGCCGGTGGTGCCCTTCGCGATGATCGGCACGGACAAGATCCAGCCGAACGGCTCCGGCATGCCGAGGCCGAGCAGGGTGACGGTCCGCTTCGGCGCGCCGATGGAGTTCTCGCGCTACGACGGCATGGACCGCGACCGCTATGTGCTGCGGGCGGTGACCGACTCCGTGATGACGGAGGTCATGCGGCTCAGTGGGCAGGAGTACGTGGACATGTACGCCACCAAGGCGAAGGCGGCCTGACCTCTTCCGGCGGGGGCGGTGGCGCCGTATCGGTTACGACCGGCGCCACGCCCGTACCCGCGTGCGGCTCCCGTCCGCGTTACCCCACCCGCTCCTCGGTCTCCGAGACCTCCGCCGCTTCCGGCGCCTCCTTCACGCCGTCCTCCAGCTTCTGGCCGCGCAGCAGGAACCACGCCGCCACCGACGTCGCCAGCAGGAGCGCCGCCCCCGCGCCCGCCGCGATGCGCAGGCCGTGGACGAAGGCCTCCTGCGCAGCGGCGATCAGTTCCGCGGCCTGGTGGCCGGGGATGGCGCTCGCCGCCTCCACCGCGCCGCCCAGGGACTCGTGCGCGGCGGACGCCGTCTCGGCGGGGACGCCCGACGGGGTGGGGAAGCCCCGGTAGATGCCCGTGACGATCGAGCCGAGGAGCGCGATGCCGAGCGCGGCGCCCAGTTCGTACGCCGTCTCCGACACCGCCGACGCCGCGCCCGCCTGTTCCCTGGGGACGCTGGAGAGGATCACGTCGGCCGTCACCGTGAAGGCGAATCCCGCGCCGACGCCCACGACCAGCAGCGCTCCGCCGAGCATCGGGTAGCCGGTGTTCTCGGTCAGCAGGACGAGGCTGGCGGTCGCCAGGCCGACTCCGGCGAGGCCGCCGGCCACCACCAGCCGCACAGAGAACCGCCGGGCGGCCCGGCCCGCGAGCAGGCCCGCCGTCACGGCGCCGACGGCGGCGGGCAGTTCGGCCACGCCGGCCTCCAGCGGCCCTCGTCCCTGGACGAGTTGCAGATACTGCGAGAGGAAGAAGACGAGCCCGGACAGACCGAGGATGGTCAGCAGGTCGGCCAGTACGGCCGCGGAGAAGCCGCGGTTCTTGAACAGCCGCATGTCGAGCAGCGGGTGGCGGATCCTGAGCTGTCTGCGGACGAAGCGGACGAGTGCCGCGACCCCGACCACCGCCGTCGCGGCGATGTCCCAGCGCAGCCCGTGAGCGGCGGCTTCCTTGATGGCGTACACGACACCGACGATCCCGACGAGGGACAGCAGCACGCTCTGCAGGTCCCACGGACCGGGTGCCGGGTTCTTCGACTCGGGCAGCAGTTTCACGCCGACGACGACGAGGACCGCCATGACGGGCAGGTTGATCAGGAAGACCGAGCCCCACCAGAAGTGCTCCAGCAGGAATCCGCCGACGACCGGGCCCACGGCCGCGCCCGCCGAGGCCGCGGCGCCCCAGATGCCGATGGCGACGCTGCGCTCCCTGGGGTCGTGGAAGATGTTGCGGATCAGGGCCAGCGTGGACGGCATCAGGGTCGCGCCGGCGATACCGAGCAGCGCCCGCGCGACGATCATCATCTCCGGGCTGGTCGCGTACGCGTTGAGCACGGAGACGGCACCGAAGGCGACAGCGCCGGTGAGCAGGAGTTTCTTACGGCCGATCCGGTCGCCGAGGCTGCCCATGGAGACGAGCAGGCCGGCGATGACGAACGAGTAGATGTCGCCGATCCAGAGCAGTTGGGTGCCCGACGGCTTGAGGTCCTCGCTGAGGAAGGGGGTGGCGAGGCCGAGGACCGTGGCGTCGACCGCCACCAGCAGCACGGCCAGGACGAGTACGGCCAGGGCCAGCCAGCGTCCGAGGGGGCGGTGCCGCAAGTCCGTCTCGGTCGCCCGCGGTTCGGTGCCGCTCATTGCTCCACGCTCCGTCGTGCTCCGCCGAGCAGCAGCTCGGCGATCATGTACTGGAAATCCTTCGGTGCGACCCGTCCGTCCAGGACGGCCCACGCGCATGCGCCCACGAGTCCGTAGAACGCCTCGGTGAGCCAGGCGGGAGGCAGGTCGATACGGAACTCGCCCTGCTCCTGTCCGCGCCGGAAGAGCGCGGAGACCCGGGCGTCGAGCCGGTCCCAGCCCTCGTTGACCTCGCCCTCGAAGAGCTGGTTCTCGGTGACGAGGAAGGCCAGCAGCCCGGCGGCGGGCTCGATCTCGGCGACGAGTCGGCGCAGCGCGCCGCTCGCCGGTCCCTCGTCCGGCCGCGCCGCGTCGAGCGCCGCCTCGCACTCCCGGATGCCCAGCTCCTCCAGCGCCTTGACCAGGGCGTCGCGCCCCGCGAAGTGCCGGTGCAGGGTGGCCCGGCCGATGCCGGAGGCCCGCGCGACCTCGTCCATGGTGGCGGTGGACTTGCGGCTGAGGAGGGCGGCGGCCGTACGCAGCACCTGGTCCCGATCGACTGTCATGAGACAAACATAACCCAAATGAGACACTGATGTCTCACGCGCTCCGGGCCACTGTCCAGCGGCCCCCGGCCACGGGATATCTTGATGTCGAGCAATGTTGCAGACGTGGAGCGGAGCACCCGGTGACAGACTCGACCATCATTTACACGCACACCGACGAGGCCCCGGCCTTGGCCACCTACTCATTCCTGCCTGTGGTCGAGGCCTATGCCTCGACGGCCGGGGTCACGGTGGAGCGCCGTGACATCTCCCTGGCGGGGCGGATCATCGCCGGTTTCGCCGACCGTCTCGAAGCGGGACAGCGGATCGATGACGCGCTCGCGGAGCTGGGCGCCCTCGCCAAGACCCCCGAGGCGAACATCATCAAGCTGCCGAACATCTCGGCGTCGATCCCGCAGCTGAAGGCGGCGATCGCCGAGCTGCAGGAGCAGGGTTACGCGCTGCCCGACTACCCGGACGACCCGAAGTCCGACGAGGACAAGGACGTACGGGCGCGTTACGACAAGGTCAAGGGCAGCGCCGTGAACCCGGTGCTGCGCGAGGGCAACTCGGACCGCCGCGCCCCCGCGTCGGTGAAGAACTACGCCAAGGCGCACCCGCACCGGATGGGCGCCTGGACGGCCGGGTCGAAGACGAACGTCGCGCACATGGACGCCGACGACTTCCGCTCCACCGAGAAGTCCGCCGTGATCGCCGAGGACGGCACGCTGCGGATCGAGCTGGTGGGCGACGACGGGAACACCACCGTGCTGCGCGAGTCGGTGCCCGTGCTGGCCGGCGAGGTCGTGGACGCCTCCGCGATGCGCGTGGCCGCGCTGCGCGAATTCCTCACCGCTCAGATCGCCCGCGCCAAGGCCGAGGGCGTGCTGTTCTCGGTGCACCTCAAGGCCACGATGATGAAGGTCTCCGACCCGATCATCTTCGGTCACACGGTCCGCGCCTTCTTCCCCAAGACGTTCGCCGAGCACGGCCACGCGCTCGCCGCGGCCGGTCTGAGCCCCAACGACGGTCTCGGTGGCATTCTCAAGGGCCTTCAGTCGCTGCCCGAGGGTTCGAAGATCGCCGAGTCCTTCACGGCCGAGCTGGCCGAGGGTCCCGCCCTGGCGATGGTCGACTCCGACAAGGGCATCACCAACCTGCACGTGCCGAGCGATGTCATCGTCGACGCCTCGATGCCGGCCATGATCCGCACCTCGGGTCACATGTGGGGCCCGGACGGCGGCGAGGCCGACACGATCGCCGTCATCCCGGACAGCAGCTACGCGGGCATCTACCAGGTCGTCATCGACGACTGCCGCGCCCACGGCGCCTTCGACCCGTCGACCATGGGCTCGGTGCCCAACGTCGGTCTGATGGCACAGGCGGCCGAGGAGTACGGCAGCCACGACAAGACCTTCGAGATCCCGGCCACCGGCACGGTGCGCGTCGTGGACGCGGCGGGCAACGCCGTACTGGAGCAGACGGTCAGCGCCGGCGACGTCTTCCGCATGTGCCAGACCAAGGACGTGCCGATCCAGGACTGGGTCAAGCTGGCCGTCAGCCGCGCCCGCGCCACCGGCAGCCCCGCGGTGTTCTGGCTGGACGAGGGCCGCGCCCACGACGCCAACCTGATCGCCAAGGTCAACGCGTACCTGCCGGAGCACGACACCGACGGTCTGCGGATCGAGATCATGAAGCCCGTCGACGCGATCGCGTTCTCCCTGGAGCGGATCCGGCGCGGCGAGGACACCATCTCGGTCACCGGCAACGTCCTGCGTGACTACCTGACCGACCTCTTCCCGATCCTGGAGCTGGGCACGAGCGCCAAGATGCTCTCGGTCGTACCGCTCATCAACGGCGGCGGCCTCTTCGAGACGGGCGCGGGCGGCTCGGCGCCGAAGCACGTGCAGCAGCTCGTCAAGGAGGACTACCTGCGCTGGGACAGCCTGGGCGAGTTCCTCGCGCTGGCCGTCAGCTTCGAGCACCTCGCGAACACCACCGGCAACGCGCGCGCCCAGGTACTGGCCGACACCCTCGACCGCGCCACCGGCTCGTTCCTGAGCGAGAACAAGTCGCCCAGCCGCAAGGTCGGCGGCATCGACAACCGCGGCAGCCACTTCTACCTGGCGCTCTACTGGGCGCAGGAGCTGGCGAAGCAGACCGAGGACGCCCAGCTCGCCGGCGCGTTCGCGCCGCTCGCCAGGACGCTGTCCGAGCAGGAGCAGACGATCGTGGCCGAACTGCTCGCCGTGCAGGGGGCGCCGGCCGACATCGGCGGCTACTACCAGCCGGACCCGGCCAAGGCCGAGGCCGTCATGCGGCCGTCGAAGACCTTCAACCAGGCGATCTCGACGCTGCGTTGATCCGACGCGTACACACGTGAGCCGGGCGGGCCGCAGATGCGGCCCGCCCGGCTTCCGTTACGGCTGCTGTACCGCTCTCTACTTCTTGGCCGTCGCCCACGCGTGCTGGAGCGCCAGGTCCGTCTTCACCTCGGCGAGCTGGACGGCGACCGCCGAAGGCGCCGTACCGCCGCGCCCGTCACGGGAGGCCAGCGCGCCGGAGACGTCGAGGACCGAACGGACCTCGGGCGTCAGATGCTCGGAGATCGAGGCGAACTGATCGTCCGTCAGCTCGTGCAGCTCGATCCCCTGCTTCTCGCAGACCTTGACGCACTCGCCCGCGACCTCGTGCGCGACACGGAACGGCACCCCCTGCCTGACCAGCCACTCGGCGATGTCGGTGGCCAGCGAGAACCCGGCCGGCGCCAGCTCCGCCATCCGCTCCCGGTTGACGGTCAGCGTCGCCATCATGCCGGTGAACGCCGGGAGCAGGACCTCCAGTTGGTCACAGGAGTCGAAGACGGGCTCCTTGTCCTCCTGCAGATCGCGGTTGTACGCCAGCGGCAGCGCCTTGAGCGTGGCCAGCAGCCCCGTCAGATTGCCGATCAGCCGGCCCGACTTGCCGCGCGCCAGCTCGGCGATGTCCGGGTTCTTCTTCTGCGGCATGATCGACGAGCCGGTGGAGAACGCGTCGTGCAGGGTGACGAAGGAGAACTCCTTCGTGTTCCAGATGATGACCTCTTCGGCGATCCGCGAGAGATTCACGCCGATCATCGCGGTGATGAAGGCGAACTCGGCGACGAAGTCCCGCGAGGCCGTGCCGTCGATCGAGTTGGCGGCCGAGCCGTGCTCGAAGCCGAGGTCCGCGGCGACCGCCTCCGGGTCCAGCCCCAGCGACGAGCCCGCCAGCGCTCCGGAGCCGTACGGGGAGACCGCCGTCCGCTCGTCCCACTGCCGCAGCCGCTCCGCGTCCCGCGACAGGGACTGCACATGCGCCAGCACATGATGGGCGAAGAGCACCGGCTGGGCGTGCTGGAGATGCGTACGGCCCGGCATGGCCACGTCGGGGTGCGCCTCGGCGAGTCCCACCAGCGCGTCCTGCAACTCGGCGATCAGCCCGCCGATGATCCGCGCGTGGTCGCGCAGATACATCTTGAAGAGGGTCGCCACCTGGTCGTTACGGGACCGGCCGGCGCGCAGCTTGCCGCCGAGGTCCGGGCCGAGCTGTTCCAGGAGGCCGCGTTCCAGGGCGGTGTGGACGTCCTCGTCCGCGATGGTCCCGGTGAAGGAGCCGTCGGCGACGGCGGCCTCCAGCCGGTCGAGCCCGGCGAGCATCCGGTCCAGCTCCTCCTGGGTGAGGAGGTCCGCCTTGTTGAGCACGCGGGCGTGCGCGCGGGAGCCCGCGATGTCGTACGGCGCGAGGCGCCAGTCGAAGTGCACGGAGGCCGACAGTTTGGCCAGGGCCTCGGCGGGGCCGTCGGCGAAACGGCCGCCCCAGAGCCGGACGTCACCGGTGTTGCTGCTCACTGCTGGGTTGCTCCTTGAGTGCGGTCACACAGATGGGCGGGGTGAGGGAGTCTGTCCCCTACCCCGCCCCTTCCCTAAACCGGGGCTCCGCCCCGGACCCCGGTCCTCAGCCGCCGGACGGGCCGAATCAGGCCTGGTCCCGCTTCGCGGCGATCTTCGCGGAGAGGCCGAACAGCTCGATGAAGCCCTGCGCCTTGGACTGGTCGAAGGTGTCGCCCGAGTCGTACGTCGCCAGGTTGAAGTCGTACAGCGACTCCTCCGAGCGCCGGCCGGTGACGACGGCCCGGCCACCGTGCAGCGTCATCCGGATGTCGCCGGTGACGTGCTGGTTGGCCTCGTTGATGAAGCCGTCCAGGGCCCGCTTCAGCGGGGAGAACCACAGGCCGTCGTAGACCATCTCGCCCCACCGCTGCTCGACCTGCCGCTTGTAGCGGGCCAGTTCGCGCTCGACGGTGACGTTCTCCAGCTCCTGGTGGGCGGTGATCAGCGCGATGGCGCCCGGCGCCTCGTACACCTCACGGGACTTGATGCCCACGAGCCGGTCCTCGACCATGTCGATCCGGCCGATGCCCTGGGCGCCCGCCCGCTCGTTGAGCTGCTGGATCGCCTGGAGGACCGAGACCGGCTTGCCGTCGATAGCGACCGGGACGCCCGCCTTGAAGGAGATGACGACCTCGTCGGCCTCGCGGTGCTCGGCCGGGTTGGAGGTGTACTCGTAGATGTCCTCGATCGGACCGTTCCAGATGTCCTCCAGGAAGCCCGTCTCGACGGCCCGTCCGAAGACGTTCTGGTCGATGGAGTACGGGGACTTCTTGGTGGTCGCGATCGGAAGGTTCTTCTCCTCGCAGAAGGCGATCGCCTTGTCACGGGTCATCGCGTAGTCGCGGACCGGGGCGATGCACTTCAGCTCGGGGGCGAGGGCGACGATGCCGGCCTCGAAGCGGACCTGGTCGTTGCCCTTGCCGGTGCAGCCGTGGGCGACGGTGTCGGCGCCGTGCTTCTTGGCGGCGGCCACGAGGTGCTTGACGATCGTCGGCCGGGAGAGCGCCGAGACCAGCGGGTAGCGGTCCATGTAGAGCGCGTTGGCCTTGATCGCCGGCAGGCAGTACTCCTCGGCGAACTCGTCCTTGGCGTCGGCCACCTCGGCCTCGACGGCACCGCAGGCGAGCGCGCGCTTGCGGATGACGTCCAGGTCCTCGCCGCCCTGACCGACATCCACGGCGACGGCGATGACCTCGGCGCCCGTCTCCTCGGCGATCCAGCCGATGGCGACGGAGGTGTCCAGGCCTCCCGAGTAGGCGAGTACGACGCGCTCGGTCACGGGTTTCTCCTTACGGTGCATACGCTGATGGGTATAACTATGCAGTGCACCGTATGTTTTGTCAACGCGACCCCTGGGTGGTCCCCCCGGCGCTCTCCGTCACCTCCGCCGCCAGCACCAGGGGGTGGCTGTGCTCCAGGTCCTTGGTCGCGGTGAGCAGGGTGAGGGTGCCGTCGGCGGCCAGTGCCCTGAGGCGTTCGAGGGCGTCGGCGGCGGCCGATCCGGGCTCCGCCAGCTCCATGCGGTAGCGGTCGCCGAACTCCGCGTACTTCGCCGGATCGTGCCCGTACCACTTCCGCAGCTCGGCCGAGGGAGCCGCGTCCTTCAGCCAGTCGTCGAACACGGCGTCGGTCTTGGCGAGCCCGCGCGGCCAGAGGCGGTCGACCAGCACCCGCGTCCCGTCGTCCGGCCCGGCCGCCTCGTAGACCCGTCGGACGTGTACCGCGGCAGTGGGCTTCTTGGAGGTCATACGTCCCGTCCCATCCCGTCTGTTGGAAACATCTCGACGCGCGCGATTGTCGGCGCCGACAATAGATGCCATGGGAAAGCTCTACGAACGGATCGACGGCCGGATACGCACCTTCATCGAGGAACAGCCTGTCTTCTTCACCGCAACGGCCCCGCGCGCCGATGACGGTCATGTCAACCTCTCGCCCAAGGGCCGCTCCGGCAGCCTCGTCGTACTGGACGAGTCGACGCTCGCGTATCTCGACTTCGGCGGCAGCGGCGCCGAGACCATCGCGCACCTGCGCGAGAACGGCCGCATCACCCTGATGTGGTGCGCGTTCGACGGACCGCCCAAGATCGTGCGGGTGCACGGCCGCGGGGAGCCGGTGTTCCGGGACGATCCGCGCTGGGCGCGGTACATCGCGCACTTCACGGGCGCGGACGGGCCGAGCGCGCGGGCGATCATCCTGGTCAGCGCGGTACGGATCAGCGACTCGTGCGGATTCGCCGTCCCCTTCATGGAGTACCGGGAGGAGCGCACCCTGCACGCGGAGCACTTCGCCAGGAAGACGGACGAGGAGTTCGCGGCGTACTGCGAGAAGAAGGTGGGGGTCAGCCTGGACGGGCTGCCCGCACTGCCACTGCCGCTGCCCGCCCGGACGGCCTAGGGTCTGTCGTTTGGATCCGGCCTGATCCAAACGACAGACCCTAAGCGTTGTCCGCGAGCTGAGAGGCCGTCACCCCGCGCACGGCGTACGGTCCGAGCATGCGCATCCTTCTCTCGCTCGGCTCCGTCCTGCTCGCCGTCGTCGCCACAGTCGCGGCGGGGCCTGTCGCGCCCGCCGACACCTCCGTACCGCTCCCCGAGCGGATGGCCGACACCGGCGGCGGCAGTCAGCTGATCACCGCCGAGGCCGCGAGCACCGCCGCGACCACGGGCCGCGTCACCTGGTGGGACCGGAGCGGGGACCGCTGGGTGGCGGCAGGGTCGGCGGAGGCGCGGTTCGGTTCCGGCGGGCTGGTCGCGGGCACCGAGCGCGTGCAGGGCACCTCGACCACGCCGACCGGGCTGTACGACCTGCCGTACGCCTTCGGGATCCGGCAGGCGCCGAAGGGGACCCGCTACCCGTACCGACCGGTGACCGAGCGGTCCTGGTGGTGCCAGGACAACGACTCGCGCGCCTACAACCGCTGGGTCGAGGGGCTGCCGGCCGACTGCCGGGCCGGTGAGGCCGAGAAGCTGACCGACTACGGCACCCAGTACGCCCACGCCCTGGTCATCGGCTTCAACTACAACCGGCCCGTGCGCGGCCGGGGCGCCGCGATCTTCCTGCACGTCAACGGCAAGGGCGCGACGGCCGGCTGTGTGTCCGTGCCCGCCGAGGCGATGAGCCGCATCCTGACGTGGGCCGACCGCGGGCGCTCACCGCATATCGCGGTGGGCACGCAGTCGGGGGCGACCGCGATCACCCGCTACTAGGCCGTGTCCGCTCAGCCGTCCTTCTGGGCCAGTCGCAGCAGATGGTCCGCGAGCGCCTGCCCGCCGACCGGGTCGCGGCTGATGAGCAGCAGCGTGTCGTCACCGGCGATGGTGCCGAGGATGGGCCGGAGTTCGGCCTGGTCGATGGCGGAGGCGAGGAACTGCGCGGCGCCCGGCGGCGTACGGAGCACCACGAGGTTGGCGGAGGCCTCGGCGGAGATGAGCAGTTCGCCGGAGAGCCGCCGCATCCGCTCCTCCTTCGCCGACTCACCGAGCGGGGCGTGCGGGGTGCGGTAGCCGCCCTCGCTGGGGACCGCGTAGATCAGCTCACCGCCGGTGTTGCGGATCTTCACGGCACCCAGCTCGTCCAGGTCGCGCGAGAGCGTCGCCTGGGTGACGTTCAGACCGTCGTCGGCGAGGAGCTTGGCAAGCTGGCTCTGGCTGCGGACCGGCTGCCGGTTGAGGATGTCCACGATCCGGCGGTGCCGCGCCGTGCGCGTCTGTGGGACGGAGGGGCCGTTGTGCTCGGCCGCGCCGTTCCCACCGTCCCTGTCGAGCCCGTTGTGCTCGGGTGCCTGCGCCTCGGTCATCGTCGTCTCATTCCCCGGATCGTCCGTCCCCGTTGGTCCCACGCGTGCTGTCGAGGATGCCGGGCAGGGCCTGGAGGAACGTTTCCACCTCGTCGTCGCCGATGATCAGCGGTGGCATGAGCCGTACGACATCGGGAGCGGGCGCGTTCACCAGGAAACCGGCATCCTGAGCCGCCTGCTGCGCCTGTGGCGCCAGTGGCTCGGTGAGCACGATACCCAGCAGCAGCCCCGCGCCACGGACATGGGAGACCAGCGGGTGTCCCAGCGCCTCGATTCCGTCCCGCAGTTTCTCGCCCAGCCGCTTCACCGTGTCGAGCGCGCCGTCGGCGCCGAGCGTGTCCAGGACCGCGAGCGCGGCGGCGCAGGCGACCGGGTTGCCGCCGAAGGTCGTACCGTGCTGACCGGGCTTGAGCAGGTCCGCCGCCGGGCCGAACGCGAGCGTCGCGGCGAGCGGCAGGCCGCCGCCGAGGCCCTTGGCGAGCGTGACGACATCGGGCTCGACGCTCTGGTGGGCCTGGTACTCGAACCAGTGCCCGGTCCGCCCGATACCCGTCTGGACCTCGTCGAGCACCAGGAGGGTGCCGGTGGCGCGGGTGATTTCCCTGGCCGCTTCGAGATAGCCGCGCGGCGGGACGACGACGCCGTTCTCGCCCTGGATCGGCTCGATGATCAGCAGCGCGGTCTGCTCGGTGACGGCGGTTCTGAGCGCGTCGACGTCTCCGTACGGCACATGCGTGACATCACCGGGCAGTGGCAGGAAGGGCTCGCGCTTGGGCTGCTGCCCGGTGAGCGCGAGCGCGCCCATCGTGCGGCCGTGGAAGCCGCCCTCGGTGGCGACCATGTGGCGGCGGCCGGTGAGCCGGCCGATCTTGAACGCGGCTTCGTTCGCCTCGGCGCCGGAGTTGCAGAAGTAGACGCGGCCGGGGCGGTCGGCGAGGGCGATGAGCCGTTCGGCGAGGGCGACGGGCGGGCCCGCCACGTACAGGTTCGACACATGCCCGAGCGCCGCGACCTGCCGGGAGACCGCGTCGACGACGGCGGGGTGCGCGTGGCCGAGGGCGTTCACGGCGATGCCGGCGACGAAGTCGGTGTACGCGGTGCCGTCGGCGTCCCAGACGATGGCGCCCGCGCCGCGCACGAGGGAGAGCTTCGGGGTGCCGTAGTTGTCGGCCATCACATCCTGCCAGCGCCGCGTGAGCCGCTGGTTGCTGTCGTCGGTCATGCTGCTCCCCCTTCGGTCGTTTTCTCCTGGCCGTCGGGGACGACCATCGTGCCGATGCCTTCGTCGGTGAAGATCTCCAGCAGGATCGAGTGCTGTACGCGGCCGTCGAGCACGCGGGCGGTGTTGACCCCGTTGCGTACGGCGAACAGACAGCCCTCCATCTTCGGCACCATGCCGCTGGACAGCTCGGGCAGCAGCTTCTCCAGCTCGGTGGCCGTGAGCCTGCTGATCACGTCGTCGTTGTTCGGCCAGTCCTCGTACAGGCCCTCGACGTCGGTGAGGACCATCAGCGTCTCGGCCCCCAGTGCGGCGGCGAGCGCGGCGGCGGCGGTGTCGGCGTTGACGTTGTAGACGTGTCCGTCGTCGGCGCTGCGCGCGATGGAGGAGATGACCGGGATTCGGCCGTCGGCGAGCAGCGCCTCGATGGCGCCCGTATCGATCGCGGTGATCTCGCCGACGCGCCCGATGTCGACCAACTCGCCGTCGATACGCGGCCGGTGCCGGGTCGCCGAGATGGTGTGGGCGTCCTCGCCGGTCATGCCGACGGCGAGCGGGCCGTGCTGGTTGAGCAGCCCGACGAGTTCGCGCTGGACCTGGCCGGCGAGCACCATCCGTACGACGTCCATCGCTTCGGGCGTGGTCACCCGCAGACCGGCCTTGAACTCGCTGACCAGCCCGTGCCGGTCGAGCTGCGCGCTGATCTGGGGGCCGCCGCCGTGCACGACGACCGGCTTGAGACCGGCGTGGCGCAGGAAGACGACGTCCTGGGCGAAGGCGGCCTTGAGGTCTTCGTCGACCATGGCGTTGCCGCCGAACTTGATGACGACGGTCCTGCCGTTGTGGCGGGTGAGCCAGGGCAGCGCCTCGATGAGGATCTGCGCCTTGGGCAGGGCGGTGTGTTTGCGTGCGGTCATGAGCTGTACGCGCTGTTCTCGTGGACGTAGTCGGCGGTGAGGTCGTTGGTCCAGATGACGGCGGACTCGGTGCCGGCGGCGAGGTCGGCGGTGATCCGGATCTCGCGGAAGCGCATGTCGACGAGGTCCCGGTCCTCGCCGACGGAGCCGTTCTTGCAGACCCAGATGTCGTTGATGGCGACGTTGAGGCGGTCGGGGTCGAAGGCGGCGGAGGTCGTACCGATGGCGGACAGGACCCGGCCCCAGTTGGGGTCCTCGCCGTGCAGTGCGCACTTGAGGAGGTTGTTGCGGGCGATGGAGCGGCCCACCTCGACGGCGTCGTCCTCGGTCGCCGCGTTGATCACCTCGACGCGGATGTCCTTGCTGGCGCCTTCGGCGTCGCCGATGAGCTGGCGGCCGAGGTCGTCGCAGACCGTACGGACGGCTTCCGCGAACTCCGCCTGTCCCGGCGTCACTTGGGAGGCACCGGAGGCGAGCAGCAGCACGGTGTCGTTGGTGGACATGCAGCCGTCGGAGTCGACCCGGTCGAAGGTGGTCCGGGTGGCGGCGCGCAGGGCCGCGTCGAGGGCGGGGCTGTCGACATCGGCGTCGGTGGTGAGCACGACGAGCATGGTGGCGAGGCCGGGTGCGAGCATGCCCGCTCCCTTGGCCATGCCGCCGACGGTCCAGCCGTCGCCGCCCGCGACGGCCGTCTTGTGCACGCTGTCCGTGGTCTTGATGGCGATGGCGGCCTTCTCGCCGCCGTGGGCGGAGAGTTCGGCCGCGGCCTTCTCGATTCCGGGCAGGAGCTTGTCCATCGGGAGGTTGATGCCGATGAGCCCGGTGGAGGCGACGGCGATCTCGCCGGGACTGTGGCTGTCGTCCGAGCCGTCGGGGGCAGCCAGGTTCAGAACCTCGGCGACCTTCTCGGCGGTGGCGTGGGTGTCCTGGAAGCCCTTGGGGCCCGTACAGGCGTTGGCACCACCGGAGTTGAGGACGACGGCGGAGATCTCACCGCCCTTGACGACCTGCTCCGACCAGAGGACGGGGGCGGCCTTCACACGGTTGGAGGTGAAGACGCCCGCGGCGGCGCGGCGCGGACCGGTGTTGACCACGAGGGCCAGGTCCGGGGCGCCGCTGTCCTTGATCCCGGCGGCGATGCCCGCCGCCGTGAATCCGCCTGCTGCCGTGACGCTCACTGCATCTCCTTGTTCGGCTGGTTCGGCTGGTTCCGCTTGATCGGCTGGTTCGTGGTGAGGTTCATGGTGCGACACCGGTGGCCGGGAGCCCGGTCTCCTCGGGCAGTCCGAGGGCGATGTTCATGCTCTGGACCGCGCCGCCGGCCGTGCCCTTGGTGAGGTTGTCGATGGCGCTGATCGCGATGACGCGGCGGGCGTTCTCGTCGAGGACGACCTGGACGTGTACGGCGTTGGAGCCGTACACGGACGCGGTCGCCGGCCACTGGCCCTCGGGCAGGAGCTGGACATACGGCTCGTCGGCGAAGGCCTTCTCGTACGCGCCCCGCACGTCCGCCGCGGTGACGCCCGGCCGCGCCTTCGCCGAGCAGGTGGCGAGGATGCCGCGCGCCATGGGGGCGAGGGTGGGAGTGAAGGAGACACCGACGCGCTCCCCCGCCGCCGCGCTGAGGTTCTGGATCATCTCGGGGGTGTGCCGGTGGCCGCCGCCGACGCCGTACGGGCTCATCGAGCCCATGACCTCGGAGCCGAGCAGATGCGGCTTGACGGCCTTGCCCGCCCCGGACGTGCCGGTGGCGGCGGTGATCACGGCCTCGGGCTCGACGAGCCCCGCGCCGTACGCGGGAAAGAGCGCCAGCGACACGGCCGTCGGATAGCAACCGGGCACCGCGACACGCCTGGACCCCTCCAACGCGGCGCGGTTGCCCGGCAGTTCGGGGAGGCCGTAGGGCCAGGTGCCGGCGTGGGCGGAGCCGTAGAAGGCCTCCCAGTCGGCGGCGTCCTTGAGGCGGAAGTCGGCGCCCATGTCGACAACGAGCACATCGCCGCCGAGCTGCTCGGCGACGGCGGCGGACTGCCCGTGCGGCAGCGCGAGAAAGACCACGTCGTGCCCGGCGAGCACGTCGGGGGTGGTCGGCTCCAGGACACGATCGGCCAGCGGCCCGAGGTGCGGCTGAAGCGCGCCGAGGCGCTGACCCGCGTTGGAGTTCCCGGTGAGGGCGCCGATCTCGACGCCGGGGTGCCCCAGGAGCAGCCGGAGCACTTCCCCACCGGCATATCCACTGGCTCCCGCCACTGCTGCACGTACGGCCATCGAAGCCCTCCCTGTCGATGGCATGACTATACGTAGTGCCGCAGCTTTATGCAATGACGGTATCGCCTTCACCCTCACACGGAGACAACGATCACTCCGCCGATCTGGGGCCTTTGCGCTGGTTGGCCTGGTTGGCGTTGAAGCGCGCTTTCTTCTGGCGATTCCCGCACGTGTTCATGTCACACCATCTGCGGGTGCGGCTTTGGCTGGTGTCGAAGAAGGCGGCTTGGCAGGTTGGTGAGGCGCACAGGGCCAGCTTTCCGTCTCGTTCGCCTGCGATGACGCTGATCGCGTCGGCGGCAATCACGCCGAGGGCATCCTCCACACAGGAAGCCGAGCCGAGCTGCCATCGCCGCTTGCCCTCGGGCGTCAGGATCGCCGCGGCCCGACCCTGAGCGCTGAAGTCATTGATGACCCGGACAGCAGACGCGGGGAGGCCGTCCTGGATCGCGGCGGCTGTCGCGGCGGCGTGAATCGACTCCCTCAGTTCCCGAGCGAGGTCGAGCTGGGCAGTGGTGCAGGAGTCCACGGCGAGGCCGTTCACCGCCAGCCAGTCGACGAGTCGGTGCGGCGCGGGAATGCGCTCCACAGCGTTGCCGTGACGCTCCGACAGAGTCCCGGTGAAGCTGGTCGCCAGCACGTTGCCGAGGCGGAAGTCAGGGAATCCAGCGCGCATGGAACCACCTTAGCCGGTTGCGGTGTGGCTCGGGGAACTGCTAGAACCGTCTTAGCCGGTTCCACTATGGCACAGGAGGTCTCATGCCCCGTCCAACCAGCGACGTGCAAGCATTTGAAGCCCACACGACCGACGCCGACCTCGACGATCTGCGCGCGCGACTGGCCGCGGCGCGACTGCCGGAGGCCGAGACGGTCCATGGCGCCGCGCCCGGCCCTCACCGATGGGAACAGGGCGTTCCGCTCGCCGACCTCGTCGATGTCGTGAACTACTGGCGCACCGGGTACAACTGGCGGTCGTTCGAAGAGCGCCTCAACCAGATCGGCCAGTTCCGCACAACCATTGATGATCTGGGAATCCACTTCCTGCACCGCCGATCCGCGCGCGCGGACGCCACTCCTCTGATCTTGACGCACGGGTGGCCGGACAGCATTGCCCGGTTCATCGACGCAGTGGACGAGCTGGCAGATCCGAAAGACGCGGACGCGCCCGCGTTCCACGTCGTGGTCCCGTCGCTACCGGGCTTCGGTTACAGCGACAAGCCGGCCACCACCGGGTGGGGAACCGAGAAGATCGCGGCCGCATGGGTGGAACTGATGGGACGGCTCGGCTACAGCAAGTTCGCAGCCCACGGCGGCGACTGGGGAGGCAATATCAGCACGGTCCTCGGCGGCAGGTTCCCGGCGCACGTTCTCGGCATCCACACCACCTTCGCGGAGGGGCCGCCCGGTCTGACAACAAACGGGCTGACGGCGGTCGAGCGCGAATGGACCGAGGAGACCCACGATTTCTGGCACCACCGCGCGGCGTACGCGAAGCAGCAGGCGACCCGGCCGCAGACCATCGGCTACTCGCTCGTCGACTCACCGGTCGGGCTTCTCGCCTGGATCCTCGACAAGTTCGCCGAGTGGTCGGACACCGAGGACAGCCCGTTCGAGACGATTTCCAGGGACAGAATTCTGGACGACGTCACCCTGTACTGGCTGACGCGGAGCGGCGCATCGTCGGCCCGTATTTACTACGAAAGCCACAACTCGCTGGATCCCGAACTCCGGGTCGATGTCCCGTCGGCCATCACTGTGTATCCCCGCGACGTCGAGAAGTGCCCGCGCCCCTGGGCGCGGGAGCGGTACCGGCGGATCGTCCGATGGGGGTCCCCCGAAACCGGGGGACATTTCCCGTCGCTGGAGGTTCCCGAGTATTTCGTCAAAGACCTCCAAGAGGGCCTGGCGGCCGTGCTGGCCGCTCACCGGTGAACGCGGCCGGGTGCCGGCACTCGACGCCTGCGACGGCCGAACTCGTGGAACGGCTGAGCAGGCCCCGGAGAAGGAAGTGCGGGCACGTCGTCAGCCGCTCAACGCCAGCAGCCGCCATGCCAACTCCCGTGCCGCCAGGTCCGGATGCGGGGTTCCGTCGCACAGGGAGCCGGAGACCACGCGGCGCGGGGAGAAGGCGATGTGCTCCACGGCGGGACGGGCCGCCGCCGGGAGCAGCCGCATCGCCGTCAGCGCGCGCAGCGCGCCGGGATACGGCTGGTGCGGATCGCCGTGGCGGGCGAGCTGGTCCGCGATCACCGGCGCCGTGTCACGCGTACGGCCGGTGACCCGCCAGATCGCGGCTGCGGCGTCCGCCCTGCTCTCCCGGCTCGGCGCCTTCAGCCGTTCCTCCACCAGGGGCAGCAACACCGCCGCACGCGGGCCGAGTTCGGCCGCGACCCGGACGGCTGCGCTACGCCGCCCCACGGCGTCCGGCAGCGCCCGTACGATGTCCACGGCCGGCCCCTCCTCGCCCGTGACCCGCGCCAGCGCCGCCGTCAGGTCGCCGGCCCCGGCCCGTGCGCGCAGGGCCCGCACGGCGGCCGGGCCGGCCGATTGGCCTAGGTCCTGTCCGGCGGATGCCGGCAGCAGACGGACCAGATCGTCCACATGTCCGGCCGCGAGCGCGGGGAAGTCCCGTAGCGCGTCGGCCCATTCGGTGCGCGGCCGGGCCGCGACCCGCCGTACGACCGGTTCGGCCGCCGCGCCGTACACCTCCACGGCGGCGGCCACGACCGCACCGCCCGCGCTGAGCGGAGTCATCCGCAACGTGGCCGCCTCTTCGGTCAGTTCATCCATGAGACGCAGGACGAGACCGATCGCGCCGGGCGCTCGCAGCCGTATCGCCGCGAGGGTCGACGCCACCCGTACGGCCGGGTCATCGGACGTCAGATGGGGCGCCAGCCACGGCGCGGGCTCACCGCCCGCGAGCGCGGCGCCCACCCGCGCCACCCGGCACAGGTCCTCCGCGTCCACGGCCGACGCGGCGAGCCACGGCAGGACGTCCCTCTCACGGTCGCGCCAGACCTCGGTCAGTTCCCACGCCAGTGGCAGGCCCCGCTCCACCGCGCGCAGGGCCGCGTCGGGGTCGTCCAGCAGCCGGTCCATGAGCGGCCGGTAGGAGTCGGGCCAGGGATGGTGCGTCTCATCGGCGGGCGCCGACTCGTGGGCGTCGACCGCCGCCGCCACCAGGGCGGGAGGCAGCGGCAGTTGAGCCGTACGCAGCAGATCCGTCACGGCCGCCCTGCGCACCGGCGGCTCCGGCGCCGACAGCAGTGCGCGGGCGCGCGCGCCGCTGGTGTACGGCGAGACGTCGAGCAGACCGAGCGCCGTGACGAGGTCGGCCCGTACGTCGGCGTCGCGCTCCTCCTCCAGCCGCGCCCGCAGCAGCGGGAGCAGCGGCAGGGACGCGTCCTCGCAGGCGGCGACGGTCCACACCATCGCCCGCCGCACGGCCGGGTCCTCGTCGGCCACCAGGCCCAGCAGCGCGGGCAGCGCCACGGCCACGGCCCGGCGCACCTGCCGGTACTCGCGGCCCGTCACGCCGGCCGCGCCGTGCAGGAGCCACAGCAGCCGCAGCGGGTCGCCAGGGCCTTCCAGCGCGAGCCGCGCGAGGAAGGGCACGGCGGCGGCGGTCGCCGAGAAGGCGTTCCCGAACATGCGGATCAACGCGGTGGAACCGGGCTTCACCGCGACGGACCTGAACATGAACATGGGGACGCAGACCGTCGAGGAGGGCGCGGAGATCATCGTCCGGATGGCGCAGGTGGGCCCGGACGGCCCGACCGGGGGCTACTTCGGCATGGAGGGTTCGATGCCCTGGTAGCTGTCGGCGTCCGCGGATCACGGACCGGTCCGCTCCAGGTCGGCGGGGAGCCGTTGCCCGGTCAGCGGACGCCGTACCCGCTCCGTCCGGTCCGGCGCCGCGAGCCAGCCGTCGAGGAGCCGCCGCCGCTGACGGGTACGGCGGGCGTCGTCGTCCGATACGGACCGGGTGCGACGCCCCGAGACGGGCGCTTGACTTCGAGAGCGCTCCAATACGTACCGTCGTGGCATGACTACTCCTCAGCACAAGATCGGTTCAGGATTCGGCGCGACGAGCACCGCCGAGGAGGTTCTGCGGGGTGTGGATCTCGACGGCAAGCTCGCGGTCGTCACCGGTGGTTACTCGGGTCTCGGGCTGGAGACGACGCGCGCTCTGGTCGGCGCCGGCGCCCATGTCGTGGTGCCCGCCAGGCGGCCCGCCGTCGCCGAGGAGGCCGTCGCGGGGATCGCGGGAGCGACGGGCCGGGTCGAGGTCGACGAGCTCGACCTCGGTGACCTCGACAGCGTCCGGGCCTTCGCCGAGCGGTTCCTCGCCTCCGGGCGCGGCATCGACATGATGATCGGCAACGCCGGGATCATGGCATGCCCCGAGACCCGCGTGGGACCGGGCTGGGAGGCGCAGTTCGCGACGAACCACCTCGGTCACTACGCACTCGTCAACCGCCTCTGGCCCGCGATCGAGCCCGGCGGCGCACGCGTCATCTCCGTGTCGTCGGCCGGCCACCGCCAGTCGCCCATCCGCTGGGACGACGTGTCGTTCGAGCGGGGTTACGACAAGTGGCAGGCGTACGGCCAGGCGAAGACCGCCAACGTGCTGTTCGCCGTGCACCTCGACGCGCTCGGCAAGGACGCCGGCGTCCGGGCCTTCTCGCTTCACCCCGGTGGCATCCTCACGCCGCTCCAGCGGCACCTTCCCAAGGAGGAGATGGTCGCCTTCGGGTGGATCGACGAGGAGGGCAATGTGCTCAACACGTCGTTCAAGACGCCCGAGCAGGGCGCGGCGACGCAGGTGTGGGCGGCGACCTCGCCTCAGTTGGCGGGCGCCGGCGGCGTGTACTGCGAGGACTGCGACATCGCCGAACCCGCCGACGAGGCCGACTTCAAGGGTGGCGTACGCGCGTACGCGACGGACCCCGAGCAGGCGGCGCGGCTGTGGAAGCTCTCCGCCGAACTCACGGGCGTCGACGCGTTCGCGACGGCCGGCTGAGCGAACGGCGAAACGAACGGCGAAACGAACGGCGAGGCGGGCGGCGGGGCCGGCGGCTCACAGGTCGGGCAGGTTCTCCCGTACGTACTGCTCCGTCCGCGCCGCGTCGCGCCGGCCCACGTCCACGCTCAGCACGTGCCAGTCCGTCCCGGCCAGCAGCCGCACCGTCAACTCCTCTTCCCGGCGCAGGTGTTCGGCAGCCGACGACAGGTCCTTGACGGACCGGGTACCGGGCGAGTCGCCGAGCTTGGTGACGTACCAGTCCTCCCAGTCCGGGCCCTCGCGCTCGACGGCGCGGCGCAGGGCGGTGTCCGGGTCGTCCCGCAGATACACCACGGTCACCCGGGTCGGCCGGACCGCCTCTTCCAGGTCGGCCAGGACGGTGGAGATCACGCTCTCGTCGTGGCCCCATGCCACGAGTGAGGGGATGAACGGCAGCAGCGCGTCCGTGACCAGTACGTCCACGCCTGCGGCGCGGGACCGTGCGACGTAGTCGCGGGTGGACTCGACCAGCGTGGCGGGCCGCACACTGCCGGTGCCGTCGGCGAACTCCTCGGCGACGGGGCGGAAGGACGGGCGGCTGAGGATGTCCGCCTCCTCGAAGTGGTCGACGGTCGCACCCGATTCGGCGGCCCGACGGGCGATGGCGCGGCAGAGTGTCGACTTGCCGACTCCGGGACTGCTGCCGACAACTGCGATCATGTGTCCGGTCACCGGGGTCATCGCGGCAGTCTCGCACGCGGGCATCGACCAGGCGTGAGCGCCGATCACACAGCGGCGCCGCTCACGCGGGAGCGCCGCTCACGCGCGGGCGTCGAGGCGCAGGCTCCAGCGGCCGGGGCCGCCCATGAGGGTGATCGTGGACAGCGGGCGGACGTCCACGTTCCAGAAGGTCGGCGCGGGGGCGTGCAGGGCGTAGACGAGCGCCGCCCTGATGACCGCCGGTTCGGCGACGGCCACGATGGCGCCGACGTCGTCGGCCGGGCGTGTGTCCAGCCAGCCCCCTATGCGGGAGATGAACGCCAGCAGCGGCTCACCGCCGTGCGGGGCCGAGCGGGGATCGGCGAGCCAGGCGTCCACGGCTGCGGGTTCGCGGGCGGCGACGTCCGCGAACGTACGGCCACGCCAGCGGCCCATGTCGCAGTCCCTGAGGGCCGGCTGGACGAGGGGCGCGTAACCGAGGGCCTCGCCGGTCGCGCGGCTGCGCGCGGTGGGCGAGCAGTAGCGCAGATCGGCGGCGGCCAGCGGCACAAGCGCGTGCGCGACGAGCTGCACCTCGTGCCAGCCGGTCTGGTCGAGGGGGCGGTCGTCGTCGAAACGTTCGGCGAGTGGCGCTGAGCTGCGCGCGGCGGCGACCAACGTGACGCGAACACTCATGTCGGGATCGTGGGCCCGAAAGCCGTACAGGTCAAGAGGGGGGCTGAAGGTCCAGAGTCATCCACATCAGGGGGTTTTCGAGCGACTTGAACCCCACCTTCTCGTAGACGCCGTGGGCGTCCTCCGTGGCGAGCATCACGCGCCGCAGCCCGAGCGTGGCGAGGTGGTCGCGTGCGGCGGCGACCAGTTCGGTGCCGAGGCCCTTGCCCCGGGCGACGGGGTCGACGTATACGTCGCAGAGCCAGGCGAAGGTGGCGTGGTCGGTGACGACGCGGCCGTAGGCGACCTGCTCGCCCGACGCGGTGTCGTAGACGCCGAAGTTGAGCGATCCGGCGATCGCCCTGTCCTGGACGGCGCGGCTGCGGCCGAGGGCCCAGTACGCGTCGGTGGACAGCCAGCGGTGGATCCGGTCCGCGTCGAGGCGTGCGGGGTCGGTCGAGATGTCGTACGCGGCGGAGGCCGTCGGCTCGGTCATGGCGGAAGGTTGCCAGGTGGCGGGTCCGTTGTCAGTGGCGGATGCCACGATCGGGGCATGTGGTCAGCTCAGTACTTCGTCGCAGGCGGTACGCAGCCGCCGCACGCCGTCGGCGATCTCCTGCGGTCCGGCTACGGCCGCGTAGCCCAACCGGAGGTGGCCCGCGGAGGGTTCGGCGCAGAAATAGGGCCGACCGGGCGTGACGGCGACGCCCGCGCGCAGCGCCGCGGAGACCAGGGCCTGTTCGTCGGCCCCGTCGGGCAGCCGCAGCCACAGGTGATAGCCGCCCGGCGGGACGTGCGGGAGGGCCAGTTCGGGCAGGTGTTGGCGGACGGCCGCGGTCATGGCGATCCTGCGGTTCTGCAATTCCCTTGAGATGAACCGCAGATGGCGGCTCCAGGCGGGTGAGCCGACCAGTTCGAGCGCGGCTTCCTGGAGGGGGCGGGCGACGAAGAAGCAGTCCACGACATGGATGGCGCGGAGCCGTTCGAGCACCGGGCCACGGGCGGCCAGCACGCCGACCCGGAGGCTCGGTGAGGTCGCCTTGGTGAGGGAGCAGACGTGGACGACCACTCCGTCCGGGTCGTCGGCGGCGAGGGGGCCGGGCAGCGGGCCGGCGTCCTCGTGGATGAGACGGCGCACGAAGTCGTCCTCCACAACGAAGGCGCCGGCCTCGCGGGCGATACGCAGCACCTCGGGCCGGCGCGCGGCGGAGAGGACCGCACCGGTGGGGTTCTGGACGAGGGGCTGGCAGACGAACACCCGTGCGCCGGTGGCGCGGAAGGCGGAGGCGAGGAGTTCGGGGCGTACGCCGTCGGCGTCCACGGGTACGGGGACGGGCCGGACTCCGGCGGCCCGTGCGATGGCGAGCATGCCGGGATAGGTGGGTGATTCGACGAGGACGGGCGCGCCGGGCGGGGCGAGTGCGCGCAGCGCGGTGGTCAGGGCGCTCTGGCCGCCGGAGGTGACGAGCACATCGGCGGCGGTCCAGCTGTCGCCGATGTCGCGGGCGAACCATTCGCGGAGTTCGGGCAGTCCGTCGGTGGGCGGGCGGCTCCACGCGCCGGGGCGTCGTCCGGCGCGGGCCAGGGCGGCGGCCATGGCCTGCTCGGGCTGGAGGGAGGAGTGCAGATAGCCGCCGTTGAACTCGATCACGCCGGGCGGGGGCACGGCGAGGGTGGTCAGCACGGCGGAGGAGTCGACGCTGCGCGGGACGAGTTCGGTGGCGGCGTCGGCGCTGAGCGCGACCTCCTGCCAGGAGGTGTCCCTGGCCTGCGGTGTGCCGGGCCGGGCCGGTGCGCGGAAGGATCCGGCGCCGGGACGGGTGACTACCAGGCCCTCGGCGGAGAGCTGGGCCAGTGCCCGCGAGACGGTCACCGGAGAGACCCGGTGGCGCTCGACCAACTCCCTGCTGGACGGTAGCTTTCCACCAGGTGAGTAGCGGTTCAGCTCCGCTCGTAGCGATTTCGCCAAATCTGCCACACTGCTACGCTCTTGCATGACAGCACAGGATAGCGCTACTCATACCACCCCGGTAGCGGTCACCGGCGGCACACTCCTCGCGGCGGCGGGCGTCCTCGCCTTCTCGCTCACCTTCCCGGCGACGGTCTGGGGGCTGGAGAGTTTCGGCCCCTGGTCCCTGGTCGCGATACGCAGCGTGCTCGCCGCGCTCATCGCGGGCGGCTTCCTGCTGGCGCTGCGCGTGCCACTGCCGCGGCGGCGGCACTGGGGCGCGCTCGCCGTGGTGGCCTCCGGTGTGGTCCTGGGCTTCCCGATACTCACGACACTGGCCCTCCAGACGTCGACCACGGCGCACGCCGCCGTCGTGGTGGGGCTGCTGCCGCTGAGCACCGCCGCGTTCTCGGCGCTGCGTACCGGCAGGCGCCCGTCACGTACGTTCTGGAGCGCGGCCGTCGCGGGCGCGGCGGTGGTGATCGTCTTCACCCTCCAGCAGAGCGGCGGGGCCGTCTCGACCGGTGATCTGTATCTGTTCGGCGCGCTGCTGGTGTGCGCGGCCGGCTACACGGAGGGCGGGCGGCTGGCCCGGCTGATGCCCGGCTGGCAGGTGATCGGCTGGGCGCTGGTCGCGTGCCTGCCGCTCAATCTGGTGGTCTCGGCCGTGGCCCTGTCCTTCGAGCCGGTACAGCTGACGGCTCAGGGCGTGACCGGCCTGGTGTGGGTGGCGGCGGGGTCGACCTTCTTCGGTCTCTACGTCTGGTATCGGGGCATGGCCTCGATCGGGGTCGAGAAGGCCAGCCAGCTCCAGCTGGCCCAACCGCTGCTGACCCTGGTCTGGTCGGTGCTGCTGCTCGGGGAGCACCTGGCGACGGCCGCGCCGCTGGCGGCCGTCGCCGTACTGCTGTGCATCGCGGTCACCCAGCGCGCCCGCGCCTAGGCCGTGTCCGCGGCAGGCTTTGTGTCAGCCCCGCCGTGGCGGGCGGACCCGCGTCGTGTAGTGGTCGGCCACCGCCCTCGCGAACGCGCCGTTCTTGTCGTTCACGCACTCCAGCGCGGAGAAGTAGCAGTGCCCCCGCACCTCCGGGTACTGCTTCGCGAAGGTCAGATGACGGGAGACCTCCGCCACGTCCTGCCACGGTGCGGGCTGGGCGGGGTCGCCGGCCTTGTAGAGGGCCTCGCCGATGTAGAGGTCGACGTCCGTCCCCTTCACCACCTCGCTCCACCAGGGCACGAGCTTCGCGTAGTCGGCCGCGGCGAAGCCGATGTTCCAGTAGACCTGCGGAGTGATGTAGTCGATCCAGCCCTCCTTGACCCACTTCCTGGTGTCGGCGTACAGGTCGTCGTAGGTCTGCACGCCGGCCTTGGTGTCGGAGCCCGTCGGGTCGGTGGCGATGTTGCGCCACACCCCGAACGGGCTGATGCCGAAGGCGACATGCTTCTTGATCTGCTTGATCCGCTCCGCCGTCTCGCGCACCAGCCGGTCGGTGTTGTCCCGCCGCCAGGAGGCCTTGTCGGGGAAGCCGGCGCCGTGCTCCGCGTACTGGGCGTCGTCGTTGAAGACCTGACCGGCGACCGGGTACGGATAGAAGTAGTCGTCCCAGTGCACGCCGTCGATGTCGTAGCGCCGTACGGCGTCGAGCATCGCGTCCTGGACGAACTTCCTGACCTCGGGGATGCCCGGGTTGTAGTACAGCTTTCCGCCGTACGGCAGGATCCACTCCGGATGCAGCCGCGCCGGGTGGTTCGGGACCAGCCGGGAGGGGTCCGTGTGATTGGCGACGCGGTACGGGTTGAACCAGGCGTGCAGTTCGAGACCGCGCTTGTGGGCCTCCTTCACGGCCGTACCCAGCGGGTCCCAGCCCGGATCCTTGCCCTGGACTCCGGTCAGATACTCGGCCCACGGCTCGTACGGCGAAGGCCACAGCGCGTCGGCGGTCGGCCGCACCTGGAAGACGACCGTGTTCAGCTTCCGGTCGACGGCGGTGTCGAGGAACTTGAGCAGTTCGGCGCGCTGTTGGGCCGCCGGCAGTCCGGGCTTCGACGGCCAGTCCCGGTTCACGACCGTGGCGAGCCACATCCCGCGCATCTCGCGGCGCTCGCTGTGCCGATCACCGGTGGTCGCGGCGACGACGTCCGTCGCCATCGCCAGTGACGTCAGCGCACCCGCCGTGACCGTCACGAACCGTCTTCTACCGATTTCCCGCATTTACTGACCCCTCGTCGGTTAACTCGGACAGATGCTGCCGCACAGCATGCCCGCCCCGGCCCGCCGTGCACACACCTGCGCGGAGTAACGTCGGGGCCGTGGCGGGCACCGGAATCACACGGAGCCCCGCAGGACAGGGACCAGCGAAAGGCACGATGTGACCGACATCGAACGCGTCGGAGTGGTGGGCTGCGGCCAGATGGGCGCAGGCATCGCGGAGGTGTGCGCCCGCAGCGGCCTCCGGGTGATGGTCGCCGAGACCACCGGTGAGGCCCTGGAGATTGGGCGCACCCGCCTCTACAACTCCCTCTCGAAGGCCGCCGAACGCGGCAAGATCACCGAGGAGGAGCGCGACGCGACGCTCGACAGACTCAGCTTCACCACCGATCTCGGGGAGTTCGCCGACCGCGATCTGGTGATCGAGGCCGTTGTCGAGAACGAGCAGATCAAGACGGAGATCTTCCAGGTCCTCGATCAGGTCGTGACCCGGCCCGACGCGATCCTGTCGTCCAACACCTCCTCCATCCCGCTGGTGAAGCTGGCCGTCGCGACGTCGCGTCCCGACCAGGTCATCGGCATCCACTTCTTCAACCCGGCACCGGTCCAGCAGCTGGTCGAGCTGATCCCGGCGCTGACGACCTCCGACGACACGGTCAAGCGCGCCGAGGCCGTCGTCCAGGACGTGCTGGGCAAGCACGCGATCCGCGCCCAGGACCGGTCCGGTTTTGTGGTGAACGCCCTTCTCATTCCTTATCTGCTGTCGGCGATCCGGATGTTCGAGTCCGGCATCGCGAGCCGTGAGGACATCGACAACGGCATGGAGATGGGCTGCGCCCACCCCATGGGCCCGCTCAAGCTCGCGGATCTGATCGGCCTGGACACCGTGGCCTCGGTCGCCGATTCGATGTACGCGGAGTACAAGGAACCGCTGTACGCCGCTCCCCCGCTGCTCCAGCGCATGGTGGACGCGGGGCGCCTCGGCCGTAAGACGGGGTCGGGCTTCTACCCGTACGGCTGAACCGCCCCCGGCCGGTGACCTGTCCGCCGCCCGGCCTCAGGTGATGGAGGATCGGCGGCCCGCCGCCGCCATGCCCCAATCGGCTGTGGGGGGGGGGGGGGGGGGGGCGGGCGGGGGGGGGCCCCCCCCCCACCCCCCCCCCCCCCCCCCCCGCCCCCCCCCCCCCCCCCCCCCGGGGGGGGGGGGGCCCCCCCCCCCCGGGGGGGCCCCCCCCCCCCCACAGCCGTTCACCGCGTACCGACGCGGCTCACGCCCCGCGCAGCACCGCCCCGGTGCGCTCGGCGGCCAGCGCCACCGCGGCGTCGCGCGCGGCGGTGGCCTCGTCCACGGTCAGCGTCCGGTCGCCGGCGCGGAAGCGCAGCGCGTACGCCAGGGACTTCCGCCCCTCGCCCAGCTGCTCACCGGTGAACACGTCGAACAGCCGCACCGATTCGAGCAGTTCGCCCGCGCCTTCGCCGAGCGCCCGCTCCACATCGGCGGCCGGCACGTCCTCGGCCACCACCAGCGCCACGTCCTGCGTGGCGACCGGGAAGGTCGAGATCCGCGGCGCCCGCAGCGCGCCCGTGCCCGCCCGCTCCACGAGATCCAGTTCCAGCTCCATGGCGCAGGTGCGCTCCGGCAGGCCGTACGCCTTGATGACGCGCGGGTGCAGCTCACCGGCGTGGCCGACCAGCGTCCGCTCGCCGTCCACCGTCGCGTACAGCGCCGCGCAGCGGCCCGGGTGCCACGGCGCGTGCTGGTCGGCCTCGACGCTCAGCTCGACGCCCGCCTCGGCGGCGACCGTACGGGCCGCCTCGACCGCGTCCGCCCAGTCGGCGGGGCGGCCCTTGCCCCACCAGCCGGCCTGCTCGCGCGCACCGGCGAGGACGACGGCCGCGCGGCGCGGCTGCCGGGGCAGCGCGGCGTCGAGTGTCGCCAGCTCCTCCGGCGAGGGACGCCGGTCGACGGGCAGCCTGGCCGGCACCTTCTCCTCGCCCGTGGGCCGGAAGACGAGGCCCGTCTCGTACAGCGCGAGGTCGTGCGAGCCACGGCCGTCGTTACGGCGCAGCGCGCCGAGGAGACCTGGCAGCAGCGTCGTGCGCATGGCGGGCTCGGTGTCCGCGAGCGGGTTGACGAGCGTGACCGTACGGCGACGGTCGTCGTCGGCGGGCAGTCCGAGCTGGTCGAGCTGCGCCTCGCCCATGAACGGGTAGTTCAGCACCTCGACATAGCCGGCGCCGGCCAGCGCGCGGCCGACCCTGCGGTGCAGCCGCTGCCGTTCCGTGAGCCCGCGTCCGGCCGGCGGCCTGGGCAGCGTGGAGGGCAGGTTCTCGTACCCCTCCAGCCGGATGACCTCTTCGGCGAGGTCGTTGATCTCGCGCAGGTCGGGACGCCAGCTCGGGACGGTGACGATCAGCTCGTCCTGTCCCTGGGCGTCGCAGCCGATCTCCTGGAGCCGGCGGACGACGGTCTCCCTGCCGTACGCGAGACCGGCCACCTTGTCGGGGTGGTCGGCGGACATACGGATGGTGTGCGGCCCGGTCGGCGCGACGACCTCGGTGACGCCGGCCTCCGCCGAACCGCCCGCGAGCAGCACGAGCAGATCGACGGTCCGCTGCGCCGCGGCGGAGGCGGCGTGCGGGTCGACACCGCGCTCGAAGCGCCTGGACGCCTCGGAGGGCAGCTTGTGCCGGCGCGCGGTGCGCGCGATCGAGATCGGGTCGAAGTGCGCCGCCTCGATGACGACCTCGGTGGTGCCGCTCGCCGGGCGCCCGGCGGCGGACGACGACAGCGGGCTGGCCACGATCTCGCCGTCGGCGATCTCGGTGTCGGCGCCGCCCATCACACCGGCGATACCGATCGGACCGCGGTCGTCGGTGATGACGAGGTCCGCCGCGTCCAGGACGCGCTTGACGCCGTCGAGCGTGGTCAGCTCCTCGCCCTGCTCGGCACGCCGGACGCCGATCGCGCCCTCCACCCGGTGGCGGTCGTACGCGTGCAGCGGCTGGCCGATCTCCAGCATCACGTAGTTGGTGATGTCGACGGCCAGCGAGATCGGCCGCATGCCGGCCTTCTGGAGCCGGCGCTTGAGCCAGATCGGGGACCGTGCCTCGGGGTCGAGCCCGGTGACCGTACGCGCGGTGAAGTGGTCGCAGCCGACCGGGTCGGCGATCTCCACGCGGTGGCCGTACGAGTTCGGCGCGGGCACGTCGAGCAGCGCCGGGTCGCGCAGCGGGAGCCCGTACGCGATGGCGGCCTCGCGGGCGATGCCGCGCATCGACAGGCAGTAGCCGCGGTCGGGGGTGACGGCGATGTCGAGGACCTCGTCGACGAGCTGGAGCAGCTCGATCGCGTCGGTGCCGACCTCGTACTCCGGCGGCAGGACGATGATGCCGCCACTGCCGTCGTCGCCCATGCCCAGCTCGCCGCTGGAGCAGATCATGCCGTGGGAGGTCCTGCCGTACGTCTTGCGGGCGGAGATCTCGAATCCGCCGGCCAGCACGGCGCCGGGCAGCACCACGACGACCTTGTCACCGACGGCGAAGTTCCGGGCGCCGCAGATGACTTCCTGCGGCTCACCGGTGCCGTTGGCGTCGCCCACGTCGAGGGTGCAGAAGCGGATGGGCTTCTTGAACTCGGTCAGCTCCTCGATCGTGAGGACCTTGCCGACGACGAGGGGGCCCTTGAGGCCGGCGCCGAGCTGTTCGACCGTCTCGACCTCAAGGCCGGCGGGGACGAGCCTGGCCTGCACGTCGCGGCCGGTCTCGGTGGCCGGCAGGTCGACGTACTCCCGCAGCCAGGAAATCGGGACGCGCATCAGATCTCCATCCCGAACGGCCGGGTGAACCGGACGTCACCCTCGACCATGTCTCGCATGTCTTCGACGTTGTGGCGGAACATCAGCATCCGCTCGATGCCGAACCCGAAGGCGAATCCGCTGTACTTCTGGGGGTCGACGCCGCAGGCGATGAGCACCTTCGGGTTGACCATGCCGCAGCCGCCCAGCTCGATCCAGCCCTCGCTGCCGCAGGTGCGGCAGGGCCGGTCCGGGTTGCCGACGGACTCGCCGCGGCACACGTAGCAGACCATGTCCATCTCGGCGGACGGCTCGGTGAAGGGGAAGAAGTTCGGCCGCAGCCGGGTCTTCATGCCCTCACCGCCGAACAGCTCCTGGACCATGTGGTCGAGGGTGCCCTTGAGGTCGGCCATGGTGAGGCCCTCGTCCACGGCGAGCAGTTCGACCTGGTGGAAGACCGGGGTGTGGGTGGCGTCCAGTTCGTCCGTGCGGTAGACGCGCCCCGGACAGATGACATAGACGGGCGGCTCACGGTCGAGCAGGGCGCGCGCCTGGACCGGCGAGGTGTGCGTACGCAGCACGACTCCGGACTCGTCGCCGGACGTGCCCTCCGGGCCCTGGACGAAGAACGTGTCCTGCATCTGGCGCGCCGGGTGGTCGGGCACGAAGTTCAGGGCGTCGAAGTTGAACCACTCCGCCTCGGCCTCGGGACCGTCCGCCACCGCGTAGCCCATGGCCGTGAAGATGTCGGCGATGCGCTCCATGAGGGTGGTCAGCGGGTGCCGGGCGCCGGCGGGGACGCGGTCGTACGGCAGCGTGACGTCCACCGCCTCCTCGACCAGCACGCGCGTGTCACGCTCGGCCTCCAGCTCCGCCTGCCGGGCGGCGAGGGCCTTGTTCACGGCGCCGCGGGCCTGGCCGACGCGCTTGCCCGCCTCGGCCTTGGCCTGCGGCGGCAGCGCGCCGATCTCGCGGTTGGCGAGCGACAGGGGCGAGGTGCCGCCGGCGTGCGCCGTCTTCGCGTGGGCGAGCGCTTCGAGGTCACCGGCGGCGGCGAAGGCGGCGAAGGCCTCGTCCCGCATGCGCTCGATCTCTTCGGGTTTCAGCGCCTCGACCTCGACTGGGTCGTACGACTTGTTGGGTGCGGACATCTCTTCCCGTACTTCCGGTTGCCTGGGCGAAAACGACCCCGCTCGATGGCCGAGGACGCAAAGGTGCCAAGGGTCGAGTCTAAAGGCCGTACGGAGTGGTGAAGCCCGTGGGCGGTCTCAGGCCAGATAGGCCGGGGCGCCGACGGGCAGGATAAATCGGAACTGGGCGCCGCCGCCGGGTCCGCGGCCGACGGTGATCGTCCCGCCGTGCGCCTCGACGATGCCCTTGACGATGTACAGGCCCAGGCCGGTCCCACCGCGCTTGCTCCCCCGCCAGAAGCGGGTGAAGACGCGGCCCATCGACTCCTCGGGAATGCCGGGGCCTTCGTCGCTCACGGTGACCGCTGTTCCTTTCGCGCCGCCGTCGGCGTGGGTGTGCTCCGCGTGCGCGTGGTCGGCGTGCGCGGACTCGACGGGTTTGACCTGGGCGGGTGCCACCTCGATGGTGACGGTTCCCTCGCCGTGGCGCACGGCGTTTTCCAGCAGGTTGCCGAGTATCTGGTCGATCTTGTCGGGGTCGGCCCAGAGCGCGGGCAGCGGCTGCTGGATCCGTACGAGGAAACGGTCGGGTGACTGTCCGGACGCGGTGATGGACTGGATGTGGCGTCCGACGGCGGTGGGGATGTCGACGGGCTGGCGGCGCACTTCGAGGCGGCCGGAGTCGATCCGGGAGATGTCGAGCAGTTCGGCGATCAGCCTGGTCACGCGGTTGGCGTCGGCGTCGACGGTCTCCAGCATGAGCCGCTTCTGGTCGTCGGTGAACCGCTCCCACTTGGCGAGCAGCGTCGCGGTGAAGCCCTTCACGGAGGTGAGCGGGGAGCGCAGCTCGTGCGCGACAGTCGCGATCAGCTCGGCGTGGCTGCGTTCGGTACGGCGGCGGGCCTCGGTGCCGCGGATGCTGATCACGAGCCGGCGTACGGGCCCCTGGGGGTACGCGCGCACGTAGCGGGCCGAGACCAGGACCTCACGGCCGCCGGGCAGCAGCAGATTGCGCTCGGGCTGGCCGAAGCGGGTGAGGAGACCGCCGTACGGATCGGTGAGCGTCCACCAGCGGCGGCCTTCGAGGTCTTCGAGCGGCAGGGCGCGCTCCAGCGGGCTGCCGACGGCATCGGCGGCGACGACGGCGGTGATCCGGGCGGCGGCGGCGTTGAAGCAGATCACGCGGCCCGTCTCGTCGGCGACGACGAGGCCGTCGGGGAGGTCGTCGGGATCGATCCCGAAGCCCGGCCCCGGGTCCGGGGGAACGGCGCCGCCGGGATCAGGACTGACCGGTCCTCGCGTGATGGCCGACCCTCTCGCCCCCACCGTCATGCCCGCATCCCACCTCTTCCGAAGGGCACAGTGGGCCCGACGTGTCCGTCACCCTACTCGCTCTCATCGCTCAAGGTGACCGCGCGGACCCCCTCAGCTCCCGGCGCGGACACGCTGCGCCCGAGCCGAGGCGTAGAGACATACGGCCGCGGCGGTCGCGAGGTTCAGACTCTCCGCCCTGCCGTGGATCGGGACGCGTACGACGGCGTCCGCGAGCGCCCGGGTCTCGGCGGGCAGACCCCATGCCTCGTTGCCGAAGATCCAGGCGGTCGGGCCGCCCATGGTGCCCGCGTCCAGCTCGTCGTCGAGGTCGTCGTCGCCCGCCCCGTCGGCGGCCAGGACGCGGACTCCCGCGCCCCGCAGGCCCGCCACGGCCTCTTCGACGGGGACGCCGACGGCGACCGGCAGATGGAAGAGCGAACCGACGGACGCGCGGACCGACTTGGGGTTGTAGAGGTCGACGGACGCGTCGGTGAGGACAACGGCGTCGGCGCCCGCGGCGTCCGCGCAGCGCAGCACGGTGCCCGCGTTGCCGGGGTCGCGTACGTGCGCCAGGACGGCGACGAGGCGGGGCCGCGCCCGCAGGACGGACTCGAACGGCGAGTCCAGGAACCGGCAGACGCCGAGCAGGCCCTGCGGGGTGACGGTCTGGGAGAGGTCGGCGACGACGGTGTCGTCCGCGTGGTGCACCTGCGCCCCGGCGGCGCGGGCGGCGGCGACGATGTCGGCGTACCGCTCGGCGGCCTCGACGGTGGTGAACAGCTCGATCAGTGTCGGGAGGCCGTCGTCACCCCGGTGCTCGACCGCTTCGCGTACGGCCTGCGGGCCCTCGGCAATGAACCGGCGTTCCTTGCCGCGGAAGGCGCGTCTGGCGAGCCGCCGTGCGGCGGTGACGCGCGGGGAACGCGGAGAGATCAGCTCGGGGGTGCCCATGGGCGGCGGCTCGCTTCTCGTGTCGCTTCTCGTGCGGACGTGCGCGCGCGTGGATGGGAGACGCGCGCGGGTACGTGCTCCGTGTACGGGAGTGGAACGCGCCGGACCCGCAGGCGGTGTGCCTGCGGGTCCGGCGGGAAGTGCTGCGATCAGGATCCGGGATCCATGACCGTGATCCGGCAGGGGATCAGGCAGCGGCCTTCGGGGCGTTGACGTCGCTCGGGAGCGCCTTCTGGGCGACCTCGACCAGCGCGGCGAACGCGGTGGCGTCGTTGACCGCCAGCTCGGCCAGGATCTTGCGGTCCACCTCGACGTTGGCGGCGTTGAGACCCTGGATGAGGCGGTTGTACGTCATGCCGTTCTGGCGGGCGGCGGCGTTGATCCGCTGGATCCACAGCCGGCGGAAGTCGCCCTTGCGCTTCTTGCGGTCGTTGTAGTTGTAGACCAGGGAGTGAGTGACCTGCTCCTTGGCCTTGCGGTACAGGCGCGAACGCTGGCCGCGGTAACCCTTGGCCTGTTCGAGAATCGCCCTGCGCTTCTTGTGGGCATTGACTGCCCGCTTGACGCGTGCCACTTGTTAACTCCTTGCAGCGGGGCTGGGTCCGGCGGGAATCACTCACCGCTCACCCGGCCCGAAACGAATTGGATCCCGGTCCTGGCGTCGCGCCCCCGTCACCGGGGGCCGCGACGTCACTTGCCGAGAAGCTTCTTGATCTTCTTGGCGTCGCCCGGGGCCAGCTCGACAACGCCGGTCAGGCGTCGGGTCACTCGCGACGACTTGTGCTCGAGCAGGTGGCGCTTGCCGGCACGCTCACGCATCACCTTGCCGGAACCGGTGACCTTGAAGCGCTTGCTGGCACCGCTGTGCGTCTTGTTCTTCGGCATAGCGCCGTTCTCTCCTCGTCAGTGGCGCTCCCGGCCGGTTCGGGCCGGCTCCTGGGAGCGTCAGTTGTCTCATCGGAAGTTCCGGGCGGAACCCTCGGGCGCCTGGATGGCCGCCCCGTGGGTCACGCGTCGGAGGACGATTCGGCCGGAGCCTCGGCGTCGGCGTTCGCACGAGCCCGCGTGGCGTCCGCGGACGCTTCCACCTGGCCGTCGGACGCGTGTCCCTGGCGCTCCGCCTTGCGGGCCGCCTGGGCCTCGCGGGCCTCGGCCATGGCTTCGGTCTTCTTCTTGTGCGGGCCCAGAACCATGATCATGTTCCGGCCGTCCTGCTTCGGGTTCGACTCGATGAAGCCGAGCTCCTCGACGTCCGAAGCCAGCCGCTGGAGCAGCCTGAAGCCCAGTTCCGGGCGGGACTGCTCACGACCACGGAACATGATCGTGATCTTGACCTTGTCGCCCTGCTTGAGGAACCGGACGACGTGACCCTTTTTGGTGTCGTAGTCGTGCGGGTCGATCTTCGGCCGGAGCTTCATCTCCTTGATGACCGTGTGCGCCTGGTTCTTGCGCGCCTCACGGGCCTTCATGGCCGACTCGTACTTGAACTTCCCGTAGTCCATGAGCTTGCACACGGGCGGACGGGCGGTCGCCGCGACCTCGACCAGGTCCAGGTCGTACTCCTGCGCGAGCTCCAGGGCCTTCGCAAGCGGCACGATGCCGACCTGCTCGCCGCTGGGGCCGACAAGGCGGACCTCGGGAACACGAATCCGGTCGTTAATGCGGGGCTCAGCGCTGATGGATCCTCCTCGGTAGCACCACACGACTGTCTGGCAGACAGCCGCGTAACGTCTGTTTCGTCAGACCAACCGCGAGGGGAAAGCAAAAATGCCCCGAACGGGACACAGGCGGCAGCTCCATGAATACCGGAACACCGCCGCGTCAAACCGCGGGGCGTATCGGGCGGCTCCATCGTCCGTACGGAACGATGGGCGCCGCCTGACCGGTGACCCGCCGCCCCAAGGGGCAGCCAGGTGGGAGAACGGAGCCTCCACTTGTGGGTCGGCCACACTCGTGTCCGACCGGTCGTAACACAAGGTTAGCAGCACGGTGGGCATGCTGCTAACCGTCGTGCGCGGGGTGATCGGAGGGTGACCGCGGCAGCGGCGGCCGAAACGCCGGGGCCTATCGTGTGCGGCATGAGCGACACGCCCTCCCCCCAGGACTCCCCCGACTTCGACGCCATGACCCGCGACATCGCGGAGGTCCCGGCGGTCGAGGTGATCGTGACGGTCGCCGTCAACCTGATGAGCGCCGCCGCGGTGAAGCTCGGTCTCACGGAGGACGGCGACGCGCACAAGGACCTGGACGAGGCCCGCAAGCTCGTGCACGCGCTGGCCGGGCTGATGGACGCGAGCGCGACGGAGATCAGCTCCTTCCACGCGGCGCCGCTGCGGGACGGGCTGAAGTCGCTCCAACTGGCCTTCCGCGAGGCGTCGCTGGTCCCGGACGAGCCGGGCCAGGGCCCCGGCGAGAAGTACACGGGACCGGTCTACGGCTGATCGTCGGCCGGCCTACGGCTGATCGGAGCCGGTCTTCGGCTGATTCCGCACGAACAGGGGCTCGCCCGGAGGTGAGGCGGCGGCAGGCAGCAGTGCCAGGTCGAGACCGCGCACCAGGCGGGCCCTCAGCACGTCGTCCGCCGCCAGCGCGCCCGCGATCCGCCGGACCGCGTCCGCCGGGGCGGCGCCTTCGACCAGGACGAGCGCGAGCATGCCGTCGGCGTCACCCGGACCGAGATGCGCCCTCAGTACGGAGGGCTCGGCGGCGACCACGTCTCTCACCGCCGTGACCACGGCAGGGTCGTCGAGCGGGTCGGTGCTGGTGCGGCCCTCGGCGAGCGCGAACAGGGCCGGTCCGGCGAGTTCGTACGGCACGGGCCCCGCCAGGTCGATGACGACGGTGTCGGCCTTCTCGTGCGCCGCCGCGCTCAGCGCCTGGTGCAGCGGTACGGCGACGGGGCGCGCGGCCGGGTCCCAGCGGGCCAGCGAGGCTGTGGAGGTGAAGGCGGGCAGGGCACGCCGGCCGCCGGCCTGGAGGGTGGGCACAGCCATGTCGCTGTTCTTCTCGCGCCGCAGCCCCCTCTCGTCCTCCTCGGTCTCGCCGAGGACCGCGACGACGGGGACGAGGAGCCGGGCGCCCTTGAGGGCGGCGAGAACGCGCGGCTCGGCGGTCCGATCGCCGGACCAGACGGCGAGGGCTTCCGTGAGGGCGGGGTCGGCCGTGCCGTCGTCGTCGGAGAAACCGGAATCCGGAATGTTCTTGAGAGCCACGGGCCGAGCCTAGTGGGCGTGCTGTCCCTGCCCGGCGACGGAGGGCAGAATCAGCGGCGGACCGAGGGGGACACATGCGCGCTTGCGGCGAACCGCTCGTCGGGACGGCCGACGAGAACGTCACGTACGACGTCGCCGTACGCGACACGGCCACCGGCACCACCGCGGCGTACCGCCACGCCCCCGTCCCCGCCCCCAACCACCCCACCGCCAGCGTCGTCAAGCTCGGCATCCTCGCCGCGCTGCTGCTGCGCGCCCAGGACACGGACCGGGAGCCGACCCCGCAGCAGCGCGCCTCGGCGGCCGACATGATCGAGCGCAGCGACAACGACGCGGCCACCGCGCTGCTGAACGCGGTCGGCGGCGCCGGCGAACTGGACGCGGCTCACCGGCGGCTCGGTCTGCGCGAGTCGGCCGCGGCGCCGGACTGGGGCATGACGCGTACCACGGCGACGGATCAACTGGCGCTGCTGGGCGCCGTGTTCGGCGGTGGACCCTCGCCTCTCGACGAGCGCTCGCGCGCCTTCGTCCGGGACCTGATGACCCGTGTGGTGCCGGATCAGGCGTGGGGCGTCTCGGCGGCGGGCAGCGCGCCGGCGCTGAAGAACGGCTGGATGCCGTTGAGTGCCACCGGACTGTGGGTCGTCAACTCGGTCGGCCGCGTCACCACCGGGGACCGCGACTACCTCGTGGCCGTCCTGTCGGGCGGGCATCCTACGAAGGACGCGGGGATCGCCCTGGTCGAGGCGGTGGCGCGGGCCGCCGTCAGCGCCACCGGCGGCGGCCGATGAGCGGTCCGCCGCGCCAGAGGACCACCGCGCCGGCCAGCAGCAGGGCACCGAGGCCGCCCGCGAGCGGGGCGAGCCAGGCGGCGGGCTCGGACCCTCCGGAGGCGTTGTCGGGCCCGCGGCCGAAGTACTGCTTCGTGTAGCCGGTCGCCTTCTTCGTGTCGGCGGTGGCGGTGCTCAGCCTGGCGCCCGCCTTGATCGCGGCGGCCGGGTCGACGATGCCGTAACCGGTGGAGTCGTCGCGGCCGCCTTCCGGGGCGTCGCGCGCGGTGTCGGCCAGCAGCTTCTTGATCTGCGCCGGGCTGAGGTCGGGGTGGGCCGCGCGTACGAGGGCAACCGCGCCGGAGACGAAGGCGGCGGCGGCGCTGGTGCCCCAGCCTTCGTAGTAGCGGCGGTCGGGGTCCGCTATGACGACGTCCACGCCGGGCGCGCTGACGGTCGCGTACCAGCGGCGCGTGGAGAACGCGGCGTGGGTGCCGTAGCGGTCGACGGCCGTCACGGCGATCACGCCGGGGTACGCCGCCGGGTACGAGACGCGGTCGCCCTTCTCGCCGCCGTTGCCGGCCGAGGCGACGACCGCGGCGCCCTTGGACAGGGCGTACTGCACGGCGGCGTCCTCGCCCGGCTCCGGGTGGGCCGACTCGCTGTCGTCGCCGAGGGAGAGGTTGATCACGTCGGCGCCGTTGTCGGTGGCCCAGCGGATGCCGTCGGCGAGTGAACCGCCGCGCGACTTGCGGGCCTTGGCCCGGTCCGGGTCGGTGCCTTCGAGGATCACGCGCACCGGCAGGATCTTCGCCTCCGGGGCGATCCCGAGGACGCCCTTCCCGCGATCGGGGCCGTACCCGTGGCCCGCGATGATGCCCGCCATGGCCGTGCCGTGGCGGGCCCAGGCGCGGTCGCCGCTCTTGGCGCCGAAGCCGATGAGGTCCTTGCCGGTCAGGACCTGCCCGGTGAGGTCGGGGTGGGTGGGGTCGACGCCGGTGTCGAGCACCGCGACGGTGATGCCCCCGCCCTTGGTGGTGCGCCAGGCGTCGTCGGTGTTCATCGCTTCCAGGGCCCACTGCTGGGCGCGGATGACGTCCGCGTGGGCGGGCGTCGCGGGGACGGCCAGCAGGAAGGAGGCGGCGGCGAGGGTGGCCGCCACCCGGTGCGCGCGGCGCCTGGTCGGTGTCGGGGGTGTCGTCATCCGGGCTGCTCCGTTGCCTTGCCGACTGATCCACGCAGACCCCGCTCGACCCGTTCGGCGACGCCCTCCGCGTCATGGCCGAGACCGGACTGGGCGGCGTCCGTCTTCGCGCCGTCCGCGGTGGCCTTGTCGGCCGGCTGCGGGTCGGGGACCCGGCGCCCGTCGGCGAAGCCGGAGACCGCGTAGACGACGACCGGCGCCTCGGTGAGGACGTTCACCGTCCAGCTCGCGCGCTGACCGTCGCCGAAGCCGGCGGCGACGGTGCCCTTCACCGGGTAGGTGCGGGGCATCAGATCGGTGCGTTCCATGAGCTTCTCGTCGGCGAACCGGGCGCCCAGTGCCTTCATTGCTTCCGGTTCGGCCTCCGTGAAGACCATGCCGACGGTGATGACGGCGCTGTTGGTGACGTCCGTGTAGGTCGCCCGCAGGACCCGTTCGCAGCCGACCGGACGGAGCGTCTTGAGGAGGAGGGGGTCGAGCGCTCCGGCACAGTCGTTCTCGGGTGCCACGGCGACCCGATTCCAGGTCCGGTCGGCGCCGCCGGGACCCGCGCCGTCGCCCTTGATGGTGGGCGGGAAGAAGGTGTCGACGGGGGTGCTGTGCCAGAGCGTACGCAGTGGTCCGTACCCGGCGCCCGGCGCGGCGTCGGCGGACGAGTCGCCGGTCAGCCAACTGCCGGTGACTGCGCCGCCGATCAGACCGAGGCCGAGGACCACGCAGGCGATCGCGGCGGCCGTCCTGCCGGGGTGGCGGGCGGGCACGGGGCGCAGCCGGGTGGTCGTTTCGGCGGGGGTCACGGGAGGCTCGACCGGTCGGCGGTAATGCGGGGCCGGGGGCCCGGCCGGGCGCTGCGGGGCCTCGGAAGCGACCTTGTAAGAAGGAGGCAGCGGCGGGAGGGGGGTGGAGACGCCCGTGGACGCGAAGGGCGGCGGCGTCAGCGGTCGTGGTGGTGCCGCGGGGCGCCGGGTGGGCCGGGGCGGGACCGCGCCGGTGGGCTTCGGGGCCGGGGGGACGGGGCGCAGGCGGGCCGTGTCGTCGTCGAGGGGCACGGTGGATCGCGGGGTCGTGCGCGCTGCGGGGGTGCGCTGGGCGGGGGGCCGCTGGACGGGTGGTCGCTGCGGCGGCGGTCCGGCCGGGCGCGGGGGTATGGCGGGCTGCCCGCCCGAGGACCGGCCCGCTGTTTCGGGAGGCATGGGGCCCGGCATGTCTGCGAGGCGCTCGGAGGCCTTCGGTGCGGGAAGGCCCACGGGCTTCGGGGCCGGAAAGTCGTCGGGCTTCGGGGCCGGGGTCCTGGCCGGCTTCGGTGCGGGGGTCCCGGCCGGGGGGCGCTCCGCCTCCGTACCGGAGGTACCGGCGGCGGGTCCGGGCCCGGAAGCCCCGGCGGGGCCGACCGGATCGGCGGGCTCCGCGGCGGGCTGTGCGGGCTGCGGTTCCGACGGTGGCGGGGGGCTCGCAGGGTGGGGCGGTAGGGGCGCGCGCCGCGCTTCGGTACTCATCCGCCCCCCTGGGATCACAGCCTTGTCCACGACGGATCGCCGTCCGGGGCAGGCCCGTTCGTCGCCGCGTGGGCGTCACTCTACGGGCTGCCGAGCACCCCGCGGGAACAGGTCCGCAGGTCGGGGGCGGATCTGACCAGAACATCCCCCTACCGTCGGGTAAGCCCGTCTGGCAAGCTCGGACGATGACTCCCCGCGCCGCCGACAGGGCCCGGTACGACCGGGCCACCGCTCATCTGGACGCTCCGCTCGCCGTGGTCGATCTCGACGCCTTCGACGCCAACGCGGACGATCTCGTCCGCCGGGCGGCGGGCAAACCGATCAGGGTCGCCAGCAAATCGGTGCGCTGCCGCGCGCTGTTGGAGCGGGTCCTGGCGCGCGACGGGTTCGCGGGCGTCATGTCGTTCACCCTGGCCGAGTCGCTGTGGCTGGCGCGTGCCGGCTTCGACGACGTACTGCTGGCCTATCCGTCGGTGGACCGGAGCGCGTTCGCCGAGCTGGCCGCCGATCCGAAGCTGGCCGGAGCCGTGACGGTGATGGTCGACGATCCTGCGCAGCTGGATGTGATCGACCTCGCGCGGGCGGGCGGTACGGAGGAGATCCGGGTCTGCCTGGAGCTGGACACGGCGTTCCGGCTGTTCGGCGGGCGGGTGCGGATCGGGGCGCGGCGCTCGCCGCTGCGGGAGCCGGCCCAACTGGCCGAGCTGGCCAGGTCGATCGCCCGTCGGCCCGGTTTCCGGCTGGTGGGACTGATGGCGTACGAGGGGCATGTCGCGGGTGTCGGCGACGCGGTCGCGGGCCGGCCGCTGCGCTCGCGCGTGGTACGGCTGATGCAGTCCGCCGCGCGCGAGGAGCTGGCGGAGCGGCGCAGGGCCGTGGTGCGCGCGGTGCGGCTGGTGGCGCCGGAGCTGGAGTTCGTCAACGGCGGTGGCACGGGCAGTGTGCAGCACACCGCGGCCGAGGACTCGGTGACGGAGATCGCCGCCGGGTCGGGGCTTTACGTGCCGCGGCTGTTCGACAACTACACGTCGTTCACGGGCCGTCCGGCCGCGCTCTTCGCGCAGCCGGTGGTACGCAGGCCGGGTGTCGGCGTGGTGACCGTGCTCGGCGGCGGCTATCCGGCGTCCGGCCCGGCGGGCCGGGACCGGCTGCCGGAGCCGTATCTGCCGGAGGGGCTGCGGTACGACGCCCAGGAGGGCGCCGGCGAGGTGCAGACGCCGCTGCTGGGCTCCGCCGCCGACGATCTGCTGATCGGCGACCGGGTGTGGTTCCGGCACGCGAAGGCCGGGGAGCTGTGCGAGCGCTTCGACGAGCTGCTGCTGATCGAGGGTGACCGGGTGACGGCGACGGTCCCGACGTACCGGGGCGAGGGCCGTACGTACCTCTGAGACGGGTCGTGAGGGGGCGGCGCCCGCCGGACCCTCAGGAGGGGCCGATGGAGCTGCCGACGCCGCCCGTCGCGTCGCCGATTCTCCGGATGCCCTCGGTGATGGTGTCCATGCCGCTGAGGGGCGGGCCCTTGGGCCCCGCGTCGAAGCCGAATCGCACGATGATCAGTGATTCGGCGCCGATGGTCGAGGGGAAGGCCAGCGACTGGACGTAACCGCCGGGCCCCGAGCCCGTCTTGACCTTCCAGCGCACCAGGTATCCGGTCCGTCCGGCGACGGTGACCGCCTCGGACTTGACGACCGTGTGCGAGGTGACGCCTCCGTAGTAGGAGTTGCCGATCGAGTCCTCGTCGTACAGAGCGTCGGACGCGTCCTGGATGTCCTCCTTGGCGAGGGCTTCGGGTCCGGCCGCGTCGGTCTGGGTGGCGGTGAAGGACATGACGCTGCCGTATCGGCAGTACCGGTTGGTCTCGCCGGGACACTCGTAGTCCGCCACGGTCGTCATGGTGACCGACCGGTCGACGACGCTGTCCGACTTCTCCCAGTCGTCCGGGATGGGCAGGGTGATGCCGTTGAGCTGGTCGACCAGCACGGTGGGGTCCGCGCTCGGCTCGTCCGTGGGGCTCGCGCCGCCGGTGTCGTCCGTCGGGCCGGGCGCGGGCCCGGTGGTGGTCGCGGCGGCCGGGGGCGCGGTCTTGGGCTCGTCGTCGCCGAGCAGCGTGACACCGACGACGATCGCGACGGTGAGCACGAGCCCGGCGGCCACGGCGGCGACGACCCGGCCCCGCCGACCGCCACCGGGGCCACCGCCCACCGCGAGAGGCACCGTCTGCGGTTGCTGGTACGGCTGTTGGTACGCGCCGCCGATCGGCCGCGTGTGCGCGGTCCAGGCGTTCCCGTCCCACCAGCGCTCGGTGCCGGGCGCGCCTTGGTCCGCGTACCAGCCGGGCGGCGTCGTCATGCTCATCCCGCAAGCCTAGGCGGCGTGCCCGCGAGGGCTACAGCGGAGTCACGTACGCCCCGCCGATACCGCCGTCCACCATGAAGTCCGTCGCGTTGACGAACGACGCGTCGTCGCTGGCGAGGAACGCGACCGCCGCGGCGATCTCCTCCGCCTCGGCGAACCGCCCGCCCGGAATGTGCACCAGACGGCGCGCGGCCCGCTCGGGGTCGCTCGCGAACAGCTCACGCAGCAGCGGTGTGTTGACCGGTCCGGGACAGAGCGCGTTGACCCGGATGCCCTCACGGGCGAACTGCACGCCCAGCTCACGTGACATGGCGAGCACACCTCCTTTGGAGGCGGTGTACGAGATCTGGCTGGTGGCCGCTCCCATGGTCGCGACGAAGGACGCGGTGTTGATGATCGAGCCGCGCCGCTGCCGGCGCATGTAGGGGATGACGGCCTTGCAACAGAGGTACACGGAGGTGAGGTTGACCTCCTGGACCCGGCGCCACGCCTCGATACCGGTGGTCAGGATCGAGTCGTCCTCGGGCGGCGAGATGCCCGCGTTGTTGAACGCGACGTCGACGCTGCCGTACGTGTCGAACGCCTTCTTGAAGAGGGCGTCGACCTGGTCCGCGTCGGTGACGTCGACCCGTACATACGTGCCGCCCACCTCGTCGGCCGCCGCCTTCCCCGCCGCCTCGTCGATGTCGCCGCAGACGACGTGTGCGCCCTCGGAGGCGAGCCGGCGGGCGGCGGCGAGACCGATGCCGCTGGCCGCCCCGGTGACGACGGCGGTACGGCCGACCAGCCGGCGGCAGACAGGCGCCTCGGCGCTCTGGTTGATCTCGTCGGACATGGATCAGGCCTCCGTACTGATGAAGATGTTCTTGGTCTCGGTGAACGCGGTGAGGGCGTCGGGGCCCAGCTCACGGCCGACGCCGGACTGCTTGTAGCCGCCGAAGGGTGTCGAGTAGCGCACGCTGCTGTGGGAGTTGACGGACAGGTTGCCGGCGGCGACGGCGCGTGAGACGCGCAGCGCGCGGCCGAGGTCGCGGGTCCAGAGGGAGCCGGAGAGCCCGTACGCGGTGTCGTTGGCGAGGCGGATCGCGTCCTCCTCGTCGTCGAAGGGAAGCACGACGGCGACCGGGCCGAAGATCTCCTCGGTCACGGCGGGGTCGTCGGCGGCGACATCGGCGAGGACGGTCGGCGGGAACCAGAAGCCCGGTCCGTCGGGGGCGCTGCCCCGTACGGCCGCCCGGCCCTCGGGGACGTACCCGCGCACCCGCTCCAGTTGGGTGCGCGAGATCAGCGGACCCATCTGGGTCTTCTCGTCCGACGGGTCGCCGACGACCACCGACCGGACGGCGGGGGCGAGGAGTTCGAGGAAACGGTCGTACGCGGTGCGCTGGACGAGGATGCGGGTACGGGCGCAGCAGTCCTGTCCGGCGTTGTCGAGGAAGGCCATCGGCGCCTCGGCCGCCGCGCGTTCCACGTCGGCGTCGGCGAAGACGATGTTGGGGCTCTTGCCACCGAGTTCGAGGGTCACGCGCTTCACCAGCCGCGCGCCCCTGGCCATGATCTCCTTGCCGACACGGGTCGAGCCGGTGAAGACGATCTTGGCGACGTCCGGATGCTCGACCAGCGCCTGCCCCGCGATGTCCCCGGCGCCCGGCAGCACCTGGAACAGATGCTCGGGAAGGCCTGCTTCCAGGGCGAGTCCGGCCAGGCGCAGCGCGGTCAGCGGGGTGGTCTCGGCGGGCTTGAGCAGTACGGCGTTGCCTGCGGCGAGGGCCGGCGCGGTGCCCCAGGCGGCGATGGGCATGGGGAAGTTCCACGGGGCGATGACACCGACGACACCGAGCGGTTCGAGGAGGGTGATGTCCAGTCCGCCGGCGACCGGGATCTGACGGCCCGTCAGTCGCTCCACTCCCCCGGCGGCGTAGTCGAGGAGATCGCGGACGTTGCCGGCCTCCCAGCGGGCGTTCCCGAGGGTGTGGCCCGCCTCCGTGACCTCCAGCCGGGCGAGTTCTTCGATGTGGTCGTCGACAACGGCGGCGAAGCGGCGCAGCAGGCGCGCGCGGTCGGCGGGGGCCGCCCCGGCCCACCGGCGCTGGGCGGCGGCGGCCCGTACGACGGCGGCGTCGACCTCGGCGGGGCCGGTCGCCGGGACGGTGGCGACGACCTCCTCGGTCGCCGGATTGAGGATCCGATGGGCGTGGGGCTGGTCGGGCACGTCTTTCTTCCTCACATGCGTTCGAAGGAGCGGCGCAGCTCCCAGTCGGTCACGGCGGCGTCGAAGGCGGCCAGTTCGACACGGGCCAGGTTGAGGTAGTGGGAGACGACCTCGTCCCCGAAGGCGGCCCTGGCGATGGGGCTGTGCTCCCAGAGTCCGGCGGCCTCGCGGAGGGTGGTGGGGACCTGCTCGTACGCGGAGGTGTAGGCGTTCCCCGTGCAGGACTCGGGCAGATCGAGCTGGTGCTCGATGCCGTACAGACCGGCCGCGACCAGGCCCGCGACCGCGAGGTGGGGGTTGACGTCGCCGCCGGGCAGCCGGTTCTCGAAGCGCATGGAGCGCCCGTGGCCGACGACGCGCAGCGCGCAGGTGCGGTTGTCGTTGCCCCACGCGACGGCGGTCGGGGCGAAGGAGCCGGGCGCGAAGCGCTTGTACGAGTTGATGTTCGGCGCGTACAGCAGGGAGAAGTCGCGCAGCGCGGCGAGTTGGCCGGCCAGGAAGTGGCGCATCACGGGCGACATGCCGTGTGCGTCGTCGCCCGCCATGACGTTCGTGCCGGGTTCGTCGGCGGACTGGAGCGAGAGGTGGATGTGGCAGGAGTTGCCCTCGCGCTCGTTGTACTTGGCCATGAAGGTGAGCGAGACGCCTTCTTGGGAGGCGATCTCCTTGGCGCCGGTCTTGTAGATCGCGTGCTGGTCGCAGGTGAGCAGGGCCTCGTCGTAACGGAAGACGATCTCGTGCTGGCCGGGATTGCACTCGCCCTTGGCGGACTCGACGCTCAGCCCGGCGGCGGTCATGTCGTTGCGGATCCGGCGCAGCAGGGGCTCGATACGGCCGGTGCCGAGGATGGAGTAGTCGATGTTGTACTGGTTGGCGGGGGTGAGGCCGCGGTAGCCGCTGTCCCAGGCCTGCTCGTAGGTGTCCTTGAAGACGATGAATTCGAGTTCGGTGCCGACGTGCGCGGTGTAGCCGTGCTCGGCGAGCCGCTCCAGCTGACGGCGCAGGATCTGGCGGGGCGCGGCGACGACCGGTGAGCCGTCGTTCCAGGCGAGGTCGGCGATGAGCATCGCCGTCCCCTCGTTCCAGGGGACGCGGCGCAGGGTGGAGAAATCGGGGTGCATGGCGAAGTCGCCGTAGCCGCGGTCCCAGGAGGACATCGCGTATCCCTCGACGGTGTTCAGCTCGACATCGACGGCGAGCAGGTAGTTGCAGCCCTCGGTGCCGTGTTCCAGTACGTCCTCCAGGAAGAACTTGGCGGCGAACCGCTTGCCCTGGAGTCTGCCCTGCATGTCGGGGAAGGCCAGGACGACGGTGTCGATCTCGCCGCTCACCACGAGGGCGCGCAGCTCCTCGACGGAGAGCGGGGGTGTGCGGTCTGCCACGGGACAACTCCTCCATCGGCCAGCCGGGGACCTTAAGGTATTCCGGGAGACCATTGCTTGGGAAGGGGAAACGGCGACGTGGCGAAGAAGGATGCGGCGGAGGAGAGTGAGCCCGGCGACCGGCTGACGCCCGTCCTGCGCCCCGTGCGTGCGGGCAACGGCTTCGAGGAGGCGCTGGAGCAGATCATGCAGGTGCTGCGCCTCGGTCTGGTGGCGGGCGGTGAACGGCTGCCCGCGGAGCGGGAGCTGGCGGAGCGGCTGCGGATCAGCCGGGTCACGCTGCGCGAGGTGCTGAAGGTCCTGGGCGAGCAGGGGCTGGTGGAGAGCCGGCGGGGGCGTTACGGCGGCACGTTCGTCCTGCCGCGGCCCGACACCCCGCGGCAGCAGGTCGAGGAGGAGCTGCGCCGCCGGGTCGCCGGGGTGGACATCGAGGACGTGCTGCGCTTCCGCGAGGTGCTGGAGGTGGGCGCGGCGGGCCTGTGCGCGGCGCACGGCCTGTCCGAGGACGGGGCGGCCCGGCTGCGTACGGCACTGGCGGCCACGCACGACGCCCCGCTGGGCGACTACCGGCGGCTGGACACGCTGCTGCATCTGACGCTCGCGGAGCTGTCGGGGTCGGCGCGGCTTACCGAGCAGTACGCCTCGGTGCGGGCGACGGTGAACGACCTGCTGGACTGCATCCCGCTGCTCGTACGGAACTTGGAGCACTCCCAGCAGCAGCACACGGCGCTGGTGGAGACGGTCCTGGACGGCGACGCGGACGCGGCGCGCGAGGTGATGCGGGAGCACTGCGGCGGAACGGCGGCGCTGCTGCGGGGATTTCTGGCCTGAGAGCGGGGTAGCGGGGGGGGTGGTGGGCTACGAGGGGTCCGTAACAGCCGCTTAACGCAGAGGGCTTGCGCGTGAGCGATTCCGGCCGCAATGGTGTGGCCTCACACCTTTACCCGTGGCATCAATCCGAGGCAGCTATCCGAGGCAGGAGCGGCTCATGGCCGAAGGCACGGACTCCCGAATCCCACCAGCCGATCCGTCCGGTCCGGCGGGCCCGGCACCGGGTGTTCCCGCACCGGGCGGCCCCGCCGGCGACGCGGCCTATCTGCAGCGCCGTACGCTCAAGCGCGGCAGCGCCGGCTGGCTGCTGCTGACCGGTCTCGGCGTCGCGTACGTCGTCTCCGGGGACTTCTCCGGCTGGAACATCGGCCTCTCCGAGGGCGGCTTCGGCGGGCTCGCCATCGCGACGCTCCTGATGGGCGCGATGTACGCCTGCCTCGTCTTCTCCCTCGCCGAACTGTCCGCGATCCTGCCCACGGCGGGCGGCGGTTACGGCTTCGCCCGCCGGGCGCTCGGCACCTGGGGCGGCTTCCTGACCGGCACGGCCATCCTCATCGAGTACATCCTGGCGCCCGCCGCGATCTCCATCTTCATCGGCGACTACGTCGAGTCGCTGAACCTCTTCGGGCTGGACGCGGGCTGGCCCGTCTATCTCGCCTGCTTCGCCGTCTTCATCGGCATCCACCTGTGGGGCGTCGGCGAGGCGCTGCGCTTCAGCCTGGTCGTGACGGCCATCGCCGTCGCCGCGCTGCTGATCTTCGCCGTGGGCGCGTTCGCCGAGTTCGACAGCGCCGGCCTCAACGACATCCCCGTCCAGGAGGACGCGTTCGGTGCCAACTCCTGGCTGCCCTACGGTCTGTTGGGGATCTGGGCCGCGTTCCCGTTCGGCATGTGGTTCTTCCTGGGTGTGGAGGGCGTGCCGCTGGCCGCGGAGGAGGCCAAGGACCCGGTGCGTTCGATGCCGCGGGCGCTGTCGATCTCCATGGGCGTCCTCGTCCTGCTGGCGCTGATCACGTTCTTCGCCGCGACGGGTGCCCGCGGCTCCGAGGCCGTCATGGAGGCCGGTAACCCACTGGTCGTCGCGCTCCAGGGCGACGGTGATCCCACGGCGCTCAGCCGGTTCGTCAACTACGCGGGGCTCGCCGGTCTGGTCGCGTCCTTCTTCTCCCTCATCTACGCCGGCTCCCGGCAGCTGTTCGCGCTCTCCCGCGCCGGCTATCTGCCCCGCTTCCTCTCCCTGACCAGCAGCCGCAAGGCGCCCTACCTCGGCCTGCTGATTCCGGGCGCGATCGGCTTCGCCCTCGCCGCGGGCAGCGGCAACGGCGGCCGGATGCTGAATGTCGCGGTCTTCGGCGCCACGATCTCCTACGCCTTGATGGCCCTGTCGCATCTGGTGCTGCGCCGCCGCGAACCCGGTCTGCACCGCCCGTACAGGACTCCCGGCGGCATGCTGACCTCCGGCGTGGCGTTCGTGCTGGCACTGTCGGCGCTGGTGGCGACGTTCCTGGTGGACAAGGACGCGGCGTTCATCGCGCTCGGGGTCTATGTCGTCGCTCTCGCCTACTTCGCCTTCTACAGTCGGCACCGGCTGGTCGCCGCCGCGCCCGAGGAGGAGTTCGCCGCGCTCGCGGAGGCGGAGGCGGAGCTGAAACGGGACTGAGGTCCCGGCCCCGCCCGGCAGGTGACACGTACGACCGCACGACAGCACAGCACCACAACGGAGGAACGTTCAGTGAAGCCGCTCATCGGCGTCAGCACGTATCTGGAGACGTCGGCCAAGTGGGGCGTCTGGGATCTGCCCGCCGCCCTGCTGCCCCTGGGGTATCCGAGGCTCGTCCAGCGCGCGGGCGGCGTCGCCGTCATGCTCCCGCCGGACGAATGGGCCACCGCCGCCTCGGTGGTCGCCCGGCTCGACGGGCTGGTCGTCGCGGGCGGCCCGGATGTCGAGCCGGTCCGGTACGGGGCCGAGCCCGACCCCCGTACCGGACCACCCGCCAGGGAGCGGGACGACTGGGAACTGGCCCTGATCGAGGCGGCGTTGGCGTCCGGCACGCCTCTGCTCGCGATCTGCCGGGGCATGCAGCTGCTGAACGTCGCCCTCGGCGGAACGCTCATCCAGCATCTGGAGGGCCACACGGCCGCGACTCTCGGCGTCTTCGGCGAGCACCCCGTGAAGCCGGTGCCCGGTACGCGGTACGGCACGGCCGTGCCGGAGGAGTCGGACGTACCGACCTCCCACCACCAGGCGGTGGACCGGCTGGGCGAGGGCCTGATCGTCTCGGCGTACGCGGGCGACGGGACGGTGGAGGCGGTGGAGCTGGTGGACGACCGGTGGGTGCTGGGCGTGCAGTGGCATCCGGAGATGGGGCAGGACGTGCGCGTGATGGAGGCGCTGGTGGCGGCGGCGCGCGGCGACGGGTGACCCGCGCCGCGCGGCCGTGTGAAGCACCCGTGCCGCCCGGCCGGTGAGACGGCATGTACCGATGGTGTGCCGTTCACCTGTTGTTCGCGGGTGGGGGGAACCGTGTGCCGGGTTCGGGTCACCCATGGCCGTCGGACCGCGCATCCCCAGGAGATGAACGTGCCCATCACCCGTAGAGATTTCTCCAAGACCTCAGCCGGCGCGGGCCTCACCCTCGTCGGTACCGCCGGTGTGCTCTCCACCGCCTCCGCTTACGCCTACGCGGACGAGAGCGCCAACGCGAGCGCCGAGGCCGCCGTGAGCGGCGACCAGCCGCAGGACGCGCGGTCCTCCCAGGCGCTCGGCAGCAGGACCGGATACGGCCCGCTGATCGACGACCCGGAGGGCCTGGTCGCGCTGCCCGCCGGCTTCTCGTACAAGGTCATCAACCGCGCGGGTGTCACCAAGCTGGACAGTGGCGAGTTCACGCCGGGCAGCCACGACGGCACGGCAACCTTCCCGGGCACCCGCGGCTCCACGCTCCTGGTCACCAACCACGAGATCGGCGGCGACCGCGCCGAGGCCGACTTCCCCGTGCCGCTCACGCCGGGACTCGTCTACGACCCCGCCGCCCCCGGCGGCTGCACCGTCGTCGAGGTCTCCAAGCACGGCGAGTACGTGGCGGAGTGGGTCGGCATCGCCGGTACGCAGGAGAACTGCGCGGGCGGTCGCACACCTTGGGGCACCTGGCTGACCTGCGAGGAGGACACCACCAGGGCCGGTGAGGACGGCATGACCAAGGACCACGGTTATGTCTTCGAGGTGGACCCGTACGACCGCCGCGCGAACCAGGACCCGAAGCCGATCAAGGCGCTCGGCCGGTACGACCACGAGGCGGTCGTCGTCGACACCAAGCGCGGCCACATGTATCTCACCGAGGACGCCGACGAGCCGAACGGCCTGCTCTTCCGCTGGACTCCGCCGAAGGGCTTCCGGCACGGCCGCGGCAAGCTGCGCGGTCTCTCGGACACCGCGGGCGTGCTGGAGGCCTTCAAGTGCTTCGACTCGAAGGGCGCGTTCGTCGACGACCTGTCGCGCGCCACGAAGGCCGGCACCGTGTACGGCGTCGACTGGGTGACCGTGCCGGACCGCGACGCCAGGACCGTGTCGGTGCGTGAGCAGTTCACGGACACGCAGGTCACGCGCGCCCGCAAGCTGGAGGGCATGTGGTGGGCCGACGGCGGCGCGTACATCGTCTCCTCCTACGCCCGTGAGGAGAGCCCGAAGCAGCACGACGGCCAGGTGTGGTTCTACGACCCGGCGCGCCGCAAGCTGACCCTCAAGCTGATCCTGGACGTCAACCAGGACCCGTCGAAGGACGGCGCCTTCGACGGCCCCGACAACATCACGGTGTCGCCGTACGGCGGTGTGATCCTGGCCGAGGACGGCGACGGCGTCCAGCACCTGTTCGGCGCGACGGACTCGGGCAGGACCTACCCGATCGCCCGCAACGAGCTGAACGAGGGCACCGCCGAGGAGCCCGAGTACAGCGAGTTCGCCGGTGTCGTGTTCTCGCCCGACGGCAAGACGCTGTACGCGAGCATCCAGAACCCCGGCATCCTCCTGGCCATCACCGGCCCCTGGCGCCACCAGCGCTGACGATCCACCGCCAACGGCCGCGCCCCGACCCGTGGGCGCGGCCGTTGGCGTTACGGCGCCACGCGTGTCCGTTACGGCGCCACACGTGTCAGGGACAGCAGGTCGCGGGCAGGTCCGCTGGGCCGGTGACCCGTCGGCCACACGGCTCGCAGCTCGCGCCGCAGCTCGATGCCCGTCACCTCGACCTCGGTCAGCCGGCGTGACGCCAGCTCCTCCCCCACGGCCAGTTCGCTGACCACCGAGGGTCCCGCACCGCTCACCACCGCCGCCTTGACCGCCGTCGTCGAGGACAGTTCGAGCAGCGGCTCGGCGAGGCCTCCGTAGGAGGCGAGTGCCGCGTCGAGCACCTGGCGGGTGCCGGAGCCCTCCTCACGGAGGATCAGCGGGGCAGCCGCCAGTTCGGCTGCCGTCAGCGCTGTACGCCGTCCGCTCCACGGGTGCGCCGGTGCCACCACGACCACCAGCCGGTCGCGGCCGATCACCGTGCCGTCCAGCCCTCCGGGCACGGCCAAGCCCTCCACGAAGCCGAGGTCCGCCTGGCCGCCGAGCAGTCGCGCGGCCACGGCGCCCGAGTTTCCGGCCAGGAGCGAGACGGCCGTGTCCGGGCGGGCCGCGCGCAGTGCGATGAGCCAGCCGGGCAGCAGATACTCCGCGATGGTCATGCTCGCCGCGACCCGCAGCCGTGAGTCGCGCCGGTCGCGCAGCGCCTGAGCGCCCGCGTCGAAGGCCTCCGCCGCCTCCATGATCCGGCGCGCCCAGTCGGTGACGAGGGCGCCCGCCTCGGTGAGCCGGGAACCGCTCGGCGACCGGTCGAAGAGGCTGACGCCGAGCTGTCGTTCGACGGACCGTATCCGGCTGCTCGCCGCGGGCTGGCTGATGCCCAGCTCACGGGCCGCCCCGCCCATGCTGCCGTGCCGGGCAACGGCGATGAGCAGTTCCAGCGCGCCCAGCTCGGGTACCCGGTGGGCGAGGGTCACAGGAGGCTCATCAGTCATACACGCAGGTTATGGCCTCATAGCGCCAAGGGGCCTGGTGAGGAGGGCGGAGAGCGAGGAGGGTGCGAGCATGCCCACCCTCGCTCCCGCCACGCCGACGCCGACAACGCCGCCCACCCCGCTCGCGACGCCCCCCGCGACGCCCCACCCCCGGCGCTTCCCTGCCCTGCGCCATGTCGGCCCGAACTGGTACGCGAGCGTGATGGGCACCGCGATCGTCGCGAGCGCGGGCGCCGCACTCCCCTGGCACCCGTCGGTCGCCCCCGTACTGCGCGCCCTCTGCGTCACCGTCTGGGCGCTGTCGGCGCTGATGCTCCTGGTCGTGCTGGCCGCCCGCGCCGGGCACTGGATCCACCACCGCGACCAGGCCCGCGCCCATCTGCTCGACCCCGCTGTCGCGCCCTTCTACGGATGTCTCGCGATGGCCCTGCTCGCCGTCGGCGGCGCCACCCTCACCGTGGGCCGGCACGTGATCGGCGAGAGCGCGGCCGTCGCCGTGGACGCCGTGCTGTTCACGGCGGGCACGCTGGTCGGTCTGGCGGCGGCCGTGGGCGTCCCGTATCTGATGGTGGTCCGTCACCGGGTACGGTCCGCCGACGCGTCCCCGGTGTGGCTGCTGCCAGTGGTGGCGCCCATGGTGTCGGCGGCGCTCGGCCCGGCGCTGATCCCGTATCTGCCCGTAGGGCAGGGGCGCGAGGCGCTGCTGCTCGCCTGCTACGCCATGTTCGGCCTGAGCCTGCTCGCGACGCTCACCCTGCTGCCGCTGGTCTTCGGCAGGCTCGTGCTGTTCGGACCGCTGCCCGTTGCCCTGACGCCGGCGCTCTTCCTCGTACTCGGCCCGCTCGGGCAGTCGACCACGGCGGTCGGCCATCTCGCGGAGGCGGCGCGCGCCGCGCTCGGCGCGGCGCCCTCGCTCTCGGCCCTGGCCGCGTTCGCCGTCCTGTACGGCGTCCCGGTGCTGGGCTTCGCCCTGCTGTGGCTGGCGCTGGCGGTCGCGATGGTGGTGCGCGCGGTACGGCGCGGGATGCCGTTCTCGATGACGTGGTGGGCCTTCACCTTCCCCGTCGGCACCTGCGTGACCGGCGCCGCCGGGCTGGCCCGCACGACGGGCCTGGACGCCCTCTCCTGGCTCGCGTTCGGCCTCTTCGCGCTGCTGGCAGCCGCCTGGGCGGTCGCCTGGGCCCGCACCGTCCACGGTGTGGTCAGCGGAGCGCTGCCCGCAGCACCGCCGGCGCCTCGGCCAGTGACGGCCCGTACCAGGTGAGGTACCGCCCGTCGACCAGCGCGGCCGGCAGTGCGGGAAAGGCCTCGGGTCCGTCGTCGGCGGTGAAGCGGTACGGCTCGTCGGGCAGGACGACCAGATCGGCGCCCGATGCCCGCAGCTCGTCCAGTGGGATGCGCGGGTAGCGCTCGGCCCGGTCCGCGTAGACGTTGTGCACGCCGAGCCTGGCGAGCAGATCACCGGCGAAGGTGTTCCGGCCGAGCACCATCCACGGCCTGCGCCAGATCGGTACGACGGCCCGGCGCCCGCCTCCGTACGGAGGAGGCACCGTCGCCCACGCCTCCCGCGCCTCGTCCAGCCAGCGCGGCACCGTGAGCCCGCAGCCGGTCACGAGCATCCGCTCCAATTCGGCGAAGGCCTGGTCGAGGTCGCGCACCTCGGTGACCAGCACCTCGATGCCCGCCGCCCGGAGCGCGGCCAGATCCGGTTCGCGGTTCTCCTCCTCGTTGGCGAGGACGAGGTCGGGGCGCAGCGCGGTGATCGCGGCGATGTCGGGATTCTTGGTGCCGCCGACGCGTACGACGTCGAGGCCGCCGGGGTGGCTGCACCAGTCGGTCGCGCCCACGAGCAGTCCGGGCGCGGTGACCGCGACGGCCTCGGTGAGCGAGGGCACCAGCGACACGATCCGCGAAACCCTCGCCGCGGTCGGCATGGCGGAGGCGCGCTCAGCGCCGGGTGTCGAACGTCGCGTCGATGTGTTCGGCGACGGCGACGACCAGGATGCGGGTGCCGGGCTCGGTGGCGCGCCAGCGGTGTCTGACCCCGCCGGAGAGGTACAGCGTGTCGCCGCGCTCCAGGCGGTAGGCGCGGCCTTCGGCCTCGACCTCCACCGAACCGTCGGCGATGTACATCACCTCGTCGTTGCGGTGCTGGTACTCGCGCCCGGTGTCCAGCTCGCCGGTGTACTCCTTGGCGTGCAGCTGGTGTCCGCCACGGACCACCCGGCGCACACCGGCGCCGCCGCCGTCGGCGGCCCGTACGACGTCGACCGTGCGCGCGGAGTCGGCGGCGGCGTGCAGCGCCGCGACGGTCGTCTCCAGGGCGTCGGCCACCCGCTCCATCGAACGGGCGCTCGGCCGGGCGCGTTCGTTCTCGATCTGACTGAGGAAAGGTACGGAGAGCCCGCTGCGGTCGGAAACGGCCGCCAGCGTCAGCCCGAGCGACCTGCGCCGCCTGCGGACGGCGGCGCCCACCCTGAGCGCTTCCTTGTCGTCCATGTCTGGGCTCCCTCCGGCCGGATCGTCATCTTCTCAGAGTTGACGGCCGCATACGGGCGGTCTGCCTCACCCGCACCCGATCCGCCGCCGATCCGTCCCGATCCGGTTACCGACCCGTAGGGCCACAGGTCCAACCTACGACTCTCAGCGCCGATCGCACCCCCGCGAGCCGGGAGCGGGTACGGCCGCAGGTCGGCCGCGGGTCGGCCGCGGGTGCGGAGAAGGCGGGCACCGCTTGTCGCGGTGCCCGCCCGTCACTCTCCGTCGGCCGGCTCTCGCCTGCCGCTGACGCCCTACTGTGGGGCGATCTGGTCGGCAATGCCCGGATTTTTGTCCATCCAGGCCTTGACCGCCTCTTCCTCATGTCCCGTGCCGCGCTTCTGGATCTCGTTCTCCAGACCGGCGAGCTGCTGCTCGCTCAGCTTGAAGTCCTTGAACCACTCGGTCAGCTGCGGATAGTTCTTGGGGAAGTCCTTGTTGCCCACGGTGCGGATCTGGTCGCCCTCGCCGAATGCCTTCTGCGGGTCCTTCAGCTTGGTCAGCTCGTACTCGTTGTACGCCCAGTGCGGGGTCCACAGCATGACGGCGATCGGTTCCTTCTTGCCGTACGCCCGCTTCAGCTCGGCGAGCATGCCGGGTGTGGAGCTGTCGACGACCTTGTAGGCGCCGTCCAGACCGTAGCCGGGCAGGACCGTGTTCTTGAGGATGTTCATGGTCTCGGTACCGGGCTCGATACCGACGATCCGGCCCTTGAACTCGTCCTCGCGGCCCTTCAGATCCGCCAGTGAGTCGACGCCCTTCACATAGGAGGGCACGGCGATCTCCAGGGACGTCGGCCCGTACCAGGAACCGAGGTCGGTGAGTCTGTCGCCGTACTTGTCCCAGTACTTCTTCTGCGTGTTGGGCAGCCAGCCGTCGAACTGGACGTCGATCTGCCCTCGGGCCATCGCCGTGTACATCGGACCGACCTCGAACTGCTTGAGGTTCATCTTGTATCCCCGGTCCTCGAGCACCGCCTTCCACAGATACGTGGCGGCGATGTCCTCCTCCCAGGGGAACCAGGCGACCTCGATGGGCCGTTCGCGCTCGTCCTTGCCGTTCGCGCCCTTGCTGACGCCGCCGACCGGGGTCCACTTGTCGGCGAGTCCGGGATTGTCCCCCAGCCAGGCGCGTACCGCCTCCTGCTCCTTGCCCTTCCCGGCGCCCTGGATCTCCGCCTCAAGACTGGTGAGCTGGTCCTCGGTCATCTTGAAGTTCTTGAGCCACTTGGCGACGCTCGGGTTGTCGGCGGAGAAGCCCTTGCGGGCGAGCGTGTGCACCCCGTCGCCCGCGCCCCAGGTGCCCTTCGGGTCCTTGAGCTTCTTCAGGTCGTAGGTGTTGTACGCCCAGTGCGGGGACCACAGCGTGACGACGACCGGTTCCTTCTTCTCGTACGCGCGCTTCAGCTCGGCCAGCATGCCGGGCGTGGAGCCGTCGACGACCTTGTACTCGCCTTCGAGGCCGTACTCCTTCAGGACCTTGTCCTTGAGGATGCCCATCTCGCCCGCGCTGGGCTCGATGCCGATGATGCGGCCCTTGAACTGGTCGGCCTTGCCCTTGAGATCGGCCAGCGAGTCGACGCCCTTCACGTACGAGGGAACGGTCAGCTCCAGGGACGTCTCGTCGTACCAGGCGCCCATGTCCTCCAGCTTGTCCTGGTACTTGTCCCAGTAGGTGGCGTGGGTGGTCGGCAGCCAGGAGTCGGTCTGGATGTCGATCTGGCCGTTCGCCTGGCCGGTGTAGAGCGCCCCGGCCTCGTACTGGGTGGCCTCGACCTCGTAACCGCGCCGCTCCAGCATCTCCTTCCAGAGGAAGGTGGAGGCGATGCCCTCGTCCCAGGGGATGTAACCCATGCTGATCTTCTTGCCCTGGCCGACATCACCTTCACCGGCGACCGTCGTGCTCTTGCCCTCGCCGAAGATGCTCATGCCGCCCGCGACGAGCGCGAGGACGACGACGCCGACCACGGCGACCGAGGGGTGCGGGCGGTGGTCACGGATCTTGAGCGAACCGCTCACGGCCCGCGCCTTGGCCAGCGCGCGGCGGCCCAGCGGCGAGACCTGGCGGCCCAGCGCGCCGGTCAGCCGGTCCAGATACATCGCGAGGATGACGATGGAGACACCCGCCTCGAAGCCGAGACCGATGTCGACATTGCCGATGGCGCGGTAGACGGCGCCGCCGAGTCCGCCGCCGCCGACCATGCCCGCGATGACGACCATCGACAGGCCCAGCATGATCACCTGGTTGACGCCGGCCATGATCGTCGGAAGGGCGAGGGGCAGCTGGACGCGCAGCAGGGTGTTGCGCGGGCTGGTGCCGAACGCCTCGGCGGCCTCGACCAGTTCGGCGTCGACCTGCCGGATGCCCAGCTCCGTCATACGGACGCCGGGCGGCAGGGCGAAGATGATCGTGGCGATGATGCCGGGGACCACGCCGACGCCGAAGAAGATGATGCCCGGAATCAGATAGACCATGGCGGGCATGGTCTGCATGAAGTCGAGCACCGGCCGGATGACGGCGCTGACGGTGGCCGAGCGCGAGGCCCAGACGCCGAGCGGCACCGCGATGACCAGGATGACGATCGTGGCGACGAGCACCAGCGAGAGCGTCGACATCGCGAGTTCCCACAGCTCGATCGAGTCGATGAGCGCGAAGCCGACGAAGGCGAGACCGGCGGCGAGCAGACCGCGCAGCCACCAGGCGAGCACGGCCAGGATGCCGGCGAGGAGCAGCGGTTCGGGACCGCTCAGCACCGCGTCGACGGCGTCGTACATACCGGTGACGACCGAACTGATCGCGTCGAACAGCCAGGAGAGATGGCGCTGGAGGAAGTCGACTCCGGTGTCGACCCACTCACCGAGCGGGAGCCTAGGCACTGGCCGCCTCCTTATCGACGGTCAGGGTGGTCGCGCCCCCGAGTACGCCGGCCTCCGGCGCCGCCGTGCTCGGGGCCGCGTCGGAGGGTGTCATCGGCTCACCGAGCACGGCGAGAAGCCTGGCGCGCGGTACGACTCCGACGAGCCGCCCCTCGTCGTCGGTGACGGCGACGGGGACGGAGCTGGTCGAGCAGGGGGTGAACAGCTCGATGATCGGGGTGCTCGTGGTGACGGTGGCGGGCGCCGCCGCGAGCACGTCCTTGTCGGTGCGCAGTTCCTTGCCGCCATCCGTACGGATGCCATGGGCGGTGTCGGCGTCCGCCATGATCGCGCCGGCGGTCAGGACACGTGAGCGGTCGACGTCCTGGGTGAAGGAGGCGACGTACTCGTTGGCCGGGGTGACGAGGATGTCCTCGGCGGTGCCGAGCTGGACGATCTCGCCGTCGCGCATCACGGCGATCCGGTCGCCGAGCCGCATGGCCTCGTTGAGGTCGTGGGTGATGAAGACGATGGTCTTCTTCAGCCGCTTCTGCAGTTCCAGGAGCTGGTCCTGCATGTCGCGGCGGATCAGCGGGTCGAGCGCGCTGAACGACTCGTCCATGAGCAGCAGGTCCGCGTCGGTGGCGAGCGCGCGGGCCAGTCCGACACGCTGCTGCATACCGCCGGACAGCTCGTCGGGCCAGGCCTTCTCCCAGCCGGCCAGGCCCACGAGCTCAAGCGCCTCGGCGGCGCGCCTCTTCCGCTCGCCACTGGGAACGCCCTGGACCTCCAGGCCGTATCCCGCGTTCTCCAGCACGCTGCGGTGCGGGAACAGCGCGAAGTGCTGGAACACCATGCTGATCTTGGTGGAGCGCACGGTACGCAGCTCGGCCGCGCTCAGGGCGGTCACGTCCTGGCCGTCGAAGAGCACCCGCCCGGCCGTCGGCTCCAGCAGTCCGTTGAGCATGCGCAGCAAGGTGGACTTACCGGATCCGGAGAGTCCCATCACGACGAATATCTGACCGGGATCGACGGAGAACGAGGCGTCGATCACCGCTGCGGTCGTACCGTCGGCGCGCAACTCGTCACGGTCCGTGCCGCTTTCGAGCTTCCTCACCGCTTCTTCGGGTCGTGCGCCGAATACCTTGTACAGGTGTTCCGCCTGCAGCCTGGACACATATACCTCACGCCGTCGAAATGAGAAACGGCCCGCCACCCCCGCCGGCGGGCCGTGGAGCGGTACGGGTTCGGCCCGCGTGGCCGGTCGACGGTCTGTGTGAGTCCGCGCCCGGGTCCGCTCCGCATGCGCGCCTGCCCCGGCCGGCGGGAGGCAAACGCTTATGTGGTCCACACCACTGAGAAGTACTGCCGCGCAGGTCAGAAGCCGGGTCGGACCGGATCGTCCGCCCGCTGTCAGTGGGATGCGGCATCATCGGGGTGTGACGCGACGCCTGATGCTCCTCGACACCGCTTCCCTCTACTTCCGGGCCTATTTCGGGGTCCCCGACTCAGTGCGTGCCCCCGACGGCACGCCCGTCAACGCGGTCCGGGGGCTGCTCGACTTCATCACCCGGCTCGTCCAGGACCACCACCCGGACGATCTCGTGGCCTGCTGGGACGCCGACTGGCGACCGCAGTGGCGGGTGGATCTCATCCCGTCGTACAAGGCGCACCGTGTGGCGGTCGAGACGCCGGAGGGGCCGGACGAGGAGGAGACCCCGGACACGCTCGCACCGCAGGTGCCGATCATCGAGGCGGTGCTGGACGCGCTGGGGATCGCGCGGGTGGGCGTCGCGGGGTATGAGGCGGACGATGTGATCGGCACGCTCACCGGCGCCGCCTCGGGCCCGGTGGACATCATCACGGGCGACCGCGATCTGTACCAACTGGTGGACGACGCCCGTCAGGTGCGGGTGCTGTATCCGCTCAAGGGGGTCGGCTCACTCCAGGTGACGGACGAGGCGTGGCTGCGCGAGAAGTACGGGGTCGACGGCTCCGGCTATGTCGATCTGGCGCTGCTGCGTGGGGATCCGAGCGACGGGCTCCCCGGCGTGCCCGGAATCGGCGAGAAGACGGCGGCCAAGCTGCTCGACGCGTACGGCGACCTGGCGGGGATCATGGCGGCGGTCGACGATCCGCGGTCGGGGCTCACGCCCTCGCAGCGCAAGCGGCTGGACGAGGCCAGGGACTATGTGGCGGTCGCTCCGACGGTGGTCAGGGTCGCGGGCGACGTACCAATGCCGGACTTCGACCCGGCGCTGCCCGCCGAGCCGCTCGACCCGGAGATGCTGGACGCGCTGGCGGCGCGGTGGGGGCTGAACAACGCGCTGCACCGGCTGCTCACCGTGCTCGGGAAGTGAGGAGAGGTGCGACAGGCGACGAAGTGCTAACTTAGGTATACCTAAGCACCGCACACGACCGTCGCGCGACGGCCGCATGCCGTACGAGTCGAGGGAGACGCCGTGGCAGCACAGCAGGCCCGCAGGTCACCGAAGGTCCACCAGGCGCGGGTGGTGCGCGCCCAGCGCATCACCCCGCACATGGTGCGTCTGGTCCTCGGCGGCGACGGACCCGCCGGGCTCGACGCGGGCGAATTCACCGACCATTACGTCAAGTTGCTCTTCGCCCCCGAGGGTGTCAGCTATCCCGAGCCGTTCGACATGGACCGTGTTCGCGAGGACTTCCCGCGCGAGCAGTGGCCCGCGACCCGTACGTACACGGTGCGCGAGTGGAACCCGGCCGCCGGGGAGATCACGATCGACTTCGTGGTGCACGGGGACGAGGGCCTGGCGGGACCGTGGGCGGCTGCCGCACAGCCCGGCGACACGGTGCGGTTCCTCGGGCCCGGCGGGTCGTACGCCCCCGACCCGGCCGCCGACTGGCATCTGTTCGTCGGTGACGAGAGCGCGCTGCCCGCGATCGCCGCGTCCGTGGAGCAGGCTCCGGGGGGTGCCAGGATCCGCGTGTTCGTCGAGGTCGAAGGGCCCGACGAGGAGCAGAAGATAGCCGCCCCCGCCGGGGCCGAGATCGTCTGGCTGCACCGCGGGAGCCGTCCGGTCGGTGAGGCTCTCGTCGCCGCCGTACGTGCGCTGGACTTCCCCGCCGGTGATGTGCACGCCTTCGTGCACGGCGAGGCCGGTTTCGTGAAGGAGCTGCGCCGACATCTGCGGCACGACCGGCGGATCCCGCGCGAGCGGCTGTCGATCTCGGGGTACTGGCGGCTGGGTCAGAACGACGAGGCGTGGCGGGCGGTCAAGCGCGAGTGGAACGAGCAGGTGGAGCGCGAGCAGGAAGGCGCGGCGCAGACCTGACGCGGCGTTCGTCCTCGATCGCCGTCCCGCGATCGAGGACGAACGCTCGGCGCGCTGGACGGACTTCTGGTACGAGCGGAACGTCCGGGTCGAGAGCCAGACCGCGACGACGGCGAGCACCAGCAGCGGTCCCCTGACGGGGTCGAAGTCCGCGATGCGGGCCATCCACGACGGCATCTGGGCCGGCGCCATGAAGGCCGACGAGAGGAACGTCAGCGGCAGCAGCAGGAAGCTGTTGATGCCGATGATCGACTCGCGCTGCCGTACGAGCATGCCGAGTGCGTTGGACAGCGCCCCGAAGACCGTACCGAGCAGGATCGCACAGACGAGCAGCACGAGCAGCAGGTGCCGACGGAGAGCTTGCGGCGTTCGAAGTGGCCGAGGAAGTCCTCCCATTCGGCGTCGGTGGGGGTGCGGTACTCCTCGGCCGGGCGCAGGGCTCGGCGGCGGGAGATGAACGCACGGTGGGCCTCGATGGTCTCGGTGGGGTAGATGGTTAATGGTGCAGTCGGGTATTGAAACTGCCCGAATACCTGTCTCATCTGCACCTTGTGTGCCGTGTGGTGGCTGGGTCTGCGCGTCTCAAGGGGTGTAAGCGTCGCAGGGCCCGGGAAAATCGGGTGCCGTGTGAAGGGCTGCTCGCCAGGATGAGGATCATGACTAGTGAGACGCGCGTGGGGAGTCGGCAGGTCGTGGGAGAGGCGGGGCGCCCGCTTGCCTTGGTCACGGGGGCGGGACGTTCGGCGGGGATCGCGGCGTCCGTGGTACTGAATCTGGCCCGGGCCGGTTGGGACGTGGCCTTCACGTACTGGACTCCATATGACGCGCGCATGCAGTGGGGCATGGAGCCGGGTGCGCCCGAAGAGCTGCAGAAGAAGGTGGCGTCCCATGGGGCGAGAACGCTTGCGGTCGAGGCGGACCTGAGCGACCCGGCAGTGCCGGCTCAGCTCTTCGACAGCGTTGAGCGGGAGCTGGGCAACGTCACCGCGCTGGTGCTCTGCCATTGCGAGTCGGTTGACTCCGGCTTGCTGGACACCACGGTGGAGAGCTTCGACCTGCACTTCGCGGGTCAATGCGCGGGCAACGTGGCTGCTGATCCGGGAGTACGGGCTGCGATTCCGCGGGCAGCACGGAAGCGGGCGGATCGTCAGCCTGACCAGCGACCACACCGCTGGCAACCTGCCCTATGGGGCGAGCAAGGGGGCCATGGACCGGATCACGCTGGCCGCCGCCCGCGAACTCGCCCATCTGGGAGTGACCTGTAACGCGATCAATCCCGGGCCGACTGACACCGGGTGGATGACCGAGGAGCAAAAGGCGGACATGATCCGCTTCACACCCCTGGGACGCCTTGGCGTGCCGCGGGATTGCGCGAATTTGGTCACGTTTCTCTGCTCGGCAGAGGGTGGATGGATCAACGCCCAGCTTCTCCAGAGCAATGGCGGTCTCGGGTAGCCAAGCGTACGAGGCAAGGCTCACGGGCGCTTCCGGCTGGCGACGTCGGCGGCGTGGGCGGCCCAGTCCCCGGCGGATGCCTTCTGCCATAGGAAGGCGACTTGGATGTGGACGCCGAGCATCCGGGCGAGGATGGCGGCGGGGAGTTCGGCGGCGAGGGCGAACAGAGCTGTGGAGCGGTCCTGTTGGGGTCGAATGCCGATCTTGTGCAGCCGCAGAGCGATCTGGCTGTCGCTGAGTGGACGCCCTGGTTGTCCTCCGGGGAAGAGCCGGGGGCGTCGTCCGGAGTGCCGATCTCGGCCTTGCCGCGTCGGGTCGCGACGAGCTCGCGGACCAGGGTGCCCAGCGGCATCGGAAGGATGACGGGCGAAGTTCCGAAGGTGATCGAGACGGTCTCGCCGGTGACGTCGACGTGGTCGACGGTGAGTTGGCTGATGCGTTCGGCAAGGTCCGTGCGGGCCTGGACGGTCGTGGTGATCCATCTCTCCAGGGCGACGAGCCGTTCGTCGCGCGGCGGCAGGGCTCCCGTCGCAAGATCCCCGACAGAGTCAGCGTCGTCGGGCGTCCAGGCCCTTCCACAGGTGTCAGCGGGTCGGTGTCAGCAGGTGCGGCCGACGTACCACGCGTCGCTGACCTTGCTCTTCGAGCCGAGCCAGGTGACGCCGGGGCCGACACACTGCTCGTAGTTCCAGCCGGAGACCTCGACCTCGATGACGACGCGCGAGCCGTCATTCGTGCAGTGGTTGTAGTACGAGTCGCTGGACGTCGAGTAGTAGCCGCAGGGCGTCGCGGCGGCGGACGGGGCGGCGGACGCCGCGGTGGACATTCCCAGGACCATGGCGACAGCGCCGACGAGGGCGGGGAGGGACTGACGAACGCGCATGCGGCTACTCCTTGTTGAGAGCGTGGAACCCCAGGGCACCTGAATCGGTGCGCACGCAGAGCATCGCATCAACTACCGTCAGCAACCGATCACTTCACCCGTACGTGGCTGCCAGGTCACTGAACTGGGGGACTCCGCACGGCCGTCGCCGGCCCCGCCCTCACCCCACCGAGCTGTACGCCACCACCCCGCGCAGCACCGCGTCGACCGCCTTGCGCGCGTTCTTCGCGACCGTGCTGTTCTCGCGGGGCGCCGCCGCCGCGATCTGCCCGAGGACGTCGATCACCTGCTTGCACCAGCGGACGAAGTCGCCCGCCGGCATCTCGGCGTCGCGCAGCACCTCGTCGAGGCCCTTGCCCGACGCCCACATGTACACGGCCCAGGCGAAGCCGAGGTCGGGCTCGCGCTGGCCCACCCCCTCCGCCTGATTGATCTTGAAGTCCTCCTCCAGCGCGTCGAGCCGGCCCCAGATACGGACCATCTCGCCGAGCGCGGCCTTGGCCGCGCCGCTCGGCAGCCGGGGTGCCACCGCGTCGTCCGACTGGCGCGCCTCGAAGACCAACGCCGAGACACACGCGGCCAGTTCCGCCGGGGAGAGCCCTTCCCACACGCCCTCGCGCAGGCATTCGCTGGCGAGCAGGTCCAACTCGCCGTAGAGCCGCGCCAGTCGCTTGCCGTTGCCCGTGACCTCGTCGCCGCGCAGATAGTCCATCTCCGTGAGGAGGGCGACGATACGGTCGAAGGTGCGGGCGATGGTGTTCGTACGGCCCTCGATCCGCCGTTCCAACTGCCGGGTGTCACGCTGCAGCCGGTGGTAACGCTCCGCCCACCGCGCGTGGTCCTCGCGCTCGTCGCAGCCGTGGCACGGGTGCGCGCGCAGCTCCGTACGCAGCCGGCCGATCTCGCGGTCGTCGGCGGCCGGTGCCCGCCCCTTGCGGTGCCGCTCCGGCACGACATGACCGGCCTTCGTGCGCAGCGCGGACGCCAGGTCGCGGCGCGACTGCGGCGAGCGCTGGTTGAAGCTCTTGGGGATCCGCATCCGGTCCAGCGCCTCGACCGGCACCGGGAAGTCCATCGACGCGAGCCGCTTGACCTGCCGCTCGGCGGTCAGCACCAGAGGCCTTGGGCCGTCGTGATACTCCACGCCCCGGTGTCCGCCCGCCCGCCCGGCCGGCAGTCCGGGGTCGAGCACCAGCGCGAGGCCGGCGAACTTGCCGGTCGGGACATGGATGACATCGCCGGGCTTGAGCTTCTCCAGCGAAGACGCGGCGGCGGCCCGCCGCTGCACGGCTCCCTGCTTGGCCAGCTCCGTCTCACGGTCCTTCAGGTCGCGGCGCAGCCGCGCGTACTCCTCGAAGTCCCCCAGGTGGCAGGTCATGCCCTCCCGGTAGCCCTCCATCCCCTCTTCGTTCCTCTGCACCTGCCGGGAGATCCCGACGACCGACTTGTCCGCCTGGAACTGGGCGAAGGACGTCTCCAGCAGCTCGCGCGAGCGGTGCCGGCCGAACTGGTGCACCAGATTGACCGCCATGTTGTACGACGGGCGGAAGCTGGAGCGCAGCGGATAGGTGCGCGTGCCCGCGAGACCGGCGAGCGCGCCCGGGTCCATTCCGCGCTGCCACAGGACCACCGCGTGGCCCTCGACGTCGATGCCGCGGCGGCCGGCACGCCCGGTGAGCTGGGTGTACTCGCCGGGTGTGATGTCGGCGTGCTGCTCACCGTTCCACTTGACGAGCTTCTCCAGGACGACGGACCTGGCGGGCATGTTGATGCCGAGCGCCAGCGTCTCCGTGGCGAACACGGCCTTGACCAGACCGCGTACGAACAGCTCCTCGACGACTTCCTTGAACGTCGGCAGCATGCCGGCGTGGTGGGCGGCGATGCCGCGCTCCAGGCCCTCCAGCCATTCGTAGTAACCCAGGACATGCAGGTCCTCGGTGGGGATGGACGCGGTCCTCGCCTCGACGATCTCCCGGACCTGGGCCCGCCTGCTGTCGTCGTTGAGCCGCAGACCCGCGTGCATGCACTGCTGTACGGCGGCCTCGCAGCCGGCCCGGCTGAAGATGAACGTGATGGCGGGCAACAGGTCCTCGGCGTCCAGCCGCTCGATGACCTCGGGCCTGCCGGGCGTCCAGATCCGGCCGCGCTGCCTGCGCTCGCGCTCCCGGTCCGCCTCGCGGACCATCTTGCCGCGGCGGCGGTCACGCGGGTTGTACGTCTTCTGGTTCTCCATCCGGGCCAGCCGGACGAGGTCGGGGCTGACCTCGCGGCGCGCCTCGCCGCGGCCTCCGTGGTCGGTGCTCTCCTCGAAGAGGTCGTACATCCGGCGGCCCGCGAAGACGTGCTGCCACAGCGGCACGGGGCGGTGCTCGGAGACGATCACTTCGGTGCTGCCACGGACGGTGTCCAGCCAGTCACCGAACTCCTCCGCGTTGGACACGGTCGCCGACAGGGACACCAGGGTCACCGACTCGGGGAGGTGGATGATCACCTCTTCCCAGACGGCGCCGCGGAAGCGGTCGGAGAGGTAGTGCACCTCGTCCATCACGACATAGCCGAGCCCGGCCAGCGACTGGGAGCCCGCGTAGAGCATGTTGCGCAGGACTTCGGTGGTCATCACGACCACCGGGGCGTCGGAATTGACGCTGTTGTCGCCGGTGAGCAGCCCGACCTTGTCGGCCCCGTAGCGTTTCGCCAGGTCCGCGTACTTCTGGTTGGACAACGCCTTGATGGGGGTGGTGTAGAAGCACTTACGGCCCTCGGCGAGCGCCAGGTGCACGGCGAACTCACCGACGATCGTCTTGCCGGAGCCGGTGGGCGCCGCGACCAGGACGCCCTTGCCGGACTCCAGGGCCTGGCATGCCTCGATCTGGAAGGGGTCGAGGCCGAACTCGTACATCTCGCGGAACGGCGCGAGTGCGGTGGCCTGCTCGGCTGCGCGGGTCCGAGCTGCGGCGTATCGCTCGGCCGGTGTGAGGTCCTCTGTCATCTTGCTCACGAGCCTACCCGCCACCTCTGACAGCGGGCGCGATCTTTACGGGCGGGCTGCCGGAGCCTCTGCGGGAGCCGCCTCCGGTGCCCGTCAGGCGCCGGGCGCGAGCACCCGTACGGCCCCGGCGACGCACCGCGCGGTCAGGGGCAGCGGGCCGAGCGGCTCCCCGTCGGCGTAGCCGGTGAGGCCGGAGGCGGCGAGAGTTATCTTCGCGGTGCGGTGGACGGTGACCTTGGGGTGGTCGAGATGCGTGCCCCGGTAGACGCGCGGAAACACCTTCAGCAGCGTGGCACGGCTGCAGTCGCCGACGACGGTGACGTCGAAGAGCCCGTCGTCCATGGCGGCGTCCGCGCAGATGCGCATGCCGCCTCCGTAGGAGGGGCCGTTACCGACGGCGACGAGGGTCGCCTCGATGTCCCGATCGGTGCCGTCGTCCAGGGTCATGCGGTAGGGGACGGGCTTGAAGGCGGCCAGTTCGGCCACCATGGCCAGGTCGTACTTGAAGCGGCCGGCCGGCCAGCGCATGCGGTTGCCGCGGTCGTTGACGCGTGAGTCGAAGCCGGAGGCGAGGACGGTCCCGAACCACCGGCCCTCGACCCGCCCCAGGTCCAGCTCCCGGATCCCGCCGTGCTTCAGGGCGTCGGCCGCGATCCGCCCGGCCGCCGCGGGGTCCCGGACCGGCAGGCCCAGCGCCCGGCCGAAGTCGTTGCCGGTGCCGACGGCGACGACCCCGAGCGGGGTGTCCGTACCGGCCACGGCCTGGAGCGCGAGGGAGACCAGACCGTCCCCGCCGACGGCGATGAGCGCGCCGGTGCCCGCCGCGACGGCCTCGCGTGCGCGGCGCAGCGCGTCGTCGGCGTCGGAGCCGAGCACCGTACGGACGGAGTACCCGGCGTCCCTGAGCTCGCGGGCGGCAGGCTGCGCGGCGCGTGCGCCCCTGCCGCGCCCGGCGGTGGGGTTGACGAAGAGGCTGATCTCACTGGTCACGGGGTCAGGTGATGTCGTCGTAACCGTTCACACGGGTGTTACGGCTGCTGTCCGCCTGCTCCGGGAGGGAGGGCACCGCGGAGACCGGTTCGACACTGCCGACGCTCTCGGGCGTGTGGTCCAGGTCGGACGCCTCGTCGTCGTCCAGGTCCGCGTCCGGGTTCTTGCGACGCCTGCGCCGGTCGTTGACGAGCGAGAAGCCGACCGCGCCGAAGTAGAGGATCACGATGGGGCCCGCGAGCGCGAGCATGCCCACGGGGTCGGTCGTGGGAGTGATCACCGCGCCGAAGACGAAGACGCCCATGACGACACCGCGCCACCAGCCGGCCATCCTGCGGCCGGTGACGATGCCGGTCATGTTGAGCATGACCAGCACCAGGGGCAGCTCGAAGGCGAGACCGAAGACGAGCACCATGCGGGTGGTGAAGTCGAGGACCTCGTCGAGCGAGAGGATGTTGGACGAGCCTTCCGGCGTGAGGCTGATGAGCACCTTCACGCTGATCGGCAGGATGATGTAGGCGAGGTAGGCACCGGCCGTGAAGAGCGGCACCGCGCTCGCCACGAAGGCGTACGTGTACTTCTTCTCGTTCTTGTGCAGGCCGGGCGCGATGAACGCCCAGAGCTGGTACAGCCAGATCGGGCTGGCCACGATGATGCCCGCGGTGAGGCTGACCCGGATCGTCGTGGTGAACGGCGAGGTGAGGGTGTTGAAGGAGACGACCGCGCAGTTTCCGCCGTCGCTCTCCTGGAGCCCGTTCTCACATTTGGGGACCGACTCGGAGAGGAACGACATGATCTGCTCGCTGTAGAACACGGCCACGATCGTCACCACGACGATCGCGAGCAGCCCTTTCGACAGCCGGTTGCGCAGCTCACGAAGATGCTCCACGAGCGGCATGCGCCCCTCGGGATCCTTCTCTTCTGTGCGGGCAGACTTGGGCAACCCACGTCCTCATCTCGTGCGGCAGGCCGTCACCGTGCCCGGTGCGTGCATCGGCCCAGGGGTCGGATCAGCGCTTGGTCGAGTCGGTCGGCTCTGCGACGGGCCGCGAGCTGGTGACATCGCCGGGCGCCGCCTGGATGGTGCGGGGCGCGGGCTGGTCCGGGTCGGCGGAGGAGGCGGTCGGCGGGTCCGTCGGGGCCGTGCCGCTCTTGTTCTCGTCGGACTTCATCGCCTTCGCCTCGCTCTTGAGGATGCGCGCCGACTTGCCGAGTGAACGGGCCATGTCGGGAAGCTTCTTGGCGCCGAAGAGCAGGATGATGACGACGAGAATAAGGATGATCTCGGTGGGGCCGAGCCTACCCATAACATTACCTTCTTCACCGAGGCGACAGAGTCTGGGACGACAGCCGGACAACTCACTGTCTGACCATCGTGCTGGCAGCGATCGTAACCCGCAGGGGTAAACGCAGGGCAATGCCTGTGCGTACTCCCTACGACGGCCCCCGCCTCCAGTCCGAGACCGCTTCGTCACCCTACCGCCCGAACTGGTGATGGAGGGAGGGTGCATTCATTTATCGGATGGCATCGCCGGTCTTCGCGAGATGGGTGGCGGCCAGCTCCAGCTCCTCCGCCGCCCGGTTGATCCGCCGCGTCGTGGAGGCGACCTGGTGGCCGAGGCGCTGAGCCTCGACGAAGACGCGGATCGCGAGGACACCGAGCACGGCGATCCCGCAGAACCCGAGGGCGATGGCGAGCATGGGCCAGAACATGCGTGGAGCCTTGTCTCCTAGAGCGTCGGATACATCGTCTAAAGCGTCGAATGCAGGCGCAGGGTCCGCACGCCGCCGCCGGTGAGCAGTTCGACGATGCGTTCACCGGCGGGTTTGCGCACCACCGTCTCGCACTCGGGGCAGGTGAAGGAGTAGAAGGTCGTACGGCGGCTGGCGCCGATCGCGAGCCGCAGCGCGCCGGCCGACAGCTCGAAGCGGGCCCGGCACTCGGGGCAGGAGGCCTGGAAGAGGACCGGCGCCATAGGTACCGACGGCATGGACGTCGGCGGCATGGACGTCGGTGCCGGGAAACCACCCATCGTGGACATATCCCCCACATCCCCTAGCTTCGGTGGTACGCGTCGTCGGAGTCGTACGCCGCCAGCGCCTCACGGGCCGCCCGCCGCGCGCTCTCCGCGAGTTCCGGCGGGGACGTGATCCGCCCGTCCCGGCCCAGCCGCAGCGCGAGCCGGCGCAACGACGCGGGCGCGGGCGTACGCAGCGTGATCCGCAGCCCGCCGTCCGGCAGCTCCTCGGCACTGTCGTGCGGGTAGTACTCCGCGACCCAGCGCCCGCCGGGGCCGACCTCGACCACCACCTCGGGATCCTCCGCCGACGGCTGCACCAGTCCCGCCGACAGGTCGCGCAGCTCCAGCTCCGGCGGCGCGGCCGGCTCGTCCAGCAGCTTGATCTCCGCGACCCGGTCCAGCCGGAACGTACGCCGCGCCTCGGAGAGCCGGCACCAGGCCTCCATATACGTATGGCCCACCGCGAACAGCCTGATCGGATCGACCTCGCGCTCGGTCAGCTCGTCCCGCGCCGGGGAGTAGTAACGCAGCCACAGCCGCCGCCGCTCCGAGATCGCCCGGTCCACATCCGCGAAGACGCCGCCCTCCGACTCGAACGTGACCGACAGCCGGGAACTGGCACCCGCCACCTCCCCGGCCGCGGCCTCCAGCTTCGCCGTGGCCCGCAGCAGCGCCTGCCGGTCGCTCTCCCGCAGTCCCGGCAGGGTGGCGACGGCGCGGGCGGCCACCAGCAGCGCGGTGGCCTCGTCCGCCGCCAGCCTCAGCGGCTCCGCGACATCGTCCGGGTTGTGCCACCAGATACGGTCGCCGTCGGTGTCGATGTCCAGGAGATCGCCGCCGCGGAAACTCGTCCCGCACATGGGCAGCACGTCCAGGTCGGAGATCAACTCGTCCTCGGTGATCCCGAAGGCGCGGGCGACATCCTGGACATGCGCGCCGGGGCGCTCGCGCAGATAGGTCACCAGCGAAAGCATCCGGCGCGTCTGGTCGATGGCGTTGGCTGCCATGGTGTCTACGAGTTCCCCTCAGGCCTTGGCCACGGCGCGCAGCCGGTCCACCACGTCGGCCCGCAGGTCAGCGGGCTCCAGCACGACCACGTCGGGACCGAACTCCACCAACCAGGCGTCCAGGCCATGACCGTACGGGATCTCCAACTCGTCCCAGCCGTCCCCCAGTTCCCGCGACGACACCGCCCTGGCACGCAGCGGATAACCGCTCTCGGAACGGAGCCGGATCAGCGCCGAACGCGTCGCCGTCTCCCCCGCCCAGCTCTCGACCGTCTCGCGCACCGTGACCACGTCCGGCACCGGCGCACCGAACTGCCCCGGCCTGGAACGGACCCGGCCGCTGATCCGCGAGAGCCGGAACACCCGCTCGGCCCGCCGCTCCCGGTCCCAGCCCGCCAGATACCAGTGGCCGCGCCAGCACTCCAGCGTCCAGGGCTCCACCTGGCGCTGCTCCGGCCTCGCGGCGTTGGCCTTGCGGTAGTCGAACACGACGGGCCTGCGGTCACGGCAGGCGAGCATCAGCGGCTCGAACGCGGCCTCATGGACAGGGATACGCGGTTCGAGGGCGCTGTGGTGCGCCTCGTACGAGTCCTCCGCCTCCGGCATACCCGCGGCCCGCAGCTTCTGCAGCGCACCGCTGGCGGCGCCCGCCAGACGCGCCTGCTGCCAGACCTTGGCGGCGAGCCCGAGCGCGGCGGCCTCCTCGGCGTCCAGGGTGATGGCGGGGAGCCGGTTGCTGTCCCGGCGGGCCAGATAACCCGTCTCGCCGTCCAGGTTCTCCACCGTCTCGATGACCAGGCCGAGTTCGCGCAGATCGTCCTTGTCCCGCTCGAACATTCGGTTGAACGAGTCGTCGGAACCGGCTTCCAGATACGCCTCGATGGACTCGCGCAACTCGCGCTTGCTGAGCGGGCGCCGGGTGCCGAGCAGGCACAGCGCGAGATTCATCAACCGCTCGGCCTTGGCAATGGCCATCGACGCCCTACACCTCATTTGATAGTGCCGCATCCGCGCGTCGACCGTACCGCCCGGAAGTCCCCCGGTAAAAGCCGAGGGCCCACGCCGGACAGCATGGGCCCTCGGTGTGTCCGCGGCGTCGATCAGACGGAGACCAGATCGCAGACGAAGATCAACGTCTCGCCGGGGGCGATGGCGCCGCCACCCGCGCCACGCTCGCCGTACGCGAGGTGCGAGGGAATCGTCAGCTGACGACGGCCGCCGACCTTCATGCCCTGGACACCCTTGTCCCAGCCGGAGATGACCTGCCCCTGACCCAGCTGGAACTGGAGCGGCGCACCGCGGTTCCAGGAGGCGTCGAACTCCTCGCCCGTGGAGAACGCCACGCCCACGTAGTGGACGGAAACGAAGTCGCCCGCCTTGGCCTCGGCGCCGTCGCCCTCCCAGATTTCCTTGATCTCCAGGTCGGCCGGCGGCTCGCCACCCGGGAAGTCGATCTCGGGCTTCTCGATGCTCACTGAACTGCTCCTCTAACTGATGAACGGGGCAACCGGGACAGTCTTACACCTTCGCAAGGATGTCCACGGCGAAGACCAGCGTGGAGTTCTTCGGAATGCCCTGCTGCTCCTTGTCACCGAACGCGTCGGCCGGCGGGATGACGATCAGCACCCGGCTGCCGGCCTTCTTGCCGACGACGCCGTCCTTCAGCCCCTTGAGGGTGAGCTGCGGCAGCGGGAACGTGACGGTCTTGCCGTTCTTGTACGTGCTGTCGAAGGTCTTGCCGTCCTTCCACAGCAGCGCCTCGTAGTTCAGAACGACCGAGTCGGTGTCCTTGACAACCTCGCCCTTGCTCTCCAGCACATAGTTGGAGACGAGCTTCTTCGGCGGGTCCGTCTTCGGGACCGTGACCGTGGGAGCCTTGCCGTCCGTGTTGACCCCGACCTTGGGCAGGTCGGCGTCGTCCTGCGGGACCTCGGTGCCCTTCGCGGAGGTCGGGACCTGGGTGGCCTTCAGGATGTCCACGACGAAGACAAGAGTGGAGTTGGGCTTGATGTCGCCCTGGCCCTGCGCCCCGTAACCCAGGTCCGGCGGGATGACCAACTCGACGCGGCTGCCGACCTTCTGACCCTCCAGGCCCTTGTCCCAGCCCTGGATGACCATGCCCGCGCCGAGCGTCAGGTCGAACGGGGCCTTGCGGTCGAAACTGTTGTCGAACGGCTTGGTCGAATCCCACGACTGACCCAGGTAGTTGACCTGGATCGCGTCGCCCTTCTTCAGCTTCGCACCGTCACCCTCACTGACGACATCGACCTTCAGTTCCTTCGGCGGAGTCCCCTGCCCCTTCGCGAGAGTCGGCTTCTCACCGAACTTGGCACCCGCGGTGATCTCGGGAAACCCGTTCTTGGACGAGGTGGAGTCGGAGCCCTTGTCGTCACCGCAGGCCGCCGTGGTCAGCAGCAGAAGGGGGATGACGATGAGGCCGGCAAGTCGGCGCACGAATTCCTCAGATCTGAGACGGAAGATTAAGTTCCTCGACACTCTAGGGCGTGGCAAGGGCCCCGCACGAGGAACGTACGGGGCCCGAGTCGCGTTCCGGGACAGCCGAAGCGTCCCTCGATACGGTCACATACCGGCGATCAGCTTTTCCACCCGGTCGTCCACCGAACGGAACGGGTCCTTGCACAGGACCGTGCGCTGCGCCTGGTCGTTGAGCTTGAGATGGACCCAGTCGACGGTGAAGTCCCGCCGCTGCTCCTGCGCCCGGCGGATGAAGTCTCCGCGCAGCCGCGCCCTGGTGGTCTGCGGGGGCACGGACTTGCCCTCGAAGATCTTCATGTCGTTGCAGATACGGGCCGCTTGGCCGCGCTTCTCCAGCAGGTAGTAGAGCCCGCGGCGGCGGTGGATGTCGTGGTAGGCGAGATCTATCTGGGCGACCCGCGGATGGGACATGGTCATGTTGTGCTTGGCCCGGTACCGCTCGATGAGCTTGTACTTCATGACCCAGTCGATCTCCGTGTCGATCCGGTCCAGGTCCTCCGCCTCGATCGCGTCGAGCGTACGGCCCCAGAGCTCCAGGACCTGCTCCACGGTGCCGGTACGGATACCCCGGCGGTCGACGAAGTCCACGGCCTTCTCGTAGTACTCCCGCTGGACCTCGATCGCGGACGCCTCGCGCCCGCTGGCCAGGCGCACCTTGCGCTGACCGGTGATGTCGTGGCTGACCTCACGGATCGCCCGGATCGGGTTCTCCAGGGTGAGGTCACGCATGACCGTGCCCGCCTCGATCATGCGCAGCACGAGATCCGTGGCACCGACCTTGAGGAGCATGGTCGTCTCGGACATGTTCGAGTCGCCGACGATCACATGCAGCCGGCGGTAGCGCTCCGCGTCGGCGTGCGGCTCGTCACGGGTGTTGATGATGGGACGGGAGCGGGTGGTGGCGGAGCTGACACCCTCCCAGATGTGCTCGGCGCGCTGACTGACGCAGTAGACCGCGCCACGCGGAGTCTGCAGCACCTTGCCGGCGCCGCAGAGCAGCTGCCGGGTGACGAGGAACGGGATGAGGATGTCCGCGAGCCGGGAGAATTCCCCGTGGCGGGCGACGAGATAATTCTCGTGGCAGCCGTAGGAGTTTCCCGCCGAATCGGTGTTGTTCTTGAACAGATAGACGTCGCCCGCGATTCCCTCCTCGTGCAGGCGGCGTTCGGCGTCGACGAGCAGGCCTTCGAGAATGCGCTCGCCGGCCTTGTCGTGCGTGACCAGTTCGGTCACGTTGTCGCATTCGGGTGTCGCGTATTCCGGATGCGATCCCACGTCGAGGTAGAGGCGGGCACCGTTCCGCAGGAAGACGTTGCTGCTGCGGCCCCATGAGACAACACGGCGGAAGAGGTAGCGCGCCACTTCGTCAGGCGACAGCCGGCGCTGTCCCCTGAAGGTGCACGTGACGCCGTACTCGTTCTCCAGCCCGAAAATGCGGCGGTCCATGTCTGAACATTACGCCTGATGGCCTGAGCTGAAACCGTGTTGGGCCGCACCGTTGCGATCATTTTCGTTTCCGGCGTCCCCGGTGGGGCCGCCGCCCGCGCCACCGCCGGGAACCACCAGGACCTTCCGGGTGGCCAGCAGAACCAGCAGCGCCGCCAGACCGCCCGCCCCCGCGACCGCGAAGCTCGCCGATGTCCCGGCCAGCTCCACTGCCGGGCCGGCCACCCCCGTACCCAGCGCGGCGCCGACGCCGAAGGTGGTGACGAGCCAGGAGAACGCCTCCGTCACCGTGCCGCGCGGGGCATGCCGGTCGACCACGATGAACGCACAGGCCAGCGCGGGCGCCAGGAAGACCCCGGAAAGGGCGGCGAGCGCGGTCATGGCCACGACGCCGGGGGTCAGCATCAGCGGGAGATAACCGACGGCGAGCAGGGCGGTGATCCACAGCAGCCTCCGTTCCGGAGTGCCGGTCCACTGCCGCGCCCCGTACACCAGCCCGCCCACCAGCGCGCCGAGCCCCAGGGCCGCCATCAGATAGCCGTACACGGACTCGCGGCCCTGGTCGTCCGCGTACGCGACGCCGGCGACGGTGATGGAGCCGAGAGCCAGACCGATGAAGAGAAAGGCCGCGAGGAGCGCGAGGAGCCCCGGTGAGCGCAGGGCGCCGAGCCAGTGCGCCTCCCGAGGCGCCGAACGCCAGGCGCGCGAGGGTTTGGAGAGCACCACGGTGAGCGCGCCGAGGACCCCGATGGCGTTGATGACCAGCAGGGCGGCGCCCGGCGACCAGAGGGCGACGAGGAGCGTGACGAACAGCGGGCCCGCCGTGAACATCACCTCCTGCGCCACGGCGTCCATGGCGTACGCCCGGTGCACCCGGTCCTCCCGGCCCAGCACGCTGGGCCACAGGGCCCGCAGGCCGCCTTCGAGCGGCGGGGTGAAGAAGCCCGCGACGACCACCGCCGCGCAGGCGAGAGGCAGCGGTTCGATACCCGTGGCGGCGAGGAGGACCATGCCGAGGGCGGAGACGACCGCGGCGGGGAGCTGGACACGCGGCTGGCCGACCAGATCCACGGCACGGCCGAGCAGCGGCTGGCCGAGCGCGGTGGCCAGCCCGTAGACGGCCGCCAGGACGCCCGCGAGGGTGTAGCTGCCGCCCGCGTCGCGGGTGAACAGCACGACCGCGATATGGCCGGTGGCGCTGGGCAGCCGCCCCACGAGCGTGCCGGTGAGCAGTCGTGCGGCGTGCGGTGCCCTGAGAATCTCCACATAGCCTGCGGCCATGACTCCCCCTTCTCTCCCCCGGCCCACCCGGCGCCAGCAAGTTTTACGTATAACTTCCGGCGTCATACGTACCATGTCGGCAGCTCACGGGTCCACCGACTTGGGGCCACCGCCGCGCGCAACGGACATCCGGCGCACCCGCCACCACGGAGGACGACACCCATGGCAGAGCCGCCCCGTACGGACCGACCCGGTCCCGGCACGGCCGCGCGGCCCGCGAGACCCACCAGCAGGGACGTGGCGCACGAGGCCGGGGTGTCACAGGCCACCGTCTCCCTCGTCCTCGGCGACAAATGGCGTGGCCGGGTCTCCGAGCGCACCGCCGGGCTCGTCCGGGACACCGCCCGCGAACTCGGCTACCGGCCCAACCTCGCCGCCCGCAACCTCCGGCTCGGCCGCACCAGGACCGCGCTGCTGGTCGTACCCGCCCTCACCCACGAATTCTTCGCCCGCGTCTACACAGGCGCCGCCTCCGTCGCCACCGAACACAGCTTCGGAGTCGTCCTCTACCCGTCACCCGACGGCGTCGGACCCGCCAAGGACCCCTTCGCCTCGGCACGGGCGGCACTGGACGGAGTGATCGCCTCGTCCATCGCGGCCGAAGCTCTCGCCGGCATCCGCGGCACCGAACTGCCCCTGGTCATGCTCGACAGCGACCCCACCGGATCCGGCGCCGCCGCACACGTCAACCTCGACATCGCCGACGCCATGCGGCAGGTGACGGACCATCTGCTCGGACTCGGCCACCGCCGGATCACCCACCTCGCCTCGGCCGTGACCTCCTGGACGTTCACCGTACGGGCCGACACCCTGGCCCGGGCCGTACGCGAAGTGCCCGGAGCACACGTCACCACCACGACCTCACCCCTGGAAGTGCACGCCGCACGCGAGGCGGCCGAACGGGCACTCAGCGGCCCCGGCCCACGGCCCACCGCACTCATCTGCGACAGCGACGTCCTGGCGGCAGGCGCCATCAAAGCCGTACGGAAACTCGGCCTGCGGGTCCCGGACGACGTCTCCGTCACCGGCTTCGACGACCTGGCCCTCGCGACGGCCGTGGAACCGGAACTGACCACCGTGCGGCTGCCCGCCGAACAAGTCGGCGAACACGGGATGTCGGCCCTGCTCGCCATCCTCGACGGACGCGAGCCCGAGACCACCGTCCTGCCCGTCTCACTGGTGATCCGCGGGTCGACCGCTCCTCCCCCGCCCGGCACCTGACACCCCCGGACAGACCGGTGCCCCGGACCGCACGGACGGTTCGGGGCACCGGAAGAATTGCGCCGCTCACTCCTCGGCGTCGCCCGACCCCGCAGACCCCGCAGACCCTTCGGACTCCTCGATGTCCGAAGGAGCGTCCGTCGGCGTGGACGCCGCACCGTCCGCCTCCAGCAGACGAGCGAGCTGACGGCCCACCACCCGCTTGAACTTGCGCTCCTGCGGCCGGGTACGGTCCAGGACCGCCACCTCCAGCCGCTCGGCGGGAATCTCCCGCTCACTGCCGTTCGTATCGCGGGACAGCGCCTGCACCGCCAGCTTCAGCGCCTCGGCGAGCGACATCCCGTCACGGTGCTGCTGGTCCAGGAACGTGCTGATCTGCTCCGAGTTACCACCGACCGCCACCGAGCCGTGCTCGTCCACGATCGACCCGTCGTGCGGCAGCCGGTAGATCTGGTCCCCGTCGGCCGTCGGACCGACCTCGGCGACAACCAGCTCCACCTCGTACGGCTTCTCACCGGCGCTGGAGAAGATCGTGCCCAGCGTCTGCGCGTAGACGTTCGCCAGCCCACGAGCCGTCACATCGTCACGGTCGTAGGTGTATCCACGCAGATCCGCATACCGGACACCACCGATGCGCAGATTCTCGTACTCGTTGTACTTACCGGCCGCGGCGAACCCGATCCGGTCGTAGATCTCGCTGAACTTGTGCAGCGCGCGGGACGGATTCTCACCGACGAAGACGATGCCGTCGGCGTACTGCAGCACAACCAGGCTGCGACCGCGGGCGATGCCCTTACGGGCGTACTCCGCCCGGTCGGCCATGGCCTGCTGGGGTGAGACATAGAACGGCGTCGACACCGGCTATCCGTCCCTTCCTGTCAGTGACATGTCTATTCAGAAGAGGCCGGGCGTCAGAGCAGCTCGGCGCGCGGGCCGTCGGGCTGATCCAGCCGGCGCTCGATGATCGAGCGGGCGATCCGCGAGGACTCCTCGTCGGTGACCCTGCGGAAGCCCTCGTCACTCATGACGTTGACGAGGGGATAGATCTTGCGGGCCACGTCCGGGCCACCCGTGGCCGAGTCGTCGTCCGCCGCGTCGTAGAGCGCCTGGATGACCAGCGTGACCGCCTGCTCCTCCGTCAGCCCCTCACGGAACAGCTTCTTCATCGCACCACGCGCGAACAGCGAGCCCGACCCGGTCGCCGCGTACCCGTTCTCCTCCGAACGGCCACCGGTGACGTCGTACGAGAAGATGCGGCCCTTCTCCCGGTCGACGTCCCAGCCGGCGAAGAGCGGGACCACGGCCAGCCCCTGCATGGCCATGGCCAGATTGCTGCGGATCATGGTGGAGAGCCGGTTGGCCTTGCCCTCGAAGGAGAGCTGCGCGCCCTCGACCTTCTCGAAGTGCTCCAGCTCCAATTGGAAGAGCTTGACCATCTCCACGGCGAGACCCGCCGTACCCGCGATACCCACGGCCGAGTACTCGTCGGCCGGAAAGACCTTCTCGATGTCGCGCTGCGCGATCATGTTGCCCATGGTCGCCCGACGGTCACCGGCGAGAATGACCCCGCCGTCGAACGTCACGGCGACGATCGTCGTCCCGTGCGGCGCCTCGATCGCACCCTGGACGGGCGGCAGCACCCGGTTGCCCGGCAGGATCTCCGGCGAGTGGACGGACAGGAAGTCCATGAACGAGGCCGACCCGGGCGTCAGGAAGGCAGCTGGCAGACGCCCGGTGCTACGAGTGTTGGCTTCCACGCGTTTCCCTCCAGGTATGCGATGGCACGGCGCAGGGTGTCGGGATCGTCCCCCAACTTGCCAATGGCCGAATTGCAGTTGAAGCACAGTACGCCTCGGACCCTACCCGTCTCATGGCAGTGATCCACATGCGCGGCGGAGGCGGACGGGCAGATGACGCAGATGCCCATCTGCGACGAGATCATCTTCGCCGCGACGACACTGCGGGAAGGTGCTCCCGACACCGGGAGCACCTCATCACCCGTTCAGACACGTGACTACTGTCCACCCTTTTGCACGAAGGACCGAACGAAGTCCTCGGCATTCTCCTCGAGTACGTCGTCGATCTCGTCCAGCACGGAGTCCACGTCGTCCGACAGTTTCTCCTGGCGTTCCTTGAGGTCCTCGGACTGCTGTACGTCCTCGGTCGTCTCCTCGACCTCCTCGGTGGAACGCGTCGCCTTCTGCTGCCCGCCGTCGGTGTCCTTGGTCGCCATAACCCTCACCCCGCTCGGTTGCCCCGCTCGATGTGACCTTCAAGATCCGACCCTACAAGCAGGGTCCGACATCGGCCCCGCAGTTCGTACAACGTCCGGGGGCCATCTCCATGATTCCCGGACCGCGACCATTTCAGCCGCCCGAGAGCACCCGGACCAGGTCCTCGGCCGTGCGGCATCTGTCCAGGAGCGCTTTCACGTGGTTACGGGTGCCCCGGAGAGGTTCCAGGGTCGGTACCCGCTGGAGGGAGTCCCGGCCCGGCAGGTCGAAGATGACCGAGTCCCAGGAGGCCGCGGCCACGTCGTCCGCGTACTGCTCCAGGCAGCGGCCCCGGAAATAGGCGCGTGTGTCCTCAGGCGGCTTCGTCTCGGCCCGTTCGACGTCCGGTTCGTCCAGGAGCCTGTCCATCTTGCCGCGGGCCACCAGACGGTTGTAGAGGCCCTTCTCGGGGCGTACGTCCGAGTACTGGAGGTCCACCAGGTGCAGCCGGGCCGCGTCCCATTCCAGGTTGTCCCGGCGGCGGTAGCCCTCCAGGATCTCCTTCTTCGTGATCCAGTCCAGTTCGCCCGACAGGCTCATCGGGTCGTTCTCCAGCCGGTTGAGCGTGTCCTCCCAACGGCCCAGCACGTCTCGGGTCTGGTCGTCGGCGTCGGCGCCGTAACGCTCCTCGACGTATTTGCGCGCGAGTTCGAAATACTCCATCTGGAGCTGCACTGCGGTGAGTGTCCGCCCGCTGCGGAGCGTGACCAGGCGGGCGAGGGAGGGGTCGTGCGAGACCTGGTGGAGGGTGCGTACGGGCTGGTCGACGGCCAGGTCGACGTTGATGAACCCGTCCTCGATCATGGACAGGACCAGGGATGTCGTGCCGAGCTTGAGATAGGTGGAGATCTCCGAGAGATTCGCGTCGCCGATGATCACATGGAGCCTGCGGTACTTCTCGGCGTCCGAGTGCGGCTCGTCCCTGGTGTTGATGATGGGCCGTTTGAGGGTGGTCTCCAGTCCGACCTCGACCTCGAAATAGTCCGCTCGCTGGCTGATCTGGAAGCCGTGCTCGTGGCCGTCCTGGCCGATGCCGACCCGGCCGGCGCCGGTGACGACCTGCCGTGAGACGAAGAACGGCGTCAGGTGGCGCACGATGTCCGAGAACGGGGTTTCCCGCTTCATCAGGTAGTTCTCGTGCGTGCCGTACGAGGCGCCCTTGTTGTCGGTGTTGTTCTTGTAGAGCAGGATCGGCTGGGCGCCGGGGAGCTGTCCGGCGCGCTCGGCGGCCTCGGCCATGATGCGTTCGCCGGCCTTGTCCCACAGGACGGCGTCGCGTGGGTTGGTGACCTCCGGGGAGCTGTATTCCGGGTGCGCGTGGTCGACGTAGAGCCGTGCGCCGTTGGTGAGGATCACATTGGCCAGCCCGATGTCCTCGTCGGTGAGCTGGCTGGACTCGGCGGCCTCGCGGGCGAGGTCGAAGCCTCGTGCGTCCCGCAGCGGGTTCTCCTCCTCGAAGTCCCAGCGGGCGCGGCGCGCCCTGTGCATCGCCGCCGCGTAGGCGTTGACGATCTGGGAAGAGGTGAGCATGGCATTGGCGTTCGGTTGGCCGGGGACGGAGATGCCGTACTCCGTCTCGATGCCCATTACTCGCCGTACGGTCATGCGGCCCTCCTTGCCCGGCGGCGTTCCCCTTCGGGAACGGCGCTCAAGTACCGCTGTCTCTCCGGTGCGTGTGCAGTGCCCGTCCCCGCACTGCGCGACGTGGCGGTACCCAAGAGCCTAGAACGCCTCTGCATTGGTGGGGAGATCGTTTCCGTCATTGGCCTGGTGTCGTGAAAGGTACGGGGAAAGCAACCGGCTGCGGATGCCCGTCCGGACATCCGCAGCCGGTCTGTGTCTTACAGGTACTGTCCGGTGTTCGCCACCGTGTCGATGGAGCGTCCGGTGTCCGCGCCCTGTTTTCCGGTGACGAGGGTGCGGATGAAGACGATCCGCTCGCCCTTCTTGCCGGAGATACGGGCCCAGTCGTCGGGGTTGGTGGTGTTGGGCAGGTCTTCGTTCTCCTTGAATTCGTCGACGCAGGCCTGCAGGAGGTGGGCGACGCGGAGTCCTCGTTGGTTCTCGTCGAGGAAGTCCTTGATGGCCATCTTCTTGGCCCGGTCGACGATGTTCTGGATCATCGCGCCGGAGTTGAAGTCCTTGAAGTAGAGGACTTCCTTGTCGCCGTTGGCGTAGGTGACCTCAAGGAAGCGGTTCTCCTCGGATTCGGTGTACATCCGCTCGACGACCGACTGGATCATGCCCTGGACGGTGGACTCGGGCGAGCCCTTGTGTTCGGACAGGTCGTCCTCGTGCAGGGGCAGCGAGGAGCGGAGGTACTTGGCGAAGATGTCCTTCGCCGCTTCCGCGTCCGGGCGCTCAATCTTGATCTTCACGTCGAGCCGGCCGGGTCGCAGGATCGCCGGGTCGATCATGTCCTCGCGGTTGGAGGCGCCGATGACGATGACGTTCTCCAGGCCCTCGACTCCGTCGATCTCGGCGAGCAGCTGGGGGACGATGGTGTTCTCCACGTCCGAGCTGACGCCGGATCCGCGGGTGCGGAAGAGGGATTCCATCTCGTCGAAGAAGACGATGACGGGTGTGCCCTCGCTGGCCTTCTCACGGGCACGCTGGAAGACGAGGCGGATGTGCCGCTCGGTCTCGCCGACGTACTTGTTGAGGAGTTCAGGGCCCTTGATGTTGAGGAAGTAGCTCTTCCCCGCGGGTCGGCCGCTGACTTCGGCGACCTTCTTGGCGAGGGAGTTGGCGACGGCCTTGGCGATGAGTGTCTTGCCGCAGCCGGGCGGACCGTAGAGCAGGATGCCCTTGGGCGGGCGCAGTTCGTGCTCTTTGAAGAGGTCCGGGTAGAGGTACGGCAGTTCGACGGCGTCGCGGATCATCTCGATCTGGCCGCCGAGGCCGCCGATCTTGCTGTAGTCGACGTCGGGGACCTCTTCGAGGACGAGCTCCTCGACCTCGCTCTTGGGGACCACCTCGTAGACATATCCGGAGCGCGGTTCGAGCAGGAGGGCGTCGCCGGCGCGGATGTTGATGTCGAGCAGCGGCTCGGCGAGCCGTACGACCCGTTCCTCGTCGGTGTGTCCGACGACGAGGGCGCGCTCGCCGTCCTCAAGGATTTCCTTGAGGGTGACGATGTCTCCGGCCCGCTCGAATTCCATGGCCTCGACCACGTTGAGGGCCTCGTTGAGCATGACTTCCTGGCCGCGCCGGAGCTCTTCGAGCTCGACGCCGGGGCTGACGTTCACCCGGAGCTTGCGGCCCCCGGTGAAGATGTCGGCCGTGCCGTCCTCGTTCGCCTGCAGGAAGACGCCGAAGCCGGCGGGCGGCTGTGCGAGCCGGTCGACCTCTTCCTTGAGGGCCACGATCTGGTCGCGGGCCTCACGGAGCGTGTTGGCTAGCCGCTCGTTCTGCGCGGACACGCCTGCCAGGTTCGTCTGCAGTTCGACGATCCGCTCTTCGAGAATTCTCGTATGACGCGGAGAGTCGGCGAGCTTACGTCGCAGGACGGCGATTTCCTGCTCGAGAAAGGCAACCTGGCCGGCCGGGTCTTCGGACCCTCGTCCGGGCCGGATGCCGCGGTTGATGTCGTCGTCGTGGGCTGCCACGGTCCTCACCTCCTCCAAGGGGAGCTGGACGCTTCCTGACCCTACCTGGGTAGGTGGTGATTAAAACCCCTAGATCACAAAGACTGTCGGGGCGTGTCCGATCTTCACCCTTGCGCTCTCCCTCACGCCAGGGGAATACCCACCGTTCAACATCGGAAAGCGGCCGGTTGTATCGTCGAAGTGTTCAACACCCGTCAGGGCTGGCGTGACTTGCCCGAGATTGCCTCACACCACGCAGGAAACGGCAGGAGATATGACCGTGCAGCAGCAGGCTCCGAGCGACGCAGTCACCGAGGGCGGCGGGCCGCTCGAAGTCTGGATCGACCAGGACCTCTGCACCGGCGACGGGATCTGCGCCCAGTACGCGCCGGACGTCTTCGAGCTGGACATCGACGGGCTGGCGTATGTGAAGAGTGCCGACGACGAGCTTCTGCAGTCGCCCGGCGCGACGACGCGTGTGCCGCTGCCGCTTCTCAAGGATGTTGTCGACTCGGCCAAGGAGTGTCCGGGTGACTGTATTCATGTGCGGCGTGTTTCGGACAGCGTCGAGGTGTACGGCCCCGACGCGGAGTGAGCGTCCGGGCGGGTCACATGGAGTGACGGGGTCAGACGCTCCGCGATTCGTTCTGGGCGCTTCGTACGAAGGCGCCGTTCTTCCACTGCCAGGTGAGGCGCTGGTCCTCGTCGGGGCAGCAGGCGGGGACGTCGGGGCCCGAGTAGCCGAGGAGTCGTGCCTGGACGAGGCCGTCGCGTATGTCGAGGTCGGTGACGCTCTGCCGGTCGGCGGGGTCCACGAGTGTGGCGACGATACGGGGTGGGCCGGCGTTCTTGGTCGCCGTCAGGACGTAGACACCGCTGGGCGGGGTGCCGGAGCCGGCGTCGCAGCGGGCCGCGGCGACGGTTTCGGGGTTGCCGTCGCCGTCGAGGTCGCCGGTGGCCTTCTTCGTGACCAGTGCCTTCGCGCCGCCGCATTCGAGGGGGAAGTCCACGGCGGCGGTGTCGGGCGCGGGCTGCGGTGCCGCGTTCGGGGCGGTGCGTGCGGTGGTTTCGGGGCTTGACTGGTTGGCCGTGGCGGCGTCGGGCTGGAGCAGTCCGGCGGCGGCCATGACGCCGGCCATCGCGGTGGCCGTGGCGAGCCAGTGCACCGGACGCGGGCGGGTGTGCGCGAGGTCCGGGACGTCGGAGATCTGCACGCGGTGTCTCCTGTGAAGGCAGTGCCGGTGGGGGTGGCGTGAATGGTGCCACACGTCACAGTGCGGTGGAACAGCGGGGTCGGTAAGGCCAACGTAAAGACGCCGCCGCCGAGTTCGCGTCGGGTGGACGTGAACGGGGCGGCGGCGCCGGTGTGTTGTGGACCTCAGCCTCGGGATCCGCTGCCGCTTCCCGGTCCGTCGTAGTCCTCGCCGTACGCGCCCTTGGAGGGGCGGCGGCGGCGCAGGGGCGGCTCCACTCCGTCGGCGAGGCGGCGGGCGGTGACGAGGAAGCCGGTGTGGCCGATCATGCGGTGGTCGGGGCGTACGGCGAGTCCCTCGACGTGCCAGTTGCGGACCATCGATTCCCAGGCGGCGGGCTCGTTGAAGGAGCCGTGTTCGCGGATGGTCTCGACGGTGCGGGCGAGCTGGGTGGTGGTGGCGACGTACGCGCAGAGGATGCCGCCGGGTACGAGGGCCTTCGACACGGGTTCGACGCATTCCCACGGTGCGAGCATGTCGAGGATGACGCGGTCGACCTCGGTGTCGGAGAGGTTGTCCTGGAGGTCGCCGACGGTGAGCTGCCAGGCGGGGTGGGGGCCGCCGAAGTAGCGCTCCACGTTCTGCTGGGCGATGTCGGCGAAGTCCTGCCGGCGCTCGTAGGAGTGCAGCATGCCCTGATCGCCGATGGCGCGCAGCAGGAAGGTGCTGAGCGAGCCCGATCCCACGCCGGCTTCGACGATTCGTGCGCCGGGGAAGATGTCGGCGAAGGCCAGGATCTGGCCCGCGTCCTTGGGGTAGACCACGGCGGCGCCGCGGGGCATGGACAGGACGTAGTCGGGGAGCAGGGGGCGCAGCGCGAGGTAGGCGACGTTTCCCGTGGTGCGGACAACACTGCCCTCGGGAGCACCGATCAGCTCGTCGTGGGGGAAGGAACCCTTGTGGGTGTGGAAGTTCTTCCCGGCTTCGAGCGTGAAGGTGTAGTGGCGTCCCTTGGGGTCGGTGAGCTGGACCTGGTCCCCGACCTTGAAGGGGCCGCGACGTCGGGCGGCACCGGTCGGTTCGGACATGCGGTCAGACTACCTGCTGGATATGAGGCTCCCTCACGTGGTGTGGGGCGGTCTCATGTGGCGTCGGGCCTGGCCATGGCGGCGACGAAGGCGCGTTCGACGTCGGCGGTGGACAGGACACCGTAGATCTCGCCGTTCTCCTCCACGACGAGGTATTCGGTCGCGGGGTTGGCCCTGAGGCGGTCGAGGAGTGCTTCGCCGGCGAGTTCGGCGGGGACCTTCATGCCGTCGGTGAGGTCGTGGGCGAGGCCGCTGACGGCGACCCAGGGGCGGCGGTGGGTGGGGACGCCGACGATGGCGGCTTCGCGGACGAGTGCGGTCGGTTCGCCCTGTCCGTCGACGACGACGAGCGCGCGGGCGCCGGCTTCGTTGGCGCGGCGAAGGGCTTCGGAGAGCGGGGTGGCGGATTCGACGGGGACGGCGCGCCGGGTGAGGGCGCGGGCCCGCAGGTCGGGCAGGTGTTCGCGCAGGCGGGCCATGCGCAGGCTGTTGCCGGCGCCGGTCCAGATGATCGCGGCGAGGATGGCGGCGAGGAGTGCGTCGGTGACGGTTTCGACGCCGCCGATGTCCTTGGTGGAGTTGCCGAGGGCGCCGGTGTGGGTGAGGAGCGGCAGGCCGATGAGCACGGCGACGGCGAGTGCGCGGCCGACCCAGACGGCGGCGACGGTGCCGGCCATGGGTTTGCCGGTGATCTTCCAGACGACGGCGCGGAGCATCCGGCCGCCGTCCAGGGGCAGGCCGGGCAGCAGGTTGAAGGCGGCGACGATGAGGTTGGAGATCATCAGTCCGGCGAGGAGGACGCCGGGGACGGTGCCGGGCTCGACGGCCGCCATCGTGAGGTAGAAGAAGCCCGCGAGGACGAGGGAGAGCAGGGGGCCGACGAAGGCGAGCATGAATTCGCGGCCGGGGGTCTCCGATTCCTTCTCGATCTCGGAGACGCCGCCGAAGAACTGGAGCTGGATGCGGCGCACCGGCAGTTTGTAGCGCAGCGCGACGACGGTGTGGGCCAGTTCGTGGACGAGTACGGAGGCGTAGAAGGCGACGGCGAAGAAGAGTGCGACGAGGTAGCGGACTCCGCCGAGGTGGGGCAGCACGCGGTCGAGCTGGCCGCCGAAGACCCAGGTGATGAGCGCGGCGACCAGGAACCAGCTGGGGGCGACGTAGACGGGTACGCCGAAGGGACGGCCCATCAGAATCCCGCCTCCGGGGTCTTCGGGCCTCTTCCGCTTGCCGCCGGGGGGCGCGTCCTCAGGACCGGACTGCGGCCTTCTGCTCTCGCCGCTCTCGTCGTCCTTGTTCACGTCATCCCTTCGTTGCGGCGCCGTCGCTCGCTCGATCATGTGGTGCGCGGGGGGTCTCGCCTCGATGGTATTCCGCTCGCTGTCGGTGGCGGGTCGTAGGGTCTGTGTCATGAGTGCGAGTCAGCAGCCCAATTCGCTGTCACCGTCGCGTGCGAGCGACTTCATGCAGTGCCCTTTGCTGTACCGGTTCCGGGTGATCGACAAGCTTCCGGAGAAGCCGAGCGAGGCGGCGACCCGAGGGACGCTGGTGCACGCGGTGCTGGAGAGGCTGTTCGACGATCCCGCTGTCGAGCGTACGGCGCCGCGGGCCAGATCGATGGTTCCGGGTCAGTGGGACCGGTTGCTGGAGTCGAGGCCGGAGCTGGGTGAGCTGTTCGCGGGGGACGAGGGCGGGGAGCGGTTGTCGCGCTGGCTGTCGGAGGCCGAGCAGCTGGTCGAGCGGTGGTTCTCGCTGGAGGATCCGACGCGTCTTGAGCCGGCCGAGCGTGAGTTGTTCGTGGAGACGGAGCTGCGGTCGGGGCTGCGGCTGCGCGGGGTGATCGACCGGGTGGATGTGGCGCCGTCGGGCGAGGTGCGGATCGTGGACTACAAGACGGGCAAGGCGCCGCGTCCGGAGTACGCGGAGGGCGCGCTGTTCCAGATGAAGTTCTACGCCCTGGTGATCTGGCGGCTGAAGCGGGTGGTGCCGCGCCGGCTCCAGCTGGTCTATCTGGGCAGCGGCGACGTCCTGACGTACGACCCGGTGGAGGCCGATCTGGAGCGTGTCGAGCGGAAGCTGCTGGCGCTCTGGGAGGCGATCAGGCAGGCGACGGAGTCGGGTGACTGGCGGCCCCGGCCGACGAAGCTGTGCGGCTGGTGCGACCACCAGGCGGTGTGTCCGGAGTTCGGCGGCACCCCGCCGGTGTATCCGCTGACGGTGCCGCCGGCGGAAGGGGCGGAGCCTCGTCCGGCCGTGGAGGCGGTCGAGTCGGCTCAAGGGGTCTAAGGGGGTGGTGTGCCCGCCGGAGTCGTGGGTGGGCACTCAAGGCAGAATGGACCGGGATCAGTCCCGTCGAAGGAGTTCCCTGTGGCGATCCGCGTCCTGCTGGTCGATGACCAGCCACTGCTGCGTACCGGCTTCCGGATGATCCTGGAGGCCGAGCAGGACATCGCGGTCGTCGGCGAGGCCGGGGACGGCCTCCAGGCCATCGACCAGGTCCGGGCGCTCCAGCCCGATGTCGTGCTGATGGACATCCGGATGCCGAGGATGGACGGTGTCGAGGCGACCCGTCAGATCACCGGCCCCGGCAAGGACGGCCCGGCGAAGGTGCTGGTGCTGACCACGTTCGATCTGGACGAGTACGTGGTGGAGGCGCTGCGCGCCGGGGCGAGCGGCTTTCTGCTGAAGGACGCGCCCGCGAACGAGCTGGTGCAGGCGATCCGGGTGGTGGCCGCCGGTGACGCGATGCTGGCGCCGAGCATCACCCGCAGGCTGCTGGACAAGTACGCGGACCATCTGCCGTCCGGCGAGGAGCAGGTGCCGGACACCCTGCACACGCTGACCGAGCGCGAGGTGGAGGTGCTCAAGCTGGTGGCGCGCGGGCTGTCCAACGCCGAGATCGCGGCGGACCTGTTCGTGAGCGAGACGACGGTGAAGACGCATGTGGGTCATGTGCTCACGAAGCTGAGTCTGCGCGACCGTGTGCAGGCGGCGGTTTACGCGTACGAGAGCGGCCTGGTGCGCCCCGGCGCCCAGTAGGCGGACCGACGCACAGCGTGTACGAGTGAGGCCCCCGGCATCGGTGCGATGCCGGGGGCCTCACTCGTACACAAGGTCTACGGGTCAGACGGCGCTGCCGGTGCCCAGCTCCCACAGCAGCAGCTCGCCCGAGGAGTTGAGGGCCCACTCGACCCCGGAGATGTCGTCGTCGGCGGCGACGTACTGCTTGCCCTGCCAGAGCGGCAGCACCGGTACGTCCTCGGCGACGATGTCCTGCATCTGCCCGAAGGCCTTGGCGGCGGCGCTGCGTTCGGCCTCGCGGCGCGACTGCGGGATCAGCTGCCCGCTCACCTTCTTGTTGGCGTACGGCGCGTTGAGGAAGTTGTCCTCGTCGAGGAACGGTGCGATGTAGTTGTCCGGGTCGGGGAAGTCGGGGAACCAGCCCATGCCGTAGACGGTGTAGTCACCGCGTGTCTGAGCGGGACGGAACTTCGACCACTCGGTGCCCTTGGTGTCGACCTGGAAGAGCCCGCTGGAGTTGAGCTGCTTCTTGAGCGTCTCGAACTCCTTGGCCGTGGCCTCGCCGTAGTGGTCGGTGGTGTAGTGCAGGGTGAACTTCACGGGCGTCTCGACACCGGCCTCGTCGAGGAGCCTGGCGGCCTCCTCCCGGTCGGGCTCGCCGTACTTGTTGAAGAACGAGTTGGTGTGCGTCGCGATGGTCGCCGGGATGAGGGAGTACAGCGGCTCGGCGGTGGAGCCGTACACCTCGGAGGCGATCTGGCCGCGGTCCACGAGGGAGGCGACGGCCTGGCGTACGGCCTTGTCCTTCACCACGGGCTCGTCGGTGTCGAAGGCGAGGTAGCGGATCTCCAGACCCGGCATCTCGGTGAGCGCGACGCTGTCCTTGGGCTTGGCGGACATCTCCTCGATCTGTCCGGGCGACATGGTGCGGGCCATCACGTCGATCTCGCCGGAGTCGAGCGCCTTGCCCATGGCTGCCGCGTCGGGGTACGAGCGCAGCTCGACCTTGTCGTTGCGGAGCTTGAGGTCGCCCTTGTACGAGGTGTTCTTGGTGAAGACCGCCTTGACGACCTGGTCGCCGTCCAGCTCGGCCTTGAAGTTGTACGGGCCGGAGCCGTTCACCTCGAAGCCGTCGCGGAGCTTCTTGCCCTCGTACGACGCGGGGTCGACGATGCCGGCGACGGGTGTGGAGAGCTTGTACGGGAACGTGGCGTCGGGGGTCTTGAGGTGGAAGATGACCTCGGTGTCGCTGGGCGTCTCGATGGTGTCGATGTTCTTGAGCAGGCCCACCGCGCCTGCCTCGGAGTTGATGTCGATCACGCGCTCGATGGAGAACTTCACGTCCTTCGAGGTGACCTCGGCGCCACCGGAGAACTTCAGCCCCGGACGCAGCTCGCAGCGGTAGCTCTCGTTCTGGTTGTCCGAGAACCGGCAGCCGGACGCGGCCTCGGGGACCGGGGCTCCGCCGCCGCGCGGGATGTGCATCAGCGTCTGGAGGGACTGGCGAAGGATGTTCCACGAGCCGGTGTCGTACGCGAACGCCGGGTCCAGGGGCGCCGGGGACTCCTCGGTGACGGTGAACTGGTCCGTGGTGCCCACGACGATGGCGTCACCGCTGCCGGACGAGTCGTCCGAGCCGCCGCAGGCGACGAGCACCGGTGCGAGCAGACCGGCCACCACCGGCAGCACGAGACTCTTGCGCTTCATCCTGGACGTACTCCCTCATCCGAACACCCTGGGATACAACGGTGATTGAGAATTTCGCGACGTGATTGACCGTCGGAACACACCGTTGAGGCGGTGAACGAGTGGCGAAGTTCTCGCGTTGAGATTAGTCGGAGGGTGCGGATGTGATGAACCGGGCCGACTTCGGGCGTAATCGCAAAGTGATCTGCAATTGCCGGGAAGCGACATCGGGCCGTGCGAATGATCCGCGCATCGAGTGAGAAAACGGGACACATGGGTGCCCGTTTCGGCACGGCGGGCGGGCAGGCGTCGGGTGCGGAACGGGCGTGATCACGCTCGGCGACGGAACGGAGAGTGACAAACGTCACGCGCTTATCCCTGTCGGCCGTCATGATCACGTCCGGAATGATCAACGAGCGCTCTCCGCAAGCGCTTACGCATTACCCCGGCTTTGGATAGTTTCAGGGGCCAAGCTCTGTATGCGTATCAGTGCTTGCGCGTCATCAGACCACGGAGAAATACCAGGTCGACCTCTTCGAGAGACTTCACGATCACCCGTCCCGCGGCGGCGGCGATGGGCGCGACGGACGGTACCGCGACCACCCGGCAACCCGCGGCCTCGGCGGACGCGACGCCGGTGGCCGTGTCCTCGATGACGGCGCATCTGGACGGGGCGGCACTCAGCCCGCTCGCGGCCAGCAGATACGGGTCCGGGTGCGGCTTGGTGTTCATCACCTCGTCACCGGCCACGGTGAGGCCGAAGTGGTGGCGTCCGACGGTCTCCAGGACGCGGTCGATGATGCGCCGGTGGGAGGCCGAGACCAGTGCCGTGGGCACGCCGTGGTGGGCCAGCTCGGCAAGGAGCCTGGCGGCTCCCGGCATCAGCGGCACGTCCAGGGCGATGCGCTCCTCGAAGCGGTCGTTCAGTAGCACGGTCAGCTCGTCGAGGGTGATGTCCGCGCCGGTAGCCTCGATGAGATAGCCGGCACTCCTGGTCATCGGCCCGCCCACGACCACATCGCGCCAGGCCTCGTCCAGGGGGTGGCCGAGGTCCTTGAACACCTCGACCTCCGTGTCCCACCAGAAACCCTCGGTGTCGACCAGGGTGCCGTCCATGTCGAGCAGCACGGCCTGGAGGGCCGATCCTTCGGCCGTACGGGGCAAGGACGCGGGAACCGTACTGGTCATTCCGGCACACCTCCGAGAGGGACGAGAAGGCCGGTCGCCTTTCCTGACGGGGAATCCCGCCGAGTCCGGCAACCGGCCCACACTGGACCGACCAGTGTACGACTCGTCCGGGCGAAGTGCGCGCTGAGAGCCTTTGTCGCGCTTTATCGCGCGTTGAAGTACTTCGCTTCGGGGTGGTGGATGACGATGGCGTCGGTGGACTGTTCGGGGTGGAGCTGGAACTCTTCGGAGAGTTCGACGCCGATCCGGCCGGGCTCCAGGAGGTCGGCGATCTTCGCGCGGTCCTCCAGATCGGGGCAGGCGCCGTAGCCGAGCGAGAAGCGCGCCCCCCGGTACTTCAGCGCGAACATGTCCTCGACCTGGGACGGGTCCTCGCCGGCGAAGCCGAGTTCGGAGCGGACGCGGGCGTGCCAGTACTCGGCGAGGGCTTCGGCGAGCTGGACGGACAGGCCGTGGAGTTCGAGGTAGTCGCGGTAGGCGTTCTTCTCGAAGAGTTCCGCCGTGGCGGCGCCGATCTTCGAGCCGACCGTGACGACCTGAAGCCCCACCACATCGGTCTCGCCGGAGTCCTCCGGGCGGAAGAAGTCCGCCAGACACAGCCGGCGCCCACGCCGCTGCCGCGGGAAGGTGAACCGGGTGCGCTCCGAGCCGTCCTCACCGAGCAGGATCAGATCATCACCCTTGGACACACAGGGGAAGTAGCCGTAAACCACCGCCGCCTCCAGGAGACTGCCGGTGTGGAGCTTCTCCAGCCAGCCCCGCAGACGCGGCCGGCCCTCCGACTCCACCAACTCCTCGTAGCTGGGTCCGCCCTTACGGGCCTCCTTCAGCCCCCACTGCCCCTTGAACAACGCCCCCTCGTCCAGCCACGAGGCGTACTCCTTCAGCTGGATACCCTTCACCACCCGCGTGCCGAAGAACGGCGGCCTGGGAACGGGATTGGTCACCGACACATCCGAACGGACCGCACCCTCCTCAAGGCGCTCCACCACCGCAGCCGTGGCGGGTTTGACACGGCGCTGTTTCAGCTCCGGCAGTACGGCTCCGGGGACACCCCGCTTGACCCCGATCAGCGCGTCCATCAGCCGCAGCCCCTCGAACGCGTCACGCGCGTAGCGGACTTCACCCTCGTAGATCTCGTGCAGGTCCTGCTCGACATAAGCACGGGTAAGAGCGGCACCGCCCAGGATGACGGGGAAATCCGCGGCCATCCTGCGCCGGTTCAGCTCCTGAAGGTTCTCCTTCATGATGACCGTGGACTTCACCAGCAGCCCCGACATCCCGATCACATCCGCCCGGTGCTCCTCCGCGGCCTCCAGGATCGCCGAGACCGGCTGCTTGATCCCGAGATTCACCACCGTGTAGCCGTTGTTGGACAAAATGATGTCGACCAGGTTCTTCCCGATGTCGTGCACATCACCACGCACCGTGGCCAGCACAATCGTGCCCTTGCCCGCAGCCTCTTCGCCGTCGGCGACTTTCTCCATGTGAGGTTCCAGGAACGCCACCGCCGTCTTCATCACCTCCGCCGACTGCAGCACGAACGGCAACTGCATCTGACCGGAACCGAACAGCTCACCCACGACCTTCATACCGTTCAGCAGAATGTCGTTCACGATCTCCAGCGCCGGGCGCCCGGCGAGCGCAGCAGTGAGGTCGTCCTCCAGGCCGTTCTTCTCCCCGTCGATGATCCGCCGCTCCAGACGCTCCTCCAGCGGCAGCGCCAGCAACTCCTGCGCCCG